>JAHDYE010000087.1 GCA_023383035.1 Burkholderiaceae bacterium | reverse complement strand
CCAGGCCAACAAGCGGCTGGTGCTCGAGCGCGACGCGATCGTCGAGGCGATGGCGCAGCGCTCGGTGCTGCGCCTGAAGGCCGACTGGACCAACCGCGACGCGGCGATCACCGCCGAGCTGGCGCGTTTCGGGCGCAACGGCGTGCCGCTGTACCTGCTGTATCGGCCCGGAGAGGCCGAACCGCAGATCCTGCCCGAGCTGCTGACCGGCGGCATCGTCATGGACGCGCTGTCGCGCATCGCGCCGGCGCCGCTCGGGCAGGCGACCGACCGCTGACGTTCGCCGGGCGCGGATCGATCCGGCCGGCGTCGCATCCGGACGCGATGCGGGCTCGCCTATAATTCTCCCCGCTTCCGGTGCCGCGCCTCGATCCCGATGCGCGGTCAAACGGGAAACAGGGCACCGCGGCCGATCCGGCCACGGTCAACCTGTGCTGCCCCCGCAACGGTAAGCAGCGGTGTTCGCGTTCGCGCGGACAGTCGCGCACCCATCGCCACTGGATCCGGCCTCGCCGCGTGCGGGCCGTGATCCGGAAAGGCAGTGCGCATCCGGGCCGTCCATGGGACGCCCGACGC
The DNA here is from genome assembly GCA_023383035.1 of Burkholderiaceae bacterium. Taxonomy (GTDB): domain Bacteria; phylum Pseudomonadota; class Gammaproteobacteria; order Burkholderiales; family Burkholderiaceae_E; genus Zeimonas. Next base: position 13,299 of record JAHDYE010000087.1, on the reverse strand, counting down.
TGCAAGCCCGGATACCGGCCGGAAGGGCGGATCGTGCCCACCAAGGGGCGCGAATCCTTTGACGAACCGACGCCTTGCGGTGGGCAAGGTGTACTGGAGTCCATCATGTCCCCTTCGTCCCCACGCCCGGCGGCCGCGCGCGCGTTCGCGGTCGCCACCATGTGCGCGAGCGCACTGGTTGCCGGCTTGTCCGTTTCCGACGCGAACGCCCAGTCGTTGTATCCGGTGGTCATCACCGCCACGCGCAGCGAAACGACGATCGATCGCGCGCTCGCCGACGTCAGCGTGATCGACGCGCAGGCGGTGCGCGACGCCGGCGCTTCCACGCTGCCCGAGCTGCTGCGCAGCGCGGGCGGCATCGAGATCTCGCAGACCGGTGGCGCCGGCTCGCTGTCGGGCCTGTTCGTGCGCGGTACCCGCAATTCGCAGACCGTGATCCTGGTCGACGGCGTCCGGATGGAGAACCCGCTGAGCGGCGGTGGACTGATCGAGAACCTGCCGCTGTCGTCGATCGATCGCATCGAGATCGTGCGCGGGCCGGCCTCGTCGATCTACGGTTCGGGGGCGATCGGCGGGGTGGTGCAGATCTTCACCCGGCAACCGGGCGCCGATGGCCTGCATCCGTTCGCGTCGGCCGCCGCGGGCAGCCGCGGCACCGCGCAGGTGCAGGCAGGCTTTCGCGCCGCGCGCGAGGGCACTCGCGTGGCGCTCGGCCTGTCGCACGATCGCACCTCCGGCTTCGAGGCCACGCGGCCCGGCAGTTCCGATTTCCAGCGCGATCGCGACGGCAATCGCCAGAGCTCGCTGACCGCGTCGCTGGCTCATCGGCTGACGCCGCGCTGGGAGCTCGGCGCCGCGCTGCTGCTCACCGATGGCCGCATGGAGTACGACGACGCGTTCTCCACGCCGGACAGCGCGCGCAAGGACTACCGTTCGAGCGCGCTGTCGGCGTTCGCGCGCGGGCGGCTGCTGGCCGGCTGGCACACCGAGCTGCGCGTGGGCAACAGCTCGCTCGACTACGGTTTCGCCGGTTTCTCGTTCGCGCCGCGCACCGACTCGCGCACCGTGGCCTGGCAGAACACCGTCGAGGCGTGGGGCGGCAGCCTGCTGTTCGGCATCGAGTCGCTGTCGCAGCGCATCGACGGCGAAGGCGTGACCCGCGGCGGCGGCGCCAGCTACGTGCGCGAGCGCCGCGACACCGACTCGGTGTTCGGCGGCTACGAACGCGGATGGGGCGACCACACGCTGCGTGCGACGCTGCGGCGCGATCGCATCGAATCGGTCGGCAGTGAAACCACCGGCGCCATTGCCTGGGGCTGGCAGCTCGACCCGCTGTGGCTGGTGCGCGCCAGCTACGGCACCGCGTTTCGCGCGCCCACCTTCGACGACCTGTACAACCCGTTCTCGCCGAACCCGACGCTGCAACCGGAGAAGTCGCGCGGCTTCGAAGTCGCGGCCGAGCGGCGCAGCGCCGCCGGGCTGTTCCGGGCGATCGCCTTCAGCAGCCGGATCGACGATGCGATCGAGCTGGACTCGACCTTCACCGCGCGCAACCTGGCGCGCGCGCGCGTGCACGGCCTCACGCTGGAGGCGCGGCGCGCCATCGGAGCGTGGACGCTGCGCGGCTCGGCCACGGTGCAGCACACCGAAGGCGTGCTCGAGGACCCGCTCGCGAACCTGCGCACCGAGGGCGAGCTCACGCGTCGCGCGCCGCGCTTCGGCGTGCTCGGCGTCGAACGGCAACAGGGACGCTGGCGCTACGGCGCCGAGGCGGTCGCGCAGGCCCGGCGCTTCGACACGCAGGGACAACGCATGGGCGGCTACGCGTTCGTCGATGCCTGGGCCGCGTACCGGCTCGACCGCGACTGGGAGCTGTTCGGGCGCGCCGGCAACCTCGGCGACCGCGACTACGAGACGGTGTCCGGCTACCGGTCGCTGCCGCGTTCGCTGCTGGTCGGCGTGCGCTACGCGATGCGCTGATGTCGTCGCTGTGCAGGCGGATACTCGCCGCGCTGTTCGCGGCGGCCGCCTCCGCTGGCGCGCTGGCGGCGCCCGTGGTGCTGGACGACGACTGGGGGCGCCGCGTGTCGCTGCCCGCGCCGCCGGCGCGCATCGTTTCGCTGGCACCGCACGCCACCGAGCTGCTGTTCGCGGGCGGCGCCGGATCGCGTGTCGTGGCGGTGGATCGCAGCAGTCGATATCCGGCAGCGGCGCGAGCGCTGCCGCGAGTGACGTCGCATCCGCAGCCCGACGCCGAGCAGCTGCTCGCGCTGGCGCCGCAGCTGGTGGTCATCTGGGGCCCGGGCGCTTCGCGCGCGGTGCTCGAGCGTCTGCAGGCGCTGGGCATCGCGGTGTTCGTGTCGGAACCGCGCACGCTGGACGACATCGCCGCCACGCTCGAGCGGTTCGCGCAGCTGTCCGGCGATCCGGCGCCGGGTCTGGCGGCCGCGCGGCGGTTTCGCGAGCGGCTCGCATCGGTGCGCGCGCGCTACGCCGGCGCCCGGCCGGTGCGCGTGTTCGTGCAGATCTGGTCCGCGCCGCTGATCGGCATCGCCGACGGCGACGTGATCGGCGACGCGGTGCGCAGCTGTGCCGGCGTCAACGTGTTCGCCGATGCGCCACGCGTGGCGCCACAGCTCGATGCCGAAGCGGTGATCGCCGCGCATCCCGAGCTGGTGATCGCCACCGATGGCGCACGCTCGGAACAGCGCTGGCGCCAGCTCGGCCTGATCGCGCCGCGCGGCACGGCGCGCTTTGCCGTCTTCGACGCGTCGATGATGGAGGTTCCGGGACCGCGTGCGCTCGATGCGCTCGAACAGTTGTGTGTCGAGATCGACACGGTGCGTCGCTCGGCGCGTTGAATGCAACCGTGATGCGCGGCGTTTTGCTAACATCACGACAGCGAAATCGCGTACGGCGATCAGGATCCAGTCAAGGAGCAATTGCATGCCGGTGATAGCCGTGGTCAACCCCAAGGGCGGCGTCGGAAAGACGACCCTCGCGACGAATCTCGCCGGTTATTTCGCGTCGCAGGACGAACGCACGATGCTCGGCGACTTCGACCGCCAGCAATCGGCCCGTCAATGGCTGAGCCTGCGACCCGCCGGCGTCAAGCCGATCGACACCTGGGAGATGAACGGCGAGATCGCGCGTCCGCCGCGCGGTGTCACGCACGTCGTGCTCGATACGCCGGCGCAGATCACCGGCAAGCGCCTGTCCGAAGTCGCGCGCGTGGCCGACCGGATCGTCGTGCCGGTGCAACCGTCGATGTTCGACGTGATGGCCACGCAACACTTCCTCGGCGAGCTGGAAGCGGTGCTCGGCAACGCGCGGCGCTTCCGCGAGATCGTGAGCATCGTCGGCATGCGCGTCGATCCGCGCACGCGGGCGGCCGAGCAGCTGGCGCGCTTCGTCGGCAGCGTCGGCCTGCCGGTTTCAGGTTACCTGCGCGACACGCAGAACTACGTGCACCTGGCCGCGCACGGCCTGACCGTGTTCGACATCCCGTCGCAACGCATCGACAAGGACCGCGTCACCTGGGAGCCGCTGCTGCAGTGGCTCGGCCGCTGAGAAGCGCGCTATCGACGGACCGTCTTTCTTCTCTTTCCCCGAGCTGCCCGCGCCGGCGTTCCCGCTGATCGCGCAGGCGGGCGCGCGCGTGTCGTTGCGCCTGGTCGAGGAACGCAGCGAGTCGCTGGCGCTGGTGCGCGGCGTGCTGCAGCCGGTGTCGCTGAGCATCGATCGCGGCGCGATGCTCACGGTCTGGCTCGACGGCGAGGCCGGATACTGCGCCACTGCCGACCTGTCCGCGCGCGGCCTGCTGCAGGCCGCCGAACGCGCGGCCGACCGGGCGCGCATGGCGCGCGGCAGGGGACTGGGCCTGGCGCAGGCGCCCTGGCGCATGCCCGAAGCGGTGCTGCGCCACGACGGGCCGCGCGAGGCGCCGCTCCCGGATCGCGCCGGGCTGATCGGGTTGCTGCACGACGAGTCGGCGGCGATGAAGCGCGATCCCCGCATCGTGCACTGGTCGGCGGGCTTGCGTGCGAGCGAGGCCTGCCACCGGCTGTGGATCGACGGCACCGCCGTTTTCGAGCAGCGCTTCCGGCACGTCGAGCCCCGCCTCGAAGCCACGGCGGCCGACGGCGGACGTGCGCAGACGCGCACGCTGGGCGGCCAGTACAACGGCGTGTGCCGGCAGGGCGCGAACGATGCGCTGCGCAGCTCGGGTTTCGTCGGCGCCGGCGCGCGCATCGCCGCCGAGGCGCTCGAGCTGCTGGGCGCGCCCAACTGCCCGGACGGCGTCCGCGATCTGCTGCTGTCGCCCGACCAGATGATGCTGCAGATCCACGAGTCGATCGGCCATCCGCTCGAACTCGACCGCATCCTCGGCGACGAACGCAACTTCGCCGGCACCAGCTTCGTGACGCCCGACATGTTCGGCCGCTATCGCTACGGTTCGCCGCTGCTGAACGTGAGCTTCGATCCCGCCTTGCCGGACGAGTGCGCGAGCTATGCGGCCGACGATGACGGCGAAGCCGCGCGGCCGGTACGCCTGATCGAGCGCGGCGTGCTGGTACGCGCGTTGGGCGGCGCGCTGTCGCGTGCGCGTGCCGCCGCGCGCGGCTGGGCGATCGAGGGCGCCGCCGCGGCGCGCGCCAGCGGCTGGCATCGTCCGCCGATCGATCGCATGGCGAACCTGAACCTCGAGCCGGGCGATGCGACGATGGAAGCGATGATCGGATCGATCGGGCGCGGCATCTGGATGCAGACCAACGCCTCGTGGTCGATCGACGATTCGCGCAACAAGTTCCAGTTCGGCTGCGAATGGGGGCGGCTGATCGAGGACGGGCGGCTGGGCGCGGTGGTGCGCAATCCCAACTATCGCGGCGTGTCGGCGACGTTCTGGCGCAGCCTGGCGATGGTGGGCGACCGTTCGACGATGCAGGTGCACGGCACGCCGTTCTGCGGCAAGGGCGAGCCGGGCCAGATCGCCCGCGTCGGTCACGCGTCGCCCGCCTGCGTGTTTCGCGACGTCGACGTCTTCGGCGGCGAATCATGACGGGCGCCTGCGCCGCGAGCGGCGCGCGCCGCCCCGACCCGGTCTTCGCGGCACAGTTCGCCGCGCTGTCGGCGTTCGTCGCGTCGTCGGTGCGCGGCGGCGAGATCCTGTTCGCCGCGCTGCGCGCCGAGCGTTCCGACTATGTGCGCTTCAACGGCGCGCGGGTGCGCCAGGCGGGCGCCGTCGAGCGCTCGGTCGCGACGCTGCGGCTGATCGACCGCGGGCGGCAGGCGCGCATCGCCTGCACGCTGGGCGAACCCGCCGCGATCGAGGCGGTGCTCGCCGAAGGACTCGCGACGCTGCGTACGGCGCTCGCGCCGCTGCCGCCCGATCCGCATGCGTGCTGGCAAGCGCTGCCCGCGGCGAGCCAATGCCTGCGCGACGGCAGCGTTGCCGGGCCGGGCGCCGTGATCGACGCCGTGGTCGATGCCGCCGGCGCCGACGACCTGGTCGGCGTGTACGCGGGAGGCGTGCTGGTGCGCGCGCTCGCGAGCAGCCTGGGCCACCGCCACTACCACGAATCGCTGTCCTGTGGCCTGGACTTCTCGCTGCAGCTGGGCGGCGATCGCGCGGTCAAGGAGAACTGGTCGGCCGAGCACTGGGACGCCGCGGCACTGCGGGCGGCGGTCGGCGCGGCACGCGAACGCGTGCAGGCGATGCGGCGCCCGTCGCGCAGGCTTGCCGCCGGTGAGCAGCGCGTGCTGCTGGCACCACGGGCGCTGGCCGCGCTGGTGTCGCTGCTCAGGTGGGGCGGGTTCTCCGAGCGTGCCTGGCGCACCGGGCAGTCGCCGCTGGCGCGTGCACTGCGCGGCGAGGCGAGCCTGCATGCGGACTTCGACCTCGTCGACGACTGCGACGCGCTGGGCGTGCCGCGTTTCCAGGACGATGGCTTCGAGCGGCCGGCGCGCCTGCCGCTGATCGCGCGCGGTCGTCCGGCGCGACGTCTGGTGTCACCGCGCAGTGCCCGCGAGTTCGGCGTGGCCGATACCGGCGCCGATGACGACGAGCGGCCGTTCGCGCCGTGCGTGTCGCCGGGTCGTCTGCCGGATGCGCAGGCCCTGTCGGCGCTGGACACCGGCGTGGCCATCTCCGACCTGTGGTACCTGAACTATTCCGATCGCGATGCCTGCCGCGTCACCGGGATGACGCGCTTCGCGACGTTGTGGGTCGAGCGCGGCGTGCCGGTCGCGCCGATCGAGCCGATGCGTTTCGACGACAGCCTGTACCGCGTGCTCGGCGAGCGGCTGGCGAGCCTGACCGACGTGGCGCGCCGCATGCCCGTCACCGAGACCTGGGACGGGCGCGAGCCCGGCGGCGTGCGCGCGCCGGCGGCGCTCGTCGAGGGCCTGCGCTTCACGCTGTGACGGGCGCAGCGGCTACTTGCCGGCGTCGCGGCGCCGTTCGTACGGCTCGGTGACGAAGCCGAGCTTCGAGATGCCGGCCTGCTGCGCGCTCGCCATCACCTCGGCGATGCGCTGGTAGCGCGTCTCGCGGTCGGCGCGCAGGTGCAGCTCGGGCTGCGGCTGGCGGGCTGCCGCCTGCGCGAAGCGCTGCGCGAGCGCCTCCAGCCCGGCAACCGGCTCGTTGTTCCAGAACAGCGCACCGGAGGCGTCGATCGACAGCGCGATCGTCTCCGGTTTCTCGGGTGCGATCGCCGACGGCGCGGTGGGCAGGTCGAGCCGGATCGCGTGCGTGAGCAGCGGCGCGGTGATGATGAAGATGACCAGCAGCACCAGCATGACGTCGACCAGCGGCGTCGTGTTGATCTCGGCCATCGGCTGCGGGTTGCTGCCGGAATCCAGTCCGCCGAATGCCATCGTCGTGCTCCGTTGCGTGACCGCGGTGTTCAGCGCACCATCGGCGAGGTCGACAGCGGCGTCATGCCGCTGCGCAACGCATCGCCTGGTCGATCGTCGAGGCGGCGCCCGGTGATCACCAGCCCGAGCAGGTCGTGCGCGAAGCCGTCGAGCTCGGCGAGCACGATGCGGTTGGCGCGCACGAACGCGTTGTAGGCGAGCACCGCGGGGATCGCCACCGCCAGCCCCGCCGCCGTCATCACCAGTGCCTCGCCGACCGGCCCCGCCACCTTGTCGATCATCACCTGGCCGCTCGAGGCGATCGCCAGCAGCGCGTGGTAGATGCCCCACACGGTGCCGAACAGCCCGACGAAGGGCGCGGTGCTGCCCACCGACGCGAGAAACGCCAGCCCGCTCTCGAGGCGCGCCGAGGCCTGCGTGATTTCGCCGCGCAGCGCGCGCGTGACCATTTCGTCGCGGTCGATCGATGCCGCCAGCGAGCTGTCGGGCTGCATCGCGGCCGCGGCACGCGCCTTCTGCACCAGCGGCAGGAACACGCGCTCGGTGTCGGCGCGCGCCAGCGTGGCCATCGCCTCGTCCATCGAACGCGCGGCCCAGAATTGCTCGAGCGCCGCATGCGCGCCGCGGCGCAGCCGCCACGTGCTCCACGCCTTGGACAGGATGAAGTACCAGCTCACCACCGACATGGCCAGCAGCAGATAGGCCACGCCGTGCGTCACCGCGTCGCCCGCCTGCCAGAAGTGCATCAGGCCCAGTTGCTGTCCATGCATCGATGCGTCCTTTCAGGGTTGGTCGAGTCGGAACGTGAACTTCCAGTCGCGGTACCACGCCGCCACTGGCCGGCCGCCGACGGTGGCCGGCTTGAAGCGCCATTTCTTTACCGCATCGATCGCGGTGCGGTCCAGCAGATCCGAGCCGGTCGACTGCTGCAGCCGCACTTCGGTCGCCCTGCCGCTGGCGTCCACGTATACGTCCAGCCGCACCTCTCCCTGCAGGCCCATGCGTACCGCCATCGGGGGGTAGCGCGGCAGCGCGTTTCCCGTCCAGCTCGCATCGACGCGCGGTGCGCTGTGAGGTGCGGCGGCGTGCGGCGCGACCGCGGCGCCGTGCGCAGCGCTCGTCGAAGCGGGCGGCGGCGGGGCTGCCTGCGCACCGGCGGGCGCGGGTTCGTCGGCGGCTGCCTGCGCAGCGGGCGCCGCCGGTGCGGCGGGCGTGGCCGGTGCGGCGGGCGCCGCCGATGCGGCGGGTGTGGCCGGCGGCGGCGTGATCGCGGCGGCGCTTTCGTCCGGTTCGGGGCGCGCACGCGGCGGCTCCGGCGCGGCGGGCGCCGCCTTCGGTGGGGCGGGCACGGACCGGTGCGGCCTGGGAGCCGGTTTGGCGCGTGCGGCCGGCGGCTGCGCCGCGACCGGCGGGTGTGGCGGTGCGCGTTCGATCGCCTGCGGCGTCTCGGGGACGGGCGACACCGGAGCGGCAGCCACCGGCAGCGGTTGCGGTGGCGTGATCAGCGCCACCTGCAGCGGCTCGGGCGGGGTTGCTGCGGGCGGGACGGCCGCGAGCATCAGCACGGCGGCGAGCACGAGTCCGTGCAGGGCCAGCGCGCCGCCTGCCGCCGACAGCCGGAGTACGTCCATGGAAGAAATTATCGCGGGCGAGCCGGACAAGGCAAAACGCGCGTCGCGGCACGGGGTTTGCCGCCCGTGGCGCGTGGCCCCGGAGCGGACGTTTCGTGATGGGGCGTCGATGATAATGACGCGTGTCTGGCAATACAAGGCAGCGAGCATGCACCTCCACCTCGATTCCGAAGCGGCGAAGGTCGTGACCCCGCCGGCGCGTCGGGCCGCTTCGTCCACGGCATGGCGCCGCGCGCTGCGTGCGCTGGGCCTTGCCTGCGGGCTGGCCGGATGTGCGACGCTGCCCGGACCGGACATCGCGGCGAAGGCCGCGCCCGCGCTGCCGTCCGAGGCATTGACGGCCGATGTGGTGCTGATCGGCGAGGTGCACGACAACGCGGCGCAGCACCGGCTGCGGCTGGGCTGGCTCGAGTCGCTGGCTGCCGCGCGTCCCGTCGTGCTGGCGCTCGAGCAGTTCGACAGCGACCGCCAGGCCGATCTGGACCGAGCGCTCGCCGCCGACGCCGCCGGGCGAACGGGTGATGCCGCCGCGCGCGCGCGGCGCGTCGCCGAGGCCGCAGGCTTCGATTTCCGCAGCTGGAACTGGGCGCACTACGGGCCGGTGGTGGAGCTGGCGTTGCGCCGCCGCCTGCCGCTGGTGGCGGCGAACCTGTCGCGGCGGGAAACCTCCGCGGTGGCGCGCGGCCAGCCCGATGCCGCTTCCGCCGCCGAGCCGTCGGGCTGGAGCGCCGGCGACCGGCAGACGCTCGAGGAGTCGATCCGTGCCGGGCACTGCAACCTGCTGCCGGCCTCGCGCATCGCGCCGATGGCGGCGGCACAACGCGCGCGCGACGCGCGCATGGCCGACGCGGTGGCCGAGGCGCGTCGGCGCACCGGATTGCCGGTGGTGCTGCTGGCCGGCAATGGCCATGTGCGGCGCGACATCGGCGTGCCGCGCTACCTGGCCGATCGGCGGCCGCAGGATCGCCTGCTCAGCATCGGTCTGCTCGAGGAGAACGGCGGACCGGCGCCGGCGGATTTTCACCGCGCCGAGTTCACCGCCGCGGCGCCGCGCGACGATCCGTGCGGGAGCCTGAAGAAGCCGGCCGGCCCGCTGCCGTTGCCGCGCTGACCGCGCGGCCGCGGCCGGGCGAGGCGCGCCGTGCCCCCGACGGACGTCAGCCTTTCAGGCCGAGCACGTCGTGCATGTCGTACAGGCCGTTGGCGCGGCCTGCCAGGAACCGGCACGCGCGCAGCGCGCCATGCGCGTAGGTGACGCGACTGGCGGCGCGGTGGGTGATCTCGATGCGCTCGCCGATGCCGGCGAACAGCACGGTGTGATCGCCGACGATGTCGCCGCCGCGTACCGTGGCGAAGCCGATCGTGGACGGGTCGCGTTCGCCGGTGACGCCTTCGCGGCCGTACACCGCCACCTGCTTCAGGTCGCGCCCCAGTGCGCCGGCGACGACCTCGCCCATCTTGAGCGCGGTGCCCGACGGCGCGTCGACCTTGTGGCGATGATGGGCCTCGATGATCTCGATGTCGTAGCCGGTGCGCAGGCTCTTCGCCGCCAGCTCGAGCAGCTTCAGCGTCACGTTCACGCCCACGCTCATGTTGGGCGCGCACACGACCGGAATGCGTTCGGCCGCCACCGCGATCGCCTGCCGGCCGGCATCGTCGAAGCCGGTGGTGCCGATCACCATGGCCACGCCGTGCGCCGCGCAGGCACGCAGGTGCGCGAGCGTGCCTTCGGGCCGGGTGAAGTCGATCAGGAACTGCGCGCCGGCGATTCCGGCGTCGATGTCGGTGCCGATCGGCACGCCGCTGGCGCGTCCGAGGAATTCCGCGGCGTCGCGTCCGACGGCCGGACTGGCGGCGACGTCGAGCGCGCCGGTCAGCGTGGCGTCGGACGCCTGCAGCACCGTCTCGATCAGCATGCGTCCCATGCGCCCGGAAGCGCCAGCGATGGCGATTCTCATTGTCATTGCGCGGCCTTTGCGGCGGCCTGCGGACGATAGCCGGGCAGCGCCGGATCGTTCGGGTCCTCCTTCGCCGGCAGCGACTCGGCAACGATGGAGACCACGCGATCGTCCCTGAACAGGATGGTCGCGCGCCTCAATTCGGCGCGGCCGTTCGGGAACTGGTAGCGGAACACGTAGTCCCAGCGATCGGGATGGAATACGTGGCGCAGCAGCGGCGTGCCGAGCGCGAAGCGCACCTGCTCGCGGCTCATGCCTTCCTTGATCTGCTCGAGCGTGGCCTGCGTCAGGTAGTTGCCCTGGGGCAGGTCGGTGCGATAGGGCTGCAGCAGTCCGCTGCGGTTGGGATCGCGCTGCGCGCAGCCGGCGGCCAGCAGCGCAGCCGCGAGCAGCGCCGGTAACGCGCGCAGCGCCGTCGTCCGCGCGTCGGCGCGTGCCGCAGCGCGGTCACGCGAAGCGAAAACCTTGTTCATGGTGCCGGGGCAGGACCCAACGAAAGCGAAACCGTTATCATACAAGCACGCGTATTACCACCTAGGCCACCCGCATGTCCGTCACCAGCGAACTCAAGAACATGGGGCTGAAGGCGACGCTGCCGCGCCTGAAGATTCTCGAGATCTTCCAGCACGGCAGGCAGCGGCACATGAGCGCCGAGGACGTCTATCGCGAACTGCTTGCCGAGCACCAGGAAATCGGCCTGGCCACCGTGTATCGCGTGCTGACCCAGTTCGAGCACGCCGGCCTGCTCAAGCGCAGCAATTTCGAGTCCGGCAAGGCCGTCTACGAGCTCGAGGAAGGCCAGCACCACGACCACCTCGTGTGCCTGCAGTGCGGGCGCGTCGAGGAGTTCTACGATCCCGAGATCGAGCGGCGGCAGCACAAGATCGCGAAGGATCGCGGCTTCACGCTGCAGGAGCACGCGCTCGCGCTGTACGGCAACTGCAACAAGCCGGACTGCGATCGCCGCCGCAGCTGAAGGCCGCCGCCGGGCGCGCCGTTGCCCGGCTTATGCCTGCGCGAGGATCTCGCGCGCGTGCTTGCGCGTGGTGGCGGTGATCTCGGCGCCTCCGAGCATGCGCGCGATCTCCTCGACGCGCGCGCCGCGGTCGAGCGCCTCGATCCGGCTCACGGTTCGTCCGCCGACGGTGTCCTTGACCACGCGGTAGTGCCGGTGCGCCTTCGCTGCCACCTGCGGCAGGTGGGTCACGCACAGCACCTGGCGGTCGGCGCCGAGCTGGCGCATCAGTGCGCCGATGGCTTCGGCGATGGCACCGCCCACGCCTGCATCGGCCTCGTCGAAGATCAGCGTGGGCACCGGATTGGCCTGCGCGGCCAGCACCGAGATCGCCAGGCCGATGCGCGACAGCTCGCCACCCGAGGCGACCTTCGCCAGCGGGCGCGGCGTGGCGCCGGCATGTGCAGCCACCCGGAATTCGATCGCGTCGGTACCCGATGCCGAAGGCGGCGCCGCCTCGCAGGCGATCGCCAGCTTGCCGCCAGCCATGCCCAGCTCGGCCATGCGCCGCGACACGCCGTCGGCCAGCCGCCCTGCGGCTTTGCGTCGCGCCGCCGACAGCGCGGCGGCCAGCGCGTCGTAGCGCTCGCGTGCCGCCTGCGCGCGAGCGCGCAGGCCCTCGACGTCCTGCGCGGCGTCGAGCTCGTCCAGCCGCTGGCGCAGCGTCTCGAGCGTGGCCGGGATCGTTTCGGGCGACAGTCGCAGGCGGCGCGCGGCCTCGAATACCGCGCCGATGCGTTGCTCGACCTGCTGCAGCCGTTCGGGGTCGAGATCCACGCGCTCGGCGTAGGCCGACAGCGCCGAAGCCGCCTCGTCGATCTGGATCGCCGCGCCGTCGAGCAGCTCGAGAGGCTCGCCGAGCCGCGCGTCGATCGCCGCCAGCGGGCGCAGGCGCTGCATCAGCTGGTGCAGCCGCCGCGACAGCGCATCGTCGCTGTCGGCCAGCGCGTCGGCCGCGCCGCGTGTGCCCTCGATCAGCGACGCGGCATGCGACAGCCGCTTCTGCTCGTCGTTCAGCGTTTCCCATTCGCCGGGTGCCAGACGCAGGCGTCCGAGCTCTTCGGCCTGCCATGCCAGGCGCTCGCGTTCCAGCGCCAGCTCGCGTTGCCCCGATTCGGCTGCTTCCAGGCCGCGCGCCAGTTCGCGCCAGGCCGACCAGGCGTCGCCGAGCGCCACGACCTTGTCGTCCAGGCCGGCGAAGGCGTCGAGCAGCAGACGCTGGCCGTCGGCGCGCAGCAGCGACTGCGCCGCGTGCTGGCCATGGATGTCGAGCAGCCGCTCGCCGATCTCGCGCAGCAGCGCCGCGGTGGCCGGGTGGCCGTTGACCAGCGCGCGCGAGCGGCCGTCGGCTTCGATCAGGCGGCGCAGCAGCACGCTGCCGGCGTCGCCCTGCAGGTCATGCGCGGCCAGCCAGTCGTCGAGCGCGGCATCGCTGCGGAACTCGGCCGCGATGTCGGCGCGCGCGCAGCCTTCGCGCACCACGCCGGCATCGGCACGCCCGCCCATGGCCAGCAGCAGCGCATCGATCAGGATCGACTTGCCGGCGCCGGTCTCGCCCGACAGCACGGTGAAACCCGGGCCGAACTCGAGCTCGGCGCGGTCGACGATGACGAAATCCTGGAGACGCAGGCTCGACAGCATCGGCGGGAAGCGCGTCAGCGCTGCAGCGTCTGCAGGTGCGGCAACTCATGCCAGTTGAGCTTGCCGCGCAACGTGGCGAAGTAGCTGTATCCCGGCGGATGCAGGAAATGCGTGGTGAACGCAGCGCGCTGCACGATGATGTCGTCGCCCACCTGCAGGTCGCTGAACACCTGCATGT
>JAHDYE010000086.1:6352-14084 GCA_023383035.1 Burkholderiaceae bacterium | reverse complement strand
TGAAGAAGATGGACGTCGTGCTCACCTGCCAGGGCGGCGACTGGACCAACGAGGTCCATCCAAAGCTGCGCGCTGCCGGCTGGAACGGCTACTGGATCGATGCCGCGTCGGCGCTGCGGATGAAGGACCACGCGATCATCGTCCTCGATCCGCTGAACCTGCACGTGCTCCGCAACGGACTGGCGCGCGGCGTGCGCGACTACATCGGCGGCAACTGCACGGTCAGCCTGATGATGATGGGCCTGAACGGCCTGCTGCGCGAGAATCTCGTCGAGTGGATCAGCGCCACCACCTACCAGGCCGCGTCGGGCGCCGGCCCTCAGAACTTGCGCGAGCTGCTGGCCCAGATGGGAGCGGCGCCTGCGGCGCCGGCGCCGGTGCTGGCCGATCCGGCTTCGGCGATCCTCGAGATCGACGCGAAGGTGGCGCAGGCGATGCGCTCGGAAGCGTTCCCGACCGCCCACTTCGGCGTGCCGCTGGCGGGCAGCCTGATCCCGTGGATCGACAAGGACCTGGGCAACGGCACTTCGCGCGAGGAATGGAAGGGCGGCGCCGAATGCAACAAGATCCTCGGCCTGCCGGCGTCGGGCGCCGGGCATATTCCGGTGGAGAGCCTGTGCGTGCGTATCGGCGCGATGCGTTGTCACAGCCAGGCCATGACCATCAAGCTGCGGCGCGACATGCCGCTGGACGAGATCGAGGCGATCGTCGCGTCCGGCAACGAATGGGTGAAGCTGGTGCCCAATACCCGCGAGGCGAGCATCCGCGAGCTTTCGCCGGCCGCCGTCAACGGCAGTCTGAATGTGCCGGTCGGGCGGCTGCGCAAGCTCGCGTTCGGACCGGGCTACCTCAGCGCGTTCACGGTGGGCGACCAGCTGCTGTGGGGGGCTGCCGAGCCGTTACGACGCATGTTGCGGCTTCTTGCAGTCTGATCGTCTCGTTCAGCCGGTGCAAAGCACCGTCGAGGGGCTTCGAAGGGACCGTTCGTCACAAGATTGCCACGTCACGAACTTCCGTCCCTTCTTGAGCTTGCATGGGTAAGTGGCTGATGTTAGCCTCAAAAAATCCATTCGCGCCTGTGGGGAAAAGCGTGACTTCATCGCAAAGACAGCGGATCGGATCGTCCCGCAGAGGCGCTCCGACCATTCTGGCGTTGGCGGTTGCCGCAGCGCTGGCGGGTGCCGCGGCGCCCTCGGCCGACGCAGCCGGCCTCGGTCGGCTCACCGTCGAGTCGGCGCTCGGGCAGCCATTGCGGGCCGAGGTGGAGGTCACGGCGCTGGGCCGCGACGAGGCCGCATCGCTCAGTGCGCGGCTGGCGTCGCCCGACGCGTTCCGCCAGGCCGGACTCGAGTACAACCCCGCGCTGGCCGGATTGCGTTTCGCCGTCGATCGGCGCCCGAACGGCACGGCGGTCGTGCGGATATCCTCTTCGCAGCCGATCAACGAACCGTTCGTCGACCTGCTCGTCGAGCTGAACTGGGCATCGGGCAAGTTCGTCCGCGAATACACCTTCCTGCTCGATCCTCCCGAGTTGCGCACTGGCCGCGAGTCGGTGGCCGGCGGCCCGGTGCAGGTCGTTCCGCCGATGGCTGCGCCGGCACCGGCCGCGCAGGCCGCTCCCGTGCCGGCGCCCCAGGGCGCTTCCGCGCCGGCACCGACGGTCGCCCCTGCTGCTGCGACGCCGCGAGCGGCAACTACCCCGGCAGCTTCTGCGCCGGCCCCAGCCCGTGCCGCGCCGGCGCAGTCCTCCGCAGCCGGCGGTGCGCCGGGCGAAGTGGTGGTGCGCAGCGGCGACACGCTGGCGGCCATTGCCGGCCGGGTCAAGCCGGCTGACGTGTCGCTCGACCAGGCGATCGTCGCCATCTACAACGCCAACCCCGGCGCATTCTTCGGCAGCGTCCATCAGATGCTGGCGGGCAAACGCCTCGACGTACCCGATCGCGCCGCGATGACGGCCGTCGACGCCGCCACGGCGAGCCGGCAGATTCGCGCGCAGGCGGCCGACTTCCGCGCCTATCGCGAACGCCTGGCGGCGGCGACGCGGCGCGTCGAACCCACGCAGGCCGGCCAGAGCGCCGCCGGCACGATTACCGGGCGCGTCGAGGACAGTGGCGCCGCTGCCGGCGCCGGCGATCAGTTGAAGTTGTCCAAGGGCGCGACGGGCGCGGCGGGCGCGGCAGGTGCCGCGGCGGCCGGTACGGCCACCGGCGGCCGCGACGCGGCCGCCGAAACGCAGGTCGCGCGCGATGCCGCTGTGCGCGAGCAGCAGGAGCGCGTCGCTGCGCTGGAGAAGAACGTTGCCGATCTGCAGCAGTTGCTCGAGCTGAAGAACCGTCAGCTCGCCGAGCTGCAGCAGCAGGTGGAGACGGCCCGCGCCGCCGGCGCCACCACCTCGGGGACGATCGGTACGGCGCCGTCGGCGCCGTCCCAGGCACCTCAGGCCCAGGCGCCATCGGCCGCCGGGTCCGGTTCGAGCGCACCGGCCGGCACCACCGGGACACCTGCCGCCACGGCCGACGCCGCGCCGGCGTCGCCCGGCGCCGCGGCACCCGCGACCGACGCTGCGTCGTCGGCCACGACTGCGCCCGCAGCGAGCGCTCCGCCCGTTGCGGCGACGCCGCCAGCCGCGCAGCCGGTTCCGGCACCTGCACCGGCCGGCAGTTTCGTGGACGATCTGCTGGCGAATCCGCTCACGCTGCCCGGTCTCGGTGCGCTGGCGCTGGCGCTGGGCGCTTACGGCTTCTACTCGGTGCGCCGCCGCAGGAAGGCGGGCAAGGTCGACGAAGACAGCCTGATCGCGGCCGACGCGTTCACCGCCAATTCGCTGTTCGGCTCCACCGGCGGTCAGGCGGTCGATACGAACAACAGCCTGTTCGCGACGAGCACGCGCGACAGCGGCGTCGACATCCATTCCACCGAAGTCGATCCGATCGCCGAGGCCGAGGTCTACATCGCCTACGGACGCGAGGCGCAGGCCGAGGAGATCCTCAAGGAAGCGCTGAAGAAGCAGCCCGAGCGTCAGGCCATTCGCCTGAAGCTGCTCGAGATCTACGCGGGTCGCAAGGATCCGGTCGCGTTCGGCGCGGTCGCCCAGGAGATGTACGACATGGCCGGCGGCCAGAACGAGGAGTGGCCCAAGGTGGTCACGCTCGGCCTGTCGATCGATCCGGCCAACCCGCTGTACACCGGGCAGGGCGACATGTCCGCCGCATCCGATGCGGCACGCACCGATGACGACGGTGGCCGGCCCGGTGCGGGCGGGCTGGGCGCGGGTGCTGCCGGCCTGGCCGCCGCCGCGGCGGCCGCGGCCACTGCGCTCGGCGACCGGATACTGCCTGGCGAGAATGCCGGGCGTCCCGCCGGAACCAGCGGTTCGTTCGCCGAAACGGTGCCGATGGACGGACAGGCGGAGGCGGGCGACATTCCTGCGCTCGACTTCAACCTCGACCTGGACACCACGATCGGGCGTGCGGCGAGCCTGCGCGAAGCATCGGGCTCCGAGACCGGCGCCGCGGCATCGAGGGAGTCGGAGCTTTCGCGCGCGATCGACGGCCGTTTCGACCTGCCTTCGCTCGAGCTCGACGTGCAGCGGCCGGCCTTCGACGACGCCGCGCGTACCGGTGCGCAGCCTGGCGACGTCAGGGCCGACGAGCCGCCGGCGCTGGCCGACCTGGGCGATTTCAAGATCGATCTGCCGTCGCTGGAAGGGCTCGATACGCGTCCGGCGATCGACGATGGCGTGGGTGACGTGCCTGCCGTCGACTTCTCCCGCGACCTGTCTTCGGCGGATGTGGGCCTGGCGGCCGCCGAGACCGCGGTCGCGCCCGCCGTGGATTCGTCGCGCTGGCAGGAGATGGCCACCAAGCTCGATCTGGCCTCGGCCTACGAGGAAATCGGCGACAAGGAAGGCGCGCGCGAACTGCTCGAAGAAGTGCTCCGGGGCGGCGACACGGCACAACAGCAGAAGGCGCGTTCGATGCTGTCGAAGATCGGATAGCTCCCGCCACCGATGCATATCCGGGGAAGCCGCGGCTTCCCCTTTTTTGTCGTTCGCAGCCGATGTCCAGAATTGCGCTGACGCTGGCCTACGACGGCGGCGGGTTCCGGGGATGGCAGACGCAGCCGGCCGGCGATGCCGCCCAGGACGTGCTGGAACGGGCGCTCGCGACGATCGCCGGCCACCCGGTGAACACGATCTGTGCCGGTCGCACCGACGCGGGAGTGCACGCGCTGCGCCAGGTGGTGCATTTCGACTCCGCGGCCGAGCGCGCACCGTCGGCATGGGTGCGCGGTACGAATGCGCACCTGCCCGCGACGCTCGCGGTGCGCAGCGCCACGTTGGTGGCCGATGCGTTCCATGCGCGCTACGGCGCGTCGCGGCGGCGTTACCGCTACCTGCTGCATCGCGCGCCGGTGCGCCACCCGCTGCTGGCCGGACGTGCCGGATGGACGTTTCGCTATCCCGACGTGCAACGCATGCGCGAGGCCGCCGCGCTGCTCGTCGGCGAACACGACTTCTCGGCGTTCCGCTCGGCCGAGTGCCAGGCGGCTTCGCCGGTACGCCGGCTCGAGGAGCTGTCGCTGCACGAGCGTGGTCCGTTCGTGGTGTTCACCTTCACCGGCAACGCGTTCCTGCATCACATGGTGCGCAACCTGGTGGGCGCGTTGCTGGCCGTCGGCGAACGGCGCCAGCCGGCAGGCTGGATCGCCGAGGTGCTGGCGGGCCGCGACCGGCGCCGCTCGGCGCCCACCTTTGCGCCGGACGGCCTGTACCTCGATGGTGCGCAGTACGACGCGCGCTTCGGCGTGCCGTCGTGGGGCGACGACCCGTTCGAGTGCTTCGTCTGATGACGGCCGGCATGCCGAACCCGTTGGAGCGGCTGCGCCTGCGCTTTGTCGATCCGGCCGAGGAAGCGGCGTTCGGCGGCTTCCATTGCCTGCGTCTGCGTCACCACACCGGCATCGCGCTGCTCGCGGGCGCGATGCTGGTGGCCCTGTTCGCCGCTTCGGACTGGCTGAATGGTTCGCCGGCAGCGCGCATCATGGTGACGTTGCGCCTGCTGGTGATCGTGCCGTTGATGCTGGCCGCGGCATGGGCGGTGACGCGGCCGTGGGTGGAACGTGTCTACGAGCCGGGCGCGACGGCGGTTGCCTGCCTGATCGCGGTGCTGCTGGCGATCAGCTACGCCCGCGTCGAAGCGGGCATCGCGCGGGCGGGGCTGGGCATCGTGTTGCTGATGCTGTCGACGATCTTCATCGTCCGGCTGCGCTTTCGCTACTTCGCGGTGTTCTCGCTGGTGGCCTGGGCCGCGTTCCTTGCAGTGGCGGCCGCCGGCGGACGCGCCGACCCGGGGCTCGCGGCGCCCGCGGCGATCGCGGTCACCGCCGCGCTGTTCCTCGGCCTGTACGGCGCGTGGACGCGCGAGAGCGAGAGCCGCCGCGAGTTCCGCCTGTTCAACGAGGTGGCCGACGGCAAGCAGCGCATCGAGGACCTGCTGCACAGCATGCTGCCCGGCGAGATCGTCGATCGCATCCAGCGCGGCGAATCGCCGATCGCCGACGCGCATCGGGAGGTCAGCATCGTGTTTGCCGACCTGGTCGGTTTCACGACGCTGTCGCGGCATCTGTCGGCGCCGCAGGTGGTGCAGTTGCTCGACCGGCTGTTCTCGGACTTCGACCGACTCGCGGCGGCGCACGGCGTCGAGCGCATCAAGACGATCGGCGATGCGTACATGGCGGTGTGCGGCATCGGCCCGGTGCGCAGGCGGCGTGCCGGCGATGCGCTGCCCGGCGACGGCACCGGGCGCGACCCGTGGCACGCGCGCCGCGGCGAGCGGGACGAGCGCGACGATGGCGATCACGCCGATCGTGCGGCCCGCTTCGCGCTGGCGCTGCAGGCGCACGTCGCCGAGGTGTCGCGCGAGACCGGACTGGCGCTGAACGTGCGCATCGGGCTGCACGTCGGACCGGTGATCGCCGGCGTGATCGGCACGCGCCGGCCCGCGTTCGACTGCTGGGGCGAGACGGTCAACCTGGCCAGCCGGCTCGAATCGAGCGGCAGCCATGCCGGCGTGCACATCTCCGAGGCGGCCTGGCAGCGCCTGCGCGCGGATTTCGTCACGCGCGAGCTTCCGCCGGTGGCGCTCAAGGGGGTGGGCGAGGTGCGCACCTACCTGCTCGAAGCGGCGCAAGGGTGAAGGCGGCGGCGATGCGCACACGGATCAAGTTCTGCGGGCTGGTTCGCGCCGAGGATGTCCGCACCGCCGCGGCGCTCGGCGTCGATGCGGTCGGTTTCGTCTTCCATCCGGGCAGCGCGCGCGCGCTCGATGCCGCGTACGCGGCCGGGCTGCGCCGGCTGCTGCCGTCGTACGTCGCCGCGGTGGGCCTGTTCGTCAACGCGCCGCCGGGCGAGGTGCGCCGCGTGGCCGGCGCGGTAGGGCTCGACGTGATCCAGTTCCACGGCGACGAGACGCCGCGCGACTGCCGCTACGAGCGGCCGGCCGGCATGCGGTACTGGCGGGCGGTGCGCATGCGCGGTGCGTCCGATTTGCTAGAATCCTTCGCTCGCTTCGACGATGCCGAAGCCTTGCTGCTCGATTCGTTCAGCCGCGGTTACGGCGGCAGCGGCGAGGCCTTCGACTGGTCCTGGATTCCGGCCGGACGCCCGCTGCCGATCGTGCTGTCGGGGGGGTTGTCGGCGGAGACGGTCGCGGCGGCGATCGGGCAGGTGCGGCCGATGATGGTCGACGTCTCCAGCGGCATCCAGGCCGCGGGAAGCCAAGCCGATCCGCGCGCCAAGTCGCGCGAGCGCATGGAGCACTTCGTGGCCGAAGTGCTGCGCGCGGATGCGGCGCAACGGAACTGAGGATGAAGCCTTACGACTTGCCGGATGCGCGGGGCCACTTCGGTCCCTACGGGGGCATCTTCGTGGCCGAGACGCTGGTGCACGCGCTCGAGGAGCTGCGCCTGGCCTACGAGCGCTATCGCGACGATCCGGAGTTCGTCGCCGAGTTCGACGACGAGCTCGAGCATTTTGTCGGCCGCCCGAGCCCCGTCTATCACGCGAAGCGCTGGTCGTCGCTGCTGGGCGGCGCGCAGATCTGGTTCAAGCGCGAGGACCTCAACCACACCGGCGCGCACAAGATCAACAACACCATCGGCCAGGCGCTGCTGGCGCGGCGCATGGGCAAGCCGCGCGTGATCGCCGAAACCGGCGCCGGCCAGCACGGCGTGGCCACCGCGACGGTGGCGGCGCGCTACGGCATGCAGTGCGTGGTCTACATGGGCTCGGAGGATGTCGCGCGGCAGGCGCAGAACGTGTACCGGATGAAGCTGCTCGGCGCCGAGGTGGTGCCGGTCGACTCGGGCTCGAGGACGCTGAAGGACGCGCTGAACGAGGCGATGCGCGACTGGGTCACCCACGTCGAGGACACCTTCTACATCATCGGCACGGTGGCCGGGCCGCATCCGTATCCGATGATGGTGCGCGACTTCCAGTCGGTGATCGGCAAGGAATGCAGGCGCCAGATGCCGGCGATGACCGGCCGCCAGCCCGACTACGTGGTGGCGTGCGTCGGCGGCGGCTCCAACGCGATCGGCATCTTCCATCCGTACATCGACCTGCCCGAGGTGCAGCTGGTCGGGGTGGAAGCGGGCGGCGAGGGCCTCTCCACCGGCCGGCACGCGGCCTCGCTCACCGCGGGCACGCCGGGCGTGCTGCACGGCAACCGCA
>JAHDYE010000086.1:4665-6308 GCA_023383035.1 Burkholderiaceae bacterium | reverse complement strand
CGAGGGCATCATCCCGGCGCTGGAGTCCAGCCACGCGCTGGCGTGGGCGGCACAGCTCGCGCCCACGCTCGACCCCGACCGGATCATCCTGGTGAACCTGTCCGGACGCGGCGACAAGGACATGCATACCGTGGCGCAGCGCGCCGGGATCCGCTTCTGATGTCGCGCCTGGCAGCGACCTTCGAGCGGCTCGCCGCGCAGGGCCGCAAGGCGCTCGTTCCGTACGTCACCGCAGGATTCCCGCTGCGCGAGTCGACCGTGCCGGTGATGCACGCGCTGGTGGCCGGCGGCGCCGACGTCATCGAGCTCGGCGTGCCGTTCTCCGACCCCATGGCCGACGGCCCGGTGATCCAGCGTGCCAACGAGCATGCGCTGGCGCTCGGCGTGGGCCTGCGCGACGTGCTCGAGTTCGTGCGCGCGTTTCGCGCCGGCGACGCGGTCACGCCGGTGGTGCTGATGGGCTACGCCAACCCGATCGAGCGGATGGGTGCCGGGCGCTTTCTCGATGAGGCCGCGGCGGCGGGCGTGGACGGCGTGATCGTGGTCGACTATCCGCCCGAGGAGTGCGAGGCGTTCGCCGCCGGCGCGCGCGCGCGCGCGATCGACCCGATCTTCCTGCTGGCGCCCACCTCCACCGAGGCGCGCATCGAGCGCGTGCTGGCGATGGCCAGCGGCTATGTCTACTACGTGTCGCTCAAGGGCATCACCGGCGGCACGATCGACAGCGCCGACGTGGTGCGCCGTGTCGCTGCGATCCGCCGGCGCACGAAGCTGCCGGTGGGCGTCGGCTTCGGCATCCGCGACGGCGCCACCGCGCGCGCGGTGGCGCAGGCGGCCGACGCCGTGATCATCGGCACGCGCACGATCCAGCTGATCGAGGACGGACCGGCGGCGCAGGCGCCCGAGCGCGCCCGGGCGTTCATGGCGCAGGTGCGCGCCGCCCTCGACCGGAACGAGAACAGGGAGCCGACACCATGACCTGGCTGGACAAGCTGCTGCCCCCCCGCATCAAGCGCTCGCCGGCCGGCGGGAAGAAGGTGCCTGAAGGGGTATGGGTGAAATGCCCGTCGTGCGACGCGGTGCTGTACTCGGCT
The DNA here is from genome assembly GCA_023383035.1 of Burkholderiaceae bacterium. GTDB lineage: Bacteria > Pseudomonadota > Gammaproteobacteria > Burkholderiales > Burkholderiaceae_E > Zeimonas. The sequence continues at coordinate 5,214 of JAHDYE010000086.1, read as the reverse complement.
GACCTCGGCGCCAACCTGAACGTGTGCCCGAAATGCTCGCACCACATGCGGTTGCCGGCGCGCAAGCGGCTCGACCTGCTGCTGGATGCGGAAGGGCGCTACGAAATCGGCCATGAAGTGCTGCCGGTGGACGCGCTGAAGTTCAAGGACAGTCGCAAGTATCCCGATCGGCTGCAGGAGGCGATCGAAGATACCGGGGAGACCGACGCGCTGGTCGTGATGGGCGGCGCGATCCGCACCATCCCGGTGGTGGTCGCCTGCTTCGAGTTCGACTTCATGGGCGGCTCGATGGGCTCGGTGGTCGGCGAACGCTTCACGCGCGGCGTGCAGGGGGCGCTCGAGCAGAAAGTGCCGTTCGTGTCGATCGCCGCCTCGGGTGGCGCGCGCATGCAGGAAGGGCTGCTGTCGCTGATGCAGATGGCCAAGACCACCGCGATGCTCACGAAGCTCGCCGACAAGCGGCTGCCGTACATTTCGGTGCTCACCGATCCGACCATGGGCGGCGTGTCGGCGAGCTTCTGCTTCCTGGGCGACCTGGTGATCGCCGAG
>JAHDYE010000086.1:0-4655 GCA_023383035.1 Burkholderiaceae bacterium | reverse complement strand
CGGCTTCGCCGGTCCGCGCGTGATCGAGCAGACGGTGCGCGAGAAGCTGCCCGACGGCTTCCAGCGCGCCGAGTTCCTGCTCGAGAAGGGCGCCATCGACATGATCGTCGACCGGCGCGCGATGCGCGACGAGATCGCACGGCTGCTGGCGCTGCTGCTCAGGCAATCGAGCGAGGCGGTGTCCTGAGAAGCGGCGCATGAACGCCGCGGCGCGAACGCTCGAGGCGTGGCTCGCGCGCATCGAGCAACTGCATCCGAAGACGATCGAGCTTGGCCTGGAGCGGTTGCGCGACGTCGCCGGGCGGCTCGGCCTGTCGCTGCCGTGCATCGTGATCACGATCGGCGGCACCAACGGCAAGGGCTCGACGTGCGCGATGCTCGAGGCCATCCTGCGCGCGGCCGGCTACCGCGTCGGGCTGTACACCTCCCCGCACCTGGTGCGCTTCAACGAGCGCGTGCGCCTAGACGGCGTGCCGGTGGACGACGATGCGCTGGTCGCGCAGTTCGAGGCGGTGGAAGCGGCGCGCGGCACGGTGCCGCTGACCTACTTCGAATTCACCACGCTGGCGGCGTTGCGGCTGTTCCAGCAGCGTGCACCGGAGGTCGCGATCCTCGAGGTCGGCCTGGGCGGGCGCCTGGACGCGGTCAACCTGGTCGATGCCGACTGCGCGATCGTGACCAGCATCGACATCGACCACGCCGAATACCTGGGCGAAACGCGCGAGCGCATCGGCTGGGAAAAGGCGCACATCTTCCGTGCGGGGCGACCGGCGATCTGCAGCGACCCGGCACCACCCGCCGCGCTGGTCGAGCATGCGCGCGCGATCGGCGCCGACCTGTGGCTGCACGGCCGTGATTTCGGGCACCGCGACGATCGCGGGCAGTGGTCGTACCGCGGCCGCAGCTGGCGTCGCGGCGGGATGGCCTGGCCGGCGCTGCGCGGCGCCAACCAGCTGCAGAATGCCGCCGGCGTGCTGGCCGCGCTCGAGGCGTTGCGCCACCGGCTGCCGGTCGCCCAGCAGGCGGTGCGCGACGGGCTGGCCGCCGTGACGCTGCCCGGGCGCTTCCAGGTGCTGCCCGGCCGGCCGGTCGTGATCCTCGACGTCGCCCACAATCCGCACGCCGCGGCGCACCTGGCAATGAACCTGGACGGCATGGGCGCGTTTCGCCGTACCTTTGCGGTGTTCGGCGTGATGCGCGACAAGGACGTCGACGGCGTGATCGCGGCGCTGAAGCCGCGCATCGACCACTGGCTCGTGACCGACCTGCCCACGCCGCGTGCCGCGAGCGCCGCCTGGATCGCCGGGCGCCTGGAAGCGGCTGGCGCGGCGGCCGACGGCGAAGGCGCGCGCATCGAATGCCATCGCAGCCCGCGCGAAGCGCTCGCGGCGGCCAGGGTGCGTGCGAGGGCCGATGATAGAATCATCGTCTTCGGTTCCTTCTACACCGTCGCTGACATCCTCGCTGCCCGTGCCCCGTAGCGCTCGCTTCCAAGGCCATCACGTCGGCATGCGTGCCAGGGCGTACGTATCGAGCCCGGCGATCACGGATCTCCATGGCCAGGCGTGACACCGGCGAGGACGGCGGCGCGCTCGATCCGGCTCTGGCGCAGAAGAAGCGCGCGCGGCGGCGCCTGGTCGGCGCGCTGGTGCTGGGGCTGCTCGCCGCGGTCGTGCTGCCGCTGATCCTCGACTCCGAGCCGCGCCAGACCATCACCGACGTCCAGATCGAGATCCCGCCGCGCGATGCGCCGCTGCCGCCGAAGGCGGTGGCCGAGCCCGCGGCCGGCGAAACGACCGCGCCGCCCGTCGCGCCGCCGCCCGAAGCGCGCGCGCCGGCGTCCGAGGCGGCGCAGCGCGCCGGGTCCGACACGAAGCGGCCCGAACCCGCAAGGGCTGCGGACGCCGGCAAACCGGCAGACGCCACGAAAGCGGCGGATGCCGCGAAACCGGCCGGCACCGCGCGATCCGCCGATGCCCCGAGAGCCGCCGACGCCTCGAAAGCCGCCGACGCCGCGAAAGCCGATGCGACGAAAGCCGCCGACGCGGCCAGGCCATCCGACGCGGCAAAACCGGCCGATGCCGCGAAACGCGCGGACGCCGCCAGGCCGTCTTCATCAGCGAAGACGCCCTCCGCGAGCACCGAGGCGGGCCGCTTCGCGTTGCAGGTCGGCGCGTACGCCAGTTCCGGCAGCGCGCGCGCCCAGGCCGACAAGGCGCGCAAGGCGGGCGTGCGCGTCTATACCGAGACGGTGCAGACCGCGCAGGGCGAGCGCACGCGGGTGCGCGTCGGCCCGTTCGCCACGCGCGACGCCGCGGACGAGGCGCGCGCGAAGCTCAAGCTGATCGGCGTCGATTCGGCGGTGGTCGCGCTGTAGGCCGCGGTGGACGTCGCCGCGCTCACCGGCTGGGACTACTTCGTGATCGCCACGCTGCTGATCTCGGTGGCGCTGGGCGTGCTGCGCGGGCTGGTGCGCACCGTCTTCGCGCTGGCGGCCTGGGTGATCGCGCTGGTCGGTGCGCCGATGCTCACCGGCCCGCTGCTCGCGGCCACCGGCTGGGGGCTGCATCCGGTGTTCGTCGCGGTGCTGCTGTTCTTCGCGCTGCTGGTGGCGGTACGCATGCTGGGCGGCCTGATCGCGCGCGGCCTGGCGAAAGTGGGGCTGGGCATGGCCGACCGATCGCTGGGCGCGGTGCTCGGCGTGGTGCGCGCGCTGATCGTCGTGACGGTGGCGGCACTGGTCGGACACCATCTCGGCGCGGATCGCGAACGCGCCTGGCAGCAGGCCCTTTCCCGACCGCTGCTCGACGAACTGGTATCGTGGGTGACGCCGTACCTGCCCGCGCGTTCGGACAAGGTCAAGCAGACGTAGGAGTCTGTCATGTGCGGAATCCTCGGCGTCGTGGCGCGTTCCCCGGTCAACCAGCTGCTGTACGACGGCCTGCTGCTGCTGCAGCATCGCGGCCAGGACGCAGCCGGGATCGCCACCGCGATGGGCAAGTCGTTCAACCTGCAGAAGGGCAACGGCCTGGTGCGCGACGTGTTCCGCACCCGCAACATGCGCTCGCTGCCCGGGCAGACCGGCATCGCGCACGTGCGCTATCCGACCGCCGGCTCGGCCGGCAATTCCGAGGAGGCGCAGCCGTTCTACGTCAATGCGCCGTTCGGCATCATGCTGGCGCACAACGGCAACCTGACGAATTCCGAGCAGCTGAAGGACGAGATGTTCCGGCGCGACCGCCGCCACATCAACACCGACTCCGACTCCGAGGTGCTGCTGAACGTGCTGGCCAATGCGCTGCAGTCGGCCGCGCGCGGCGTCTCGCTGGACGCCGACGCGATCTTCGCGGCGGTGGGCGAGGTGCATGCGCGCGTGCGCGGCGCGTACGCCTGCGTGGCCGAGATCGCCGGCTACGGCATCCTGGCATTCCGCGACCCGTACGGCATCAGGCCGCTGTGCTATGGGGTGGCCGAGACCGAACAGGGCCCGGAGTACCTGGTGGCCTCCGAATCGGTGGCGCTCGAGGGGCTGGGCTTTCGCATGGTGCGCGACGTGCAGCCGGGCGAGGCGGTGTTCATCGACATCGACGGCAGCTTCCACGCGCACCAGTGCGCGCCGTCGCCGTCGCTCAATCCGTGCGTGTTCGAGTACGTGTACTTCGCGCGGCCCGACTCGGTGCTGGACGGCGCGTCGGTGTACTCCGCGCGGCTGCGCATGGGCGAGTACCTGGCCGAGCGGCTGGCGGCCGAGCTGTGGCGCGGCGACATCGACGTGGTGATGCCGATTCCCGACACCTCGCGGCCCTCGGCGATGCAGCTGGCGATGAAGCTCGGCCTGAACTACCGCGAGGGCTTCCTGAAGAACCGCTACGTCGGGCGTACGTTCATCATGCCCGGGCAGGCGGTGCGCAGGAAGTCGGTGCGCCAGAAGCTCAACGCGATGAGCGTCGAGTTCAAGGGCAAGAACGTGCTGCTGGTCGACGATTCGATCGTGCGCGGCACGACCTCGCGCGAGATCGTCCAGATGGCGCGCGACTCGGGCGCCAACAAGGTCTATTTCGCGTCGGCCGCGCCGCCGGTGCGCTATCCCAACGTCTACGGCATCGACATGCCCACGCGCAGCGAGCTGATCGCGCACGGGCGCAGCGACGAGGAGATCCGCGCGGCGATCGGCGCCGACGCGCTGATCTACCAGACCGTCGAGGCGATGAAGCAGTCGGTGCGCGACGTCAATCCGCGGCTCGCGAACTTCGAAGCTTCGTGCTTCGACGGCGTCTACGTCACCGGCGACATCACGCCGGAATACCTCGATCGCATCGAGCGCGAGCGGCTGCTGGGGCCGGTGAGCGTGTACGACGAGGACGCGCCGAAGAACCAGATGAACCTGCAGTTCCCGGTTGCCACCGATTGAAGGACCCGCACGATGAGCGATCGCGCGCCGCGGGCGCCCGGCGAAGACGAAGAATACGGGTTCGACACGCGCGCGGTGCGTGCCGGGTTCGAACGCACGCCGTTCGGCGAGCATACCGAGCCGATGTTCCTCACCTCGAGCTTCGTGCACGAGAGCGCCGCCCACGCCGCGGCCAAGTTCGCCGGCGAAGCGCCGGGCTACATCTACTCGCGCTTCGGCAACCCCACCGTGCGCCTGTTCGAGC
>JAHDYE010000085.1:2483-14249 GCA_023383035.1 Burkholderiaceae bacterium | reverse complement strand
TCGCTCCATACCGACTCGGCCCCGGGCCGGGCCGACGGCCAGCGCCGCGCCAGCATCACGGCCAGGCGGGTCCGGCGGGTTGCCGGCGCCGCCCGACCGTCGTCGAGCCGGCCCAGCGCGACGAAACGCGTGAGGTAGCCGAGGCGCGCGAGCAGCATGGCCACCGCCCCGGCGCGCTCGGGGTCGTCGTCGAGCAGCGGCGCGAGCTCGCGCACCGGCAACGTGCCGTACCGGTCGTCGCCGAGCGCGGCACGCATCGCCCGCAGCACGCCGTGGGCGTCCTCGAAGCGCTCGGCCGGCGTGCGCGCCAGGTGCGGCTCGGCCGACTGCCCCCAGAAGCGCAGGTTGGCCGCCAGCAGCGCGCCGGCCAGCACCGCCGTCCAGGCCAGGAACAGCCACAGCAGGAACACCGGCAGCGCGGAGAACGCGCCGTAGACCACGGTGTAGGTGGCCAGCCGCGCGACGTACCAGCCGAGCAGGCGGCGCAGCAGCTCCAGCAGCAGCGCCGCCAGCACCGCCCCGGCCAGCGCTTCGCGCCAGCGCACCACGGCGCTCGGCAGCAACCGGTACAGCAGCATCAGCCCGCCCACCGTGGTGATCCACGGCAGCAGCAGGAACCACACGCTGCGCAGTTCGCTCAGGCTGGTGCCGCGCAGCCAGGCAGTGGCCACGCGCGCGTACGCCGTCAGGTACGCGCCCAGCAACAGCGGCCCGAGCGTGAGCAGCATCCAGTACAACAGGAAGCGGTTGACGAACGGGCGCGGCCGGTCGGCCGCCCAGATCCGGTTCAGCGTCTGCTCGATCGTCACCAGCGCCAGGTAGGCGGTGACCACCAGCGCCGCGGTGCCGATCAGCGACAGCTCACCGGACTTGGCCGCGAACTGGTTCAGGTGGCCGATCACCGTATTGCTGATCGACGACGGGAAGAGATTCGCGAGCATGAAGCGCTGCAGCGCCTCGCGCAGGTGCCCGAACGCCGGCAGCGCGGCAGTCACCGCGAACACGATCGAGAACAGCGGCACGATGGCCAGCAGCGTCAGGAAGGAGAGACTGCCGGCGGTCTGCTCGAGCTGCAGCTGCCGTGCCTGGCGCAGCATCGCGCGCCCGAGCCGCGCCAGCGACTGCCTATAATCGGCGCCCATGCTGCCGCTCGTCTTGCGTCGACTCGTGCTCGGCTCGTTCATCGCGCTGATCGTGCTCGGAATCGTCTGGGAAACCTGGCTCGCGCCGCTGCGACCGGGCGGCTGGGCATTGTCGCTGAAGGTGCTGCCGCTCGCCCTGGCCGTGCCGTCGCTGCTGCGCGGACGGCTGCGCACCTACCAGTGGTGGTCGATGCTGGTGCTCGTCTATGTCGCCGAAGGCCTGGTGCGCGCCACCTCCGACCGCGGGCCGAGCGTGCCGCTGGCGTGGGTCGAAACCGTGCTTGCCACCGCTGCGTTCATCGGCATTCTGCTGTACGTGCGGCACGCGCGTCACGCGCCTCACGCGGCGCACCGGCCCGCATCGCCGCCAGCGCCCGATCGAGCAGCCGATCGGGCCACCGATCCGCCTGCGCCAGCGCCTGCGAATCGCTGAGCGTACGGCGCCAGTGCCGCGCGCCGGGCAGGCCGTTGAACAGGCCGAGCATCGGTCGCACCAGCACGCGCAGCGGCGTGCCGGCGGCAAGCTCGCGTCGCAGGTAGGGGCGCATCGCGTCGATCACCGCCTCGCGCTCCATGTCGCGCACCGGAGCGCCGAAATAGCGCTGGTCGACCTCGGTCAGCATCCACGGATCGTCGCACGCCTCGCGGCCGATCATCACGCCGCCGGCCCACGCCAGTTGCGCCAGTGCCGTGCGGTGATCGCGCAGCCCGCCGTTGAGCACGATCGTCAGCGCCGGAAACTCGCGCGCGAGCCGCTGCGCGACCTCGTAGCGCAACGGCGGCACGGTGCGGTTGTCGCGCGGGCTCAGGCCTTCGAGCCAGGCGTTGCGCGCATGCACGATGAACACGTCGCAGCCGGCCTGCGCCACCGTGCCGACGAAGTCGCGCACGAAGCCGTAGTCCTCGATCCGGCCCAGGCCGATGCGATGCTTGACCGTCACCGGCACCGACACCGCGTCGCGCATCGCGCTCACGCACCCGGCCACCAGCGCCGGTTCGGCCATCAGGCACGCGCCGAAGGCGCCGCGCTGCACGCGTTCGCTCGGGCAGCCGCAGTTCAGGTTGATTTCGTCGTAGCCGGCAAGTTCGCCCAGGCGGGCCGCGCGTGCCAGCTCGCCGGGGTCGCTGCCACCGAGTTGCAGCGCGACCGGATGCTCGATCGAATCGAACGCGAGCAGGCGCTCGCGCGGTCCGTGCAGCAGCGCGCCGGTGCTCACCATCTCGGTATACAGCCGGGCGCTGCAACTGAGTTGCCGATGGAAATGGCGGCAATGCCGATCGGTGACGTCGAGCATCGGCGCGACGCAGAAACGATGCGAGTTCATGGGACCCTGCAAGACGTGACGGCCCATTATGCCTAGGCCGTTTGGCCGAGGACGCGCGGATCGGGCGCCAGGAGCGCTTGACGGTCGGACCGGCCGGAACGCCATAATCGGCCGAAAACAGCGAGAACGAGGGGAGCGATCATGGCGGGCCGCATGCTGATCATCGACGATCATCCACTGGTACGCGACGCGGTCATCGCCACGATGGACGCGATCGCGCCGGGCAGCCGCATCGACCTCGCGGCCAGTTTCGCCGAGGCGCGCCGCCTGCTCGCGCACGACGACGGCTACGACCTGCTGCTGCTCGACCTGAGCCTGCCCGACAGCACCGGCTTCGAAGCGCTGAAGACGCTGCGCGCGCAATACCCCGGCATCCCCGTCGCCGTGCTGTCCAGCGCCACCGACCGCGAGACGATCGTGCGCTGCATCGATCTCGGCGCCTCGGGCTACATCCCGAAGACCTACCGCGCCGAAGCGATGACGCACGCGCTGCGCATGGTCAGCTCCGGCCACGTCTACGTGCCGCGCGAAGCCATCGACACCCGGCGCGAGGTCAACGAGCCGCTGCGCGCCAAGCCGCCCGGCGGCGACCCGCGTGGCCTGGGCCTCACCGATCGCCAGTGCGACGTGCTGCGCCTGCTGGTGCGCGGCCTGCCGAACAAGCTCATCTGCCGCCACCTGCAACTGGCCGAAGGCACGGTGAAGGTTCACGTGAGCGCGGTGCTGCGCGCGCTGGGCGCGCGCAACCGCACGCAGGCGGTGATCGCGGCGAGCCGGATGGGCCTGCGGCTGCTCGAATGAACCGCCCGCCACAGCGGTCGGCGATCAGGCCATCGCCTGCCCGCCGTTGAGATCCAGCGTCGCGCCGGTGACGAACGACGCGTCGTCCGACGCGAAGAACGCCACTGCCGCGGCCACGTCCTCCACTTCGCCATGCCGCCGCAGCGGGATGTCCTGGAGCACGCGTGCGCGTTCCTCCGCGCTGCGGCGCTCGGCCCACAGGCCGCGCGTGCGCTCGGTCATCACGACGCCCGGGCAGATGCAGTTCACCGTGATGCCATGCGGACCGTACTCCATGGCCATCTGCCGCGTGAGCGACGCGATCGCTCCCTTGGCCGCCGCGTAGTTGGCCCCGGCGATCAGGCTGCCGAAGCGCCCGGCCTTCGAACCGAAGTTGACGATGCGGCCGTAGCCGCGCGCCACCATCGAAGGCAGCACCGCGCGACTGGCCCACACCGCGCCCATCAGGTTGAGCTCGAGCACGCGCTGCCAGTCGCCGTCGGACTGGTCGGCGAAACGGTACGGCGTATGCAGCGACCCGCCCGCGTTGTTGACCAGCACGTCGAACGCACCGGCCGCGGCGATCGCTTCGCGCAGTCGCGCGGCGACGTCGTGCGGATCGGACGAATCCATCGCGAGCGTGCGCAGCGTCAACCCGAGCCGCTCCGCCTGCCCGGCCGCCGCGGCCAGCGCCGCCTCGTCGCGATCGGTGATCCAGACGCGTGCACCCTCGGCCGCCAGCCGCAACGCCGATGCCAGCCCCAGTCCGCGCGCAGCCGCCGTGAGCAGCGCGCTCCTGCCGACCAGCCGGCGGCAGCCGCGCCCCGCGTCGGCTGCGCCCGGCGACGCGTCGGGCGGCATGCGCCCCGGCCCGCTCACCGGCTCGTCGCGCCGCGGGCGACTGCCGCGCCGCCGTCCGGAAAGGCGTCCATGCTCATTCGGCAGTGATGTTGGCGAAACGGATCACCTTGCCCCAGCGCTCGGTCTCGCTGCGCAGGCGCTCGCGGAAATCGGCGATCGAGCCGCCGACCGGTTCGGCGCCGACGCGTTCGAGGCGCTCACGGAACTCCTGCGTCGCGAGGATCCGGTTGACCTCCGCGTTGATCCGCTCGAGGACCGGTTGCGGCGTACCGGTGGGCGCCAGCAGCGAGAACCAGCCCTGCGAATCGAATCCCTTGACGCCCGACTCGTCCAACGTCGGCAGATCCGGCGCCGAGGCGGTGCGCTTGAGCGTGGTCACTGCCAGCGCCTTCACCTTGCCCGAACGGATGTGCGGCAGCGCCGCCGGCAGATTGTCGAACATCATCTCGATCTGTCCGCCGATCAGATCCTGCAGCGCCGGCGCGCTGCCGCGATACGGGATGTGCACGATGAACGAATTCGTCATCGACTTGAACAGCTCGGCCGACAGGTGCGGCGTGCCGCCCACGCTGGAAGAGCCGTAGTTGAGCTTGCCCGGTCGCGCGCGCGCCAGCGCGACCAGATCCTGCGGCGTCCTGACCGGCAGCCCGTTGGTGACCAGCAGCACGTTGGGTACCGATGCGATGACGACGATCGGCGCGAGGTCGCGTTGCGGATCGAACGGCAGGTTGCGGAACAGCTGCGGGTTGATCGTCAGCGTCTGCGGCGCGCCCACCACCAGCGTATGACCGTCGGGCGCGGCACGCGCGGCCAATTCGATGCCGATGTTGCCGCTGGCGCCGGCGCGGTTCTCGACCACGAACGGCTGACCGATCGCCTTGCCGAGCCGTTCGCTGATCTCGCGCGCGACGATGTCGGTCGCCCCGCCGGGCGGGAACGGCACGATGACGCGCACCGGTTTCGAGGGCCAGGCGCCCTGCGCCTGGACGGTGGCGACGACCAGCGTCGCCGCGGTGGCCAGCACTGCACGCATCCACTTCATCACGCTCTCCTTGGTCAGTTCATCCAGGTGCCGCCGTTGACGTCGAGCACGTGGCCGGTCACGTACGACGCGGCCGGCGAGCACAGGAACCAGCACGCCTCGGCCACTTCCTGCGGCGTGCCCATGCGGCCCAGCGGCACCCTTGCCGCGATGGCGGGCCAGCGCTCGCGCGGAATCATGTCGCCCTCGATCGACCCGGGCGCCACGCAGTTGACGCGCACGCCCGTCGCGGCCAGTTCGAGCGCGAGCGAGCGCGCCAGCGAAATGACACCCGCCTTGGCCGCGCAGTAGTGCGGCTTGGTGCCTGCCGGCGAGGGGTCGAGCGCCGCGTAGCCGACGCGGGCTGCGCGCGAGGCGATCAGCACCGCCGCCCCGCGCGAGCGCTGCAGCGCCGCGATCGATGCATGCGCCACGTTGAATGCGCCGTTCAGGTTGACGTCGATCACGCGGCGCCACTCGAGCGGATCGAGCCGTCCGACCGGCACCGGCGACGCGGTGATCGCCGCCGAGTGCACCAGCGCATCGACCGGCCCGATCGACTCGGCGTGCGCGAACAGCGCCTGGCACTGCTCGTGGTCGGTGACGTCGGCGCGCACGTAGTGCACGTGCGGCGGCAGCGGCTGCGCGGGCGGCTGCAGGTCGCCGATCACGACGCTGCGCGAGCCGGCGAAGCGCGCGACGATCGCTGCGCCGATGTTGCGGCTGCCGCCGGTCACCACGGCTACGGACCCCTCGGGCATCGCGCGCCTGCCGTTCAGTAGTCCGACACCGGCACGTGGCTCGCCCCGGGATCGACCGCGACGTCGATCACGGTGGGCAGCGCCCTGTCGCCCGACTGCCGCAGCGACTCGCGCGACTGCGCGATCGCGTCGGCCAGCGCGTCCGCGCGGTCGACGCGGAGGCCGCGGCAACCCATGCCGCGCGCGACCATCGCGAAATCGACCGCCGAGAAATCCACCGCGGTGCGCCGCCCCTTCATGTTGTCGCGCACCATCCCGAGCCCCTGATTGTTCGCCACGATCACGGTGACCGGCAGGCGCTCCTGCACGCAGGTGGCGAGCGCGCTCAACGTCATCGCGATGCCGCCGTCGCCGATCAGGCAGATGACATGGCGATCCGGATGCACCAGCCGCGTGGCCGCGGCAGCCGGCAATCCCCATCCCATCCCGCCGATGCCGCCCGGCACCACCAGCTGGCCCGGCGTGCGCAGCCTCAGGCAGGCGGTGACCCAGATCCGGTTGTTGCCGGCATCCAGCACCAGCATGTCGTGCGGCGTGAGCGTGCGATCGAGCGCGCGCACGATGTCGGCGTAGTGCAGCGACCCGTCGGCCGCCACCGACGGCGGCATCACGCCGAAGCCGTGCTCGCGGTTGTTGGCCTCGATCGCGGCCAGCCGCTGCGTGCGCGCCTGCTCCCCGAGCGGCTGACCGCGCAGCATCGCGAGCACGTCGGCGGCATCGCCGGTGACCGCCAGCTCCACCGGATACACCCAGCCCGCGTGACGCGCATCGACGTCGACCTGCACGATGCGCTGGCGCGCCGGATCGATCAGCCCCTCGTCGCGGAACCGCAGGTAGTCCGGGCCCAGGCTCGCGCCCAGTGCCAGCACCACGTCGGCCTTGCCCAGCATGCGGTTGGCGCTGCGGCTGCCCCATGTGCCCAGCATGCCGACCGCGACCGGCGAGGTCTCGTCGATCACGCCCTTGCCGTTGTAGCTCGTGGCCACCGCGATGCCGGCTCGTAGCGCCAACTCGGCCAGCAGCACGCGCGCGCCCGGCGTCTGCACTCCCTGGCCGGCAACGATCACCGGGCACCTGGCGCCGGCGATCATCGCGGCCAGCTTCCCGACCGCCTCGGCATCGGGCCGCGCCGGCGTGCTGCGCAGGAATCCGTCGGACCGGTACAGGTTCACGCGCGTCTGCTCGGGCATCTCGCGCCGGATGATCGGCGTCTTGAGCACCAGCGCGGCCGGCCCCATGCGCGGCAGCTGCGCGTGCTTGAACGCGAGCTGGAGTCCGTAGACCGCCTCGTGCGGCTCGGTGGCATAGCCGGTGTACTTGGTCATCGTGCCGAGCACGGCGCGCACGTCGGCCGCGCCGTAATCGCCCGTCATCGTCTGGTATACGCCGTACATGCCGAAACCGTCGTAGCAGGAGGTATCGGTGAGCACCACCATCGGCGAGCCGGCGAACTGCGCCTCCAGGATGCCGAATGCGCCGGTGGTGCTGGCGAACGGTCCCTGCCCCATGAACACGCCCGGGCGGCCGGTGAGCTTGCCGTAGACCTGCGCCATGACCGAGGCGATCTGCTCGCTGCGCGTGAGCACCACACGCAGCCGGTCGCGCACCTCGTCCAGCTCGTCGAGCATCCAGGTGATGCCCAGGCCGGGCAGCGTGAACGCATGATCCGCGCCGCACTCGAGCAACGTATTCACCACGGCGCGCTTGGTCGTGCCCAATCGGTCTCTCCCGGTGCGCGCCGCGGCTCCTGGCGTCCGGCGCACCGGAGCCGTTGGATGCAAGCGCTTGCACGAATGATATCGAATGCAGCTCGGGAGCGTCAACTCCCGCCTGTCGCACATTCGCCTTCTACTGAATGAATAACCGCCGGCCGGCGGCGGCCGGCGCCGGTCCGGGGAACGCGGCTTCATACTCATGCATCCGCTTGCACTGCTGGCGCCGCGGTACGGGTACCATAGACGGTCCGAATCCTCGCCACTACTGCCGATGCTGCGCCGTCCCGCCACGCCGAAGCGCTCGCGGGCCGTGCCGCCCGCCGGCGGCACGGCCCGCCCGGCGTCGCTCGCCGACGTCGCCGCGCTGGCCGGCGTATCGGCCGGAACCGTATCGCGGGCGCTGTCGCGGCCCGACATGATCAGCGAGGCTACACGTGCGCGCGTGCTCGATGCGGTCGAGCGGCTCGGCTACGTCACCAACGGTTCGGCGCGCGCGCTCGCGATGCGGCGCACGCGTACGATCGGCGCGATCGTGCCGCGGTTCGGCACGTCGTCGTTCCCGACCATGATCCAGGCGCTCGAGACCACGCTCGCCGCGCACGGCCACACGCTGCTGCTCTCGGCGCCCGAACACCGCGAGGCACGCGAGCCGGCGATCCTGCGCGCCCTGCTCGAGCGTGGAGTCGACGCCGTCGCGCTGCTGGGCGCCGAGCAATCGGCACAGACCTTTGCGCTGCTGGCGGCCCACCGGCTTCCGTTCGTGCTGATGTGGGCGCTCGACAGCGCCGACGGCGACTGCATCGGCTTCGACGAGCGCGCCGGTGCGGCGCAGGTCGTCGATCACCTGGCCGAGCTGGGCCATCGCAGCATCGGCTTCATCGGTGGACGCACCGCCGAGAACGAACGCGCGCGGGCGCGCTTCCGCGGCGTGGTCGAGGCGCTGGCGCGACGCGGCATGAGCCTGTGCGAAGACGCGCTCATCGAAACCGACTATGGCTTTCGCCAGGGCTTCGAGGCGATGCAGCGCCTGGTCCAGGCACGCGCGCCGGTAACGGCGGTGGTATGCGGCAACGACTACCTGGCCGCCGGCGCGCTGTCGGCGCTCGACGGGGCCGGCATCGAGGTGCCGCGCGAGCTGTCGATCGCCAGCTTCAACGACAACGAGTTCGCCGCCTACCTGCATCCGCCGCTGACCACGGTCCGGCTGCCGATCGCGCGCATCGGCGAGGAGGCCGGCCGGTACCTGATCGCGCGGTTGCGCGGCGAGCAGGCGCCGGTTCCCGCAGCGCTGCCGGTGCAGTTGATCGTTCGTGCGAGCACGGGCGTGGCGCCTCATCCCCGGGCGCGCGGTTCTTGACATTTCCGCGCGCCGCTCCATATCTGCGGTGAACGTCGAGGCCGTGTGGCGCCTGCCGTGCCCGACGCGCGCCCACCCGTCCGGAGCCCGCCATGTCCGAATCGATCCATGCCGTCTGCCCGCACTGCGGCAAGACCAACCGTCTGCCCGCCGCCCGGGCTGGGCAGCAACCCGACTGCGGCGCCTGCGGCAAGCCGCTGTTTCCGGGCAAGCCGCTGGAGATCGACGAGGCGCGCTTCCACGACTACCTGCGCCGCACCGACCTGCCGGTGGTGGTCGACTTCTGGGCCGCCTGGTGCGGCCCGTGCCGGATGATGGCGCCGCAGTTCGAGCAGGCCGCGCGGCGGCTCGCCGGCCGCGTGCAGTTCCTGAAGGTCGACACCGACGCCAATCCGGGCCTCAGCCAGCAGTACGCGATCCGCAGCATCCCGACCATCGCCCTCTTTCGCGGCGAACGCGAAGTGCGGCGCAGCGCGGGCGCCATGAGCGCGGCGCAGATCGAGGCCTGGATCGGCGCCTGAGCGCCGGTCGGGCCGGTACGCGCGGGCCGGGTTTCGCGCTGTCCGTTCCCCCGGACGGGCCACTGCACGGGCGGGTCGAGTACCATCGTGCCCTCCCTACCGCTGCGCGCACGCCCGGACGATGCACCCCGCCGAACCCGACCGGACCTCCACCACCGACGACGAACGCGTCACGCAGGTCGTCGTGCTGCCGCCTCCCGAAGACCTGATCCGCTTCTTCCCGATCCAGGGCAGTCGCGTCGAGACGCTGGTCGGCGAGGCGCGCGCCGCGGTGCGCGGCATCGTGCGCGGCGACGACGACCGCCTGCTGGTCGTGATCGGTCCGTGTTCGATCCACGACCCGCGCGCCGCACTGGATTATGCGCAGCGGCTCGCCGGGCAGCGCGCGCGCTTTCGCGACACGCTCGAAGTGGTGATGCGCGTGTACTTCGAGAAGCCGCGCACTACCGTGGGCTGGAAGGGCCTGATCAACGATCCGTACCTCGACGAGAGCTGCCGCATCAACGAGGGGCTGCGCATCGCGCGCTCGCTGCTGATCGACATCGCCCGGCTCGGCGTGCCCGCCGGCAGCGAACTGCTCGACACCAACTCGCCCCAGTACCTCGCCGACCTGATCGCCTGGGGCGCGATCGGCGCGCGCACCACCGAAAGCCAGGTGCACCGCGAGCTGGCCTCGGGCACCTCCTCGCCGATCGGCTTCAAGAACGGCACCGACGGCAACGTGCGCGTGGCGATCGATGCGATCATCTCCGCGCGCAGCCCGCACAACTTCCTCGGCATCCACAAGAACGGCCACGTGGCGATGGTGCGCACCGGCGGCAATCCCGACTGCCACCTGATCCTGCGCGGCGGCCGCGCGCCGAACTACGACGCCGCGAGCATCGAGGCGGCCTGCGCGCAGCTGCGCACGAGCGACTGCATGCCCTCGCTGATGGTCGACTGCTCGCACGCCAACAGCGACAAGCAGGCCGAGCGCCAGGTCGCGGTTGCCGCCGACATCGCAGCGCAGGTTGCCGGCGGCAGCCGGCGCATCATGGGCGTGATGGTGGAAAGCCACCTGGTCGGCGGGCGCCAGTCGTTCACGCCGGGCGCCGACGACCCGGCGGCGCTCGCCTACGGGCAGAGCATCACCGACGGCTGTCTCGGCTGGGAGGAGTCGGTGGCGGTGCTGGAGGCGCTCGACGGCGCGGTGCGGGCGCGCCGCGCGCGTCAGTGACGGGAGCTGCGCGCGTTCAGTCGCCCACCTTGATGCCTGCCTGACGGATCACCGCCGCCCACTTCGCCGTTTCCCTGCGAATGTGCGCGACCGCCTCGTCCGGCGTATTGCCGACCGGATCGGCGCCGAGGTCGCGCAGTCTCTGGCGCACCTCGGGCATCGCGAGCGCCTTCGCGATCTCGGCCTGCAACAGTGATGTGATGGCCCTCGGCGTCCCCTTGGGGGCGACGAACGCGAACCACGAGTACGACTCGGCGTTCGACACGCCGGTTTCCGCGAGCGTCGGTACCTCGGGCAACACTTCGAGCCGCGTGGCGTTCGACGTGGCGAGCGCGAGCAGTTTGCCGCTGCGCAGGTGCTGCAGCACCGTGGGAACGTTCTGGAACATGAGGTCGACATGCCCGGCGAGCAGATCCGTGATGGCCGGCGCGGCACCCTTGTATGCGACGTGAACCAGGTTGGCACCCGTTTGTGCCTTGAACATCTCTCCCGTGAGGTGCATCGGCGTGCCCGCTCCCGGCGATGCGAAGCTCAGGCCACCGGGCCGGGACTTCGAGAGCTTCACGAGATCGGCCACGCTCCTGACCTGCAGGGAGGGGTTGACGACCAGCACGGTGGGAATGGTCGCGATGATCGAGACCGGCTCGAAGTCGAGCGGGTTGTACGGCAGGTTCGGGCGCAAGCTGCCGAGAATGCCGAGCAACGTCGTATTCCCGAGCAGCAGCGTATAGCCGTCGGGCGACGCGCGGGCGACGAACTCGGTGCCGATCACGCCGCTCGCACCCGGCCTGTTCTCCACGACGAACGGCTGGCCGAGTTGCTGGGCCAGGCGCTCGGCGGTCAGGCGCGCGACGAGGTCATTCTCGGCCCCCGGCGTATACGCCACGACCACCTTGACGGGTTGCGACGGATAGCCCTGTGCCGTCGCGAACGCAGTCGCGCCGATCAGCATGGCAGCCACGACGGTGCGCAATGTCAGCATCATCTCTCCCCCTTTTACGTACGTCGGTTTTCGCTCAGGCGCTCGATCATTCCGGCCACGGGGTTCTCGCCGCGAAAGCCGTACT
>JAHDYE010000085.1:0-2473 GCA_023383035.1 Burkholderiaceae bacterium | reverse complement strand
CGCGAGGACACGAGGCCGAGCGTGTCGCGATCCATGAACACCTGGACCGGTTTGTCTTCCCATTCGAACGGCGTGCAGGCGTCCATGATCACGCGGCTCATGATGTAGCGCGAAACACGGGGCAGGCTCGGATCGAGGGGAGTCGCACGACCGCGGTCGATGATCTGGATGCAGCGGCGCGGATCGAAGCGCGTCGACAGCGCCCACCAGACCTGGTTCCAGTCCTCGACGTCGATGTCGTCGTCGACGACGATCACGCCCTTCAGTGCGTAGTGGCCGGTCGACGTGCCGATCGCCGCGTTGGCGACCTGGTTCGAGTGCCCCGGGTACATCTGTCTGACCGAGATCACGGCCCAGAACCATCCGCACGCCTCGGGAGGAACATAGACCGCCTGGATTCCCGGAATCTTCATCGTCTCCAGGTCGTGCCATAGCGTGGCGCTCCGGTTCAGCGACTGGAACATGTGAATGTCGTTGACCGGCTTGCCGATGGTCGTCGACCAGAACACGGGATCGTTGCGGTGCAGGATGCGTTCCACCTTCAGGGTCGGCTCCAGTCCTGCACCGTCGCTGCTTCGCGTGCTCGAGTAGTAGCCCGTGTATTCGCCGAGCGGTCCCTCGCTGCGGAGGTCGTCGGAGTCGAGATAGCCTTCCAGGATGATCTCGGCCCTGGCGGGCAGCGTCAGCCCCGTCAGGTCGGAGACGAACACGGGCACCGGCTCGCCGCGCAGCGCACCCGCCATCTCGTACTCGGAGACACCCACACCGGTCTGTATGGACCCCATCAGGAACAGCGCCGGGTCCGCGCCGATCACCGCGGCGAACGGCATGCGCTGCCTGCGCTCGGCGTACTTGCGGCGGATGAGCTGGCCGTGCTTTCCGCGCAGCATCATGACGCTCACGGCATCCCTGGCCTGCGTCTGCATGCGATAGGTGCCGAGGTTGGTCCAGCCGGTGTCGGGATCGCGGCACACCGAGTACACGGCGGTACCGAAATAGCGCCCGCCGTCGCGCGGATAGAACCACGGCGCGGGAAAGCGCGTGACGTCGATGCGATCGCCGGTCAGCACGTTCTCCATGACGGGCACGTCGTCCGTGACTTGCGGCGCGATCCATTCGCGGCGCAGCCTCTGCATCCACCTGCGGCTCAATTCGGCGATCGAAAGCTGCGGATCCTCGTCGAGACACAGCGCCATGCGCTCGCTCGTGGTGAAGGCGCTGGTGAAGACCGGGATGGTCGAGTCCTTCACGTTCTCGAAAAGCAGTGCCGGGCCGCGCCTCTCCTCGCTCACCTTCGCGACATGCGAGAGCTCGAGACGCCAATCCACGGGCGCGCCGATGCGGTGCAGCAGGCCGCGGTGCTCGCAGGCCGAGATGAAGTCGCGGAGGTCCCGGATCATGCGTTTCCCTGCTCCTGTAATTTCGGAACAATGTGCCGTTTTTTTGTATTCATGGCAAGCTTTACCGAAATCAGCGACAAGTGAACCGGCGCAATGTCGCGAAGCTCGATGCCGTATCGATGCCGTATGATCCGCCCATGCGAACGACGACGACCCGGAAAGTGGCTGTGCGCGCGCCTTCGGCGCCGGAAGGCGTAGCCGCCGTCGAACGAGCGCTCAGCGTGCTCGACGCCTTCGATTCCGAACTGAAGACGATGGGCCTGACGGCGCTTGCCGAACGTTCCGGGCTTTCCAAGAGCACGGCATTGCGGCTCGTGTCGTCACTGATGCAGCGTGGCTACGTGCGCGCGACGCCCGATGGCCGCTACCAGCTCGGCCCTGCGGTGCTGCGGCTGGCGGCCGTGTATCAGCGCACCGTGCAGCCCGACGATGTCATCCGGCCCGTGCTCGAGGAGCTCGCGGCACGCAGCGGCGAAAGCGCGTCGTTCAACGTCCGCGAGGCGAACGTCTACATGTGCCTGTACCGTGTCGATTCGCGGCATGCGTTGCGCGACCATATCCGCCCCGGCCAGAGTTTCCCGATGGATCGCGGCGCGACGGCGCTCGCCCTGCGTGCGGGCTCGGGCGAGGCCGGGCCTGCCTGCGATGACGCACGCGCGAGCGTAACCGTCATGCGACACGGCGAGATGTTCGAGGGGATGTCGGGCGTCGCGGCGCCGGTCTACGGCATGAACCAGGCACTTGCCGGCGCCCTGCTGCTCTCGGGTCCGACGAGCCGCTTCGACGAGAAGGCCGTCGCGAAGATGGAATCGCTGCTGCTGGAGGCAGGCGCTTCGCTCACCTCGTTGCTCGGCGGCAATCCGCTTCCGTTCGAGTTGAGGCGACAGGCCAGCAGGCGGCGCAAGCGATAGACGATCTGGGAAAGACGTCGTTCCGGCACTCGACCAGCGGCTCGAAACGATCGTCAGGAAAAGAACACCGGCCAACGCGAAGTTGTCCGGTGCCGTGCTTTGGTGACTGGCGTCCCGTAGGGGATTCGAACCCCTGTACCGACCGTGAAAGGGTCGTGTCCT
>JAHDYE010000084.1 GCA_023383035.1 Burkholderiaceae bacterium | reverse complement strand
GGCTCATGCCGGCGGTCGGCTCGTCGAGCAGGATCACATCGGCACCGCCGGCGATGGTGATGCCGATCTCGAGCGCGCGCTGCTCGGCGTAGGTGAGCAGACCGGCGGGCGTGTCGCGCCGCGCATGCAGGCCGATCCGCGCGAGCACCTCCTCGGTACGTTCGGCGGCGTCCGGCAGCCGCGCCAGGCGATGCCAGAACGAGTAGCGGTAGCCGAGCGCGTACAGCGTGGCGCAGCGGATGTTCTCGTACACCGACAGGCGATGGAAGATGTTGGTGATCTGGAAACTGCGCGACAGGCCGCGCCGGTTGATCTCGAACGGCTTCAGGCCGGTGATGTCGTGCCCGTTCAGCGCGATGCGCCCGGCGCTCGGCGCGAAGCGCCCCGAGATCAGGTTGAACAGCGTCGACTTGCCGGCGCCGTTCGGCCCGATCACCGCGTGGCGCTCGCCCCGGCGCACGTCGAGATCGACGCCGCGGATGATCTCGGTCCGGCCGAAACGCTTGCGCACGCCGTTCAGCGTCAGCGCGGATTCGCTGGGCATCGCGCCGGCCGGCCTCTCCTCGTCCGATCGCATCAGGCGGCACCTGCGCGGCGGATGCGCTCCTCGATCTGCACCTGGACGCCGCTCCAGGCGCGCGCGAAACCGCGGCGCGCGGCCTCGAACGCCAGCGCGCCGGCGAGCGTGACGGCCGCCGCGATCGCCCAGGGCAGGACGTCGGCCGCGTCGACTTCCGCGCCGAACAGCTTCATCCGCGTGCCGCCGTCGACGTTCAGCGTCAGGTGATAGCTCAGCTCGACCAGCGCGGTCACGCCGGCCAGCAGCACCGCCGCGGCCGCCAGCAGCCGCGCGTAAGGCGTCCACAGCGGGCCGAACAGGCGGTGTGCGGCCACCCTCAGGTTCATCAGGATCAGCGATGCCACGCCGCCCGGCGCGTACATCACCATCAGCACGAAGAACACGCCGAGATAGAGCTGCCAGGCCTTGGTGTACTCCGACAGCGCGATCACGAAGAACGTGAAGATGATCGCGCCCAGCACCGGACCGAAGAACACGCTGGCGCCGCCGATCACGGTGGCCAGCAGCACGCCGCCCGAGCGCAGCGCGGAGACGTTCTCCGCGGTGACGATCTCGAAGTTGATCGCCGACAGGCCGCCGGAGATCCCCGCGAAGAACGCCGACACGACCAGCACCAGGAAGCGCACGCGTCGCGTGTCGTAGCCGATGAACTCGGCGCGTTCCGGGTTGTCGCGCACCGCGTTGGCGATGCGCCCCAGCGGCGTGCGCGTGAACGCGTACATCGCCAACATGCACACGAAGCACCACGCGGCGATCAGGTAGTAGACCTCGATCGCGGGCCCGTAGCTCACGCCCAGCACCGGCTCGCCGACCACGCGGTTGCCGGAAATGCCGCCCTCGCCGCCGAAGAAGCCGGGAAACATCAGCGAAGCCGCGAACACCATCTCGCCGATGCCCAGCGTGATCATCGCGAACGGCGTGCCGGCCTTCTTCGTGGTGACGTAACCGAACAGCACCCCGAACAGCGCGCCGAACACGCCCCCCACCAGCGGGATCAGCGACACCGGGATCCAGATCCTGCCGTCGCCCACCCAGTTCAGCGCGTGGATCGCGAAGAATGCGCCCAGCCCCGAGTACACCGCGTGGCCGAACGACAGCATCCCGCCCTGCCCGAACAGCATGTTGTAGGACAGCGCGAAGACGATCGCGATGCCCATCTGCGACAGCAGCGTGATCGCGAAGCCTTTGGTGAATACCAGCGGCAGCACGACGAACGCGAGCGCGGTCAGTCCCCAGACGAGCCAGCGACCGACGTCGTGCGGCGCGAAACGGACCGTCGCGGCCACCGGATCAGCCTTCCCGGGTGCCCATCAGGCCGCGCGGGCGCAGGATCAGCACCAGCACCAGCAGCAGGTACGGCAGCACCGGCGCCACCTGCGACAGCTTCAGCGACCACAGCGCGTACAGGAACGTGTCGGGCGTCATTGGGATGCCCAGGCGCTCGAACAGGCCGAGCGGCGACCAGTCGAAGCCGATCGCGAAGGTCTGGAGAAGCCCGATCAGCAGCGATGCGACGAACGCGCCGGCCAGCGAGCCCATGCCGCCCACCACCGTGACGACGAACACGATCGCGCCCACCAGCGCCGCCATCGAAGGCTCGGTCACGTAGGCATTGCCGCCGATCACGCCGGCCAGCCCCGCGAGCGCGGTGCCCCCGCCGAAGGTCAGCATGTACACGCGCGGCACGTTGTGGCCGAGCGCCTCGACCGTCTCGGGATGCGTGAGCGCGGCCTGGATCACCAGACCGATGCGCGTGCGCGCGAGCATCAGCCAGATCGCCGCCAGCATCGACACCGCGACCAGCATCATGAACGCGCGATAGGCCGGAAAGGTGGTCGAGAAGACGGTGAACAGCGACCCCTGCAGCGACGGCGGCACCTGGTAGGGCACCGGGGCCCGGCCCCAGACGATCTGCACCAGCTCGACGATGATGTACGACAGCCCGAAGGTGAACAGCAGCTCGGGCACGTGCCCCCACCGGTGCACGCGGCGCAGTCCGTAGCGCTCGACCAGCGCGCCGAGCACGCCGACCACCAGCGGCGCCAGCACCAGCGCCGGCCAGAACCCGATCCAGGTGCTGATCTGGTAGGCCACGTACGCGCCGATCATGTAGAACGAGGCGTGCGCGAAGTTCAGCACGCCCATCATGCTGAAGATCAGCGTGAGGCCCGAAGCGAGCATGAACAGCAGCAGCCCGTAGCTGATGCCGTTCAGCAGCGAGACGACGAAGAATTCCACGGTACGCGCGCTGCGGGCCGGCAGGCGGAGGCCCGCAGCGCGGGAATGATCGAAGCGCGGTCGGACCGGCCGCGTGCGCGCCCGGGGCGGCCTACTTCGCCGGGCGCTTCATGTTGCACGAAGTGGGCTGCGACGCCACGTAGGCGTCGAGCTTCGCTTCGGTGCGCCAGCCGAAGCCGGTGTTCTCCTGGCCGTAGCGCACCGACTTGCCGTCGACCTTCTGCCACGACGAGATGAAGACCGGCTGCTGCAGCTGGTGATCGGCGGCGCGCATCTCGATCTCGCCGTTCAGCGACTGCGCCTTCAGGCCCTCGAGCGCGAACGCCACCTGCTTCGGCTCGATCGATTTCGCCTTCTTCATCGCTCCGGAGAGCAGCTTCATCGACGTGTAGGACGCCAGGATCGTGTAGTCGTCCCTGAACTTCTTCCCGAAACCCTCGATCACCTTGCCGCCCTCCGCGGAGACGGGGTCGCTCGGGTTCCAGTAGCTCACCTGGCGCACCTTGCCTTCTCCCGAGGGGCCCATCGCCGTAGGCGCGCCGGTGGCGCCGGCGTAGTAAGTGTAGAAGTCCGCGTCCAGCCCGGCATCGCGGGCGGCCTTGATCAGCAGCGCCAGGTCGGACCCCCAGTTGCCGGTGATGACGGTGTCGGCGCCCGAGGCCTTGATCTTGGCGACGTAGGGCGCGAAGTCGCGCACCTGAGCCAGCGGGTGGCGATCCTTGCCGACGATGGCGACGTCGGGGCGCTTGCGCTTCAGGTACTCTTCCGCGCCGCGCTCCACCGCGTGGCCGAACGCGTAATCCTGGTTGATCAGGTACACCTTCCTGATCTGCGGCTGCCCGGCCATGTACGTGGTGAGCGCTTCCATCTTCATGTCGCTGTTGATGTCGATGCGGAAGTGCCAGAAGTCGCACTTCTCGTTGGTCATCGACGGGTCGACCGCGGCGTAGTTGAAGAACACGATCTCCTTGCCCGGGTTGCGCTGGTTGTGCTTGGCCACCGCGTCGGACAGCGCCAGCGCGGCGGCGGTGCCCAGGCCCAGCGCGACGTAGCCGATGCCCTGGTCGACCACCGACTTGAGCACCGTGAGCGTTTCCTGCGGACTGAGCTTGTTGTCGAAGGGCACCAGCTCGAACTTCACGTCGCCGGCCCATCGGCCCTGGTTGGCGAGCTCGACCGCATATTGCCAGCTGCGCAGCGCGTTCTGGCCGACCGCGGCCATCATCCCCGACTGGGGATCGACCCAGGCGATCTTCACGGTCCCCGACTGCGCGAATGCGCCCGGAACGGCGAATGCGGTGCAGGCGGCAAGCGCCGCCGCGGCGAAACGGATCCTGGCCATGAATGTCTCCTCGTGTCGAGCGAGCGCGCCGATGCGTCGAAGGCCGGCGCCTCGCAGCGCCGCCGGATCATAACCGAACGCGCTCAGGTGCCCGGCAGCCGGTAGTCGCGGAACTGCTCGCGCAGCTTCGTCTTCAGGATCTTGCCGGTGGCGCCCAACGGGATCGCCTCGACGAACTGCACGTCGTCCGGGGTCCACCACTTGGCGATCCTGCCCTCGTAGAACGCGAGCAATTCCTCCTTCGTCACCTCGGCCCCGGGCTTCTTCACCACGATCAGCAGCGGCCGCTCGTCCCACTTCGGATGCGGTACGCCGATCACCGCCGCGTTGGCCACCGCCGGATGCCCGATCGCCAGGTTCTCCAGGTCGATCGTGCTGATCCACTCGCCGCCCGACTTGATCACGTCCTTGCTGCGATCGGTGATCTGCATGTAGCCGTCCGCGTCGATGGTCGCCACGTCGCCGGTAGGGAACCAGCCGCGGCCGTCGGCGTCGTACTTCAGCGGATCGCCGCCTTCGCCGCGGAAGTATTCGCGGATCACCCATGGTCCGCGCACCAGCAGGTTGCCGAAGGTCTTGCCGTCCCACGGCAGTTCCTCGCCGTCGTCGTTCACGATCTTCATGTCGACGCCGAAGATCACGTGGCCCTGCTTCTCGAGCAGCTTGCGCTGCGCCTCCTCGTCCAGCGCTGCATGCTTGTTCTGCAGCCGGCACAACGTGCCCAGCGGCGACATCTCGGTCATGCCCCACGCGTGGATCACCTCGACGCCGTACTGCTCCCTGAACGTGCGGATCATCGCCGGCGGGCAGGCCGAGCCGCCGATCACGGTGCGCTGCAGCGTGGTGAACTTCGCTCCGGCCTGCGCGACGTGCTGCAGCAGGCCGAGCCAGACCGTCGGCACGCCGGCCGAATAGGTCACGCCTTCGGACTCGAACAGCTCGAACAGCGACTTGCCGTCGAGCTGCGCGCCCGGGAACACGATCTTCGCGCCCACCAGCGGGCAGGTGTACGGCAGGCCCCATGCGTTGACATGGAACATCGGCACCACCGGCAGGATGCAGTCGCGCGCGGAGGCGCCCATCGCGTCGGGCAGCGCCGCCCCATAGGCGTGCAGCACGGTCGAGCGGTGCGAATACATCGCCCCCTTCGGGTTGCCCGTGGTGCCGGAGGTGTAGCACAGGCCGAGCGCGCTGCGCTCGTCGATCTCGGGCCAGCGATAGTCCTGCGAGCCGGTCGCGAGCAGACGCTCGTAGTTGACCAGGTTCGCGACCTTGCCCGAGGCCGGCTGGCGGTCTTCGTCGCACAGCGCGATCCAGCTCTTCACGTTCGGGCAATGCGCGGCGATCGCCTCGACGATGGGCAGGAACGTGAGGTCGAACGCCAGGTGCACGTCGCCGGCGTGGTTGACGATCCACGCGATCTGTTCCGGGTGCAGCCGCGGGTTGATGGTGTGGATCACGGCGCCCATGCCGCCCACCCCGTAGTACAGCTCCATGTGGCGGTAGCCGTTCCAGGCCAGCGTCGCCACGCGGTCGCCGATCGCCACGCCCTGGCGCGTCAGCGCGTCGGCGAGCCGGCGCGAGCGGCGCTCGCAGTCGGCGTAGGTGTAGCGATGGATGTCGCCTTCCACGCGCCGCGAGACGATCTCGGTATCGCCGTAATGGCGCGCCGCGTGCCGCAGGATGCCCGAGACCAGCAGCGGCATGTCCATCATCAGTCCCTGCATCGACCGCCTCCGTCGTCGTGGCTGCGCGTACGCGCGGATGCGCAGGATTCTAGCGAGTTCGGCAGGGCCATGGCCGGCACGGGCGCCCGATAGCCCCTAGAATCGGACGATGCTTTCATCCGCGGATCCGCATTCGAGCGCTCCCGGCGCTGCGGCACACGTCGAGGCGGCGCGCGACGAGCTGGCGGCGTGGCCGGAACTGCGCTTCGACAACAGCTTCGCCCGGCTACCGGAGGGCTTCTACACCCGCCTGGCCGCGGTGCCGCTGCCCGATCCGCGCCTGGTGGCGGTATCGCCGGCGGCGCTCGAACTGCTCGGGCTCGACCCGGCGCGGGCGGCCGAGCCGGAGTTCGCCGAGGTCTTCGCCGGCAACCGGCCGCTGGCGGGCGCGCAGCCGCTGGCCGCGGTCTACTCGGGCCACCAGTTCGGCGTCTGGGCGGGCCAGCTCGGCGACGGCCGCGCGCTGCTGCTCGGCGAGGTTGCCGCACCGCACGGCAACCTGGAGATCCAGCTCAAGGGGTCGGGCCGCACGCCCTACTCGCGCGGCGCCGACGGGCGCGCGGTGCTGCGCTCGTCGATCCGCGAGTTCCTGTGCTCGGAGGCGATGGCCGCCCTCGGCATCCCGACCACTCGTGCGCTGGCGCTGGTGAGCGCCGAGCTGCCGGTATTTCGCGAAACCGTGGAAACCGCCGCGGTGCTCACCCGCCTGTCGCCCAGCTTCGTGCGCTTCGGCTCCTTCGAGCATTTCTACGCGGCCGGCGACGTCGAACGCCTGCGCCTGCTGGCCGACTACGTGATCGCGAAGTTCCGCCCGGCGCTGGCCGCCGAGCCCGACCCGTACCTGGCGCTGCTGCGCAGCGCGGTGCACGACACGGCCCGGCTGGTGGCGCGCTGGCAGGCGGTCGGCTTCTGCCACGGCGTGATGAACACCGACAACATGTCGGTGCTCGGCCTGACGCTGGACTACGGCCCGTTCGGCTTCCTCGACGGCTTCGACCGCGACCACGTCTGCAACCACTCCGACGACACCGGGCGCTACAGCTACGCGATGCAGCCGCGCGTGGCCGAGTGGAACTGCTGGTGCCTGGGTCAGGCGCTGATGCCGCTCGTGGTCGCCTGCGGCGACGGCGCCGACGATGCGCGCGCGGTGCTCGCGCAGTGGACCGGGGCGTTCGAGGCGGCGCATCGCGAGGCCGTGCGCGCCAAGCTCGGCCTGGCGCTGGCGCACGACGAGGACGCCGCGCTGATCGAGGCGCTGTTCGAGCGGCTGCACGCCGATCGCGTCGATTTCACGCTGTTCTTCCGCAATCTCTCACGTGTGCACCGGCACGCGGCCGCCGACGGCGACGATGCCCGGGCGTGCCGCGATCTGGTCGTCGACCGCGACGCGTTCGACGCCTGGCTGGCGCGCTATCGCCGGCGCCTCGCGCTCGAGGCGCGCAGCGACGACGAGCGCGCCGCCGCGATGAACCGCCTCAATCCGCTCTATGTGCTGCGCAACCACCTGGCCGAGATCGCGATCCGCGACGCGCGCCAGGGCGACTTCACCGAGGTCGCGCGACTGCTGCGCGTGCTGCAGCGACCCTACGACGAGCAAGCGGGCAGGGAAGCCTACGCCGCGCTTCCGCCCGACTGGGCCTCCACCCTTCGACTGAGCTGCTCCTCATGACCGACGAAAAATCCCCTCGCCGCATCGAGAAGACCGACGCCGAATGGCGCCAGGCGCTCACCCCCGAGCAATACCGGATCACACGCCGGCACGGCACCGAACCCGCGTTCAGCGGCTGCTACTGGGACCACCACGAGGACGGACGCTATCTGTGCGTGTGCTGCGGCACGCCGCTGTTCGCGTCGGCGCAGAAGTACGAGTCGGGCAGCGGCTGGCCGAGCTGGTGGCAGCCGATCGATACGGCCCGTCTCGCGCTGCGGCGCGATGCCAGCCACGGGATGGTGCGCACCGAAGTCCTGTGCGCGGCCTGCGATGCGCACCTGGGGCACGTGTTCGACGACGGGCCGCCGCCGACCGGCCTGCGCTACTGCATCAATTCGGCGTCGCTGCGCTTCGAGCCGCGTGGACTCACGCCTTCTTGACCTTCTCGAGCATCCGGAACAGCGGCCGCGACGAGCCCTTGAACAGGCGCTTGAGCGACTTGGGAAGGCAACGCCGCTCGAGCGTGTTGCGGCGGTTGCGCGTGCGTTCGGCCATTTCGGGACTCCGGGTTCGGCGTGATCGAATCCGAAATTCTATACTGGCGCCATGAAACTGCTGTTCGACCTGTTCCCCGTCCTGCTGTTCTTCGCCGCCTACAAGCTGGCCGACATCTACGTCGCCACCGGCACGGCCATCGTCGCCAGCATCGCGCAGATCCTCTGGCTCAAGCTGCGCGCCCGCCCGGTGGAGGGCATGCAGTGGGCCGGCCTGGCGATCATCGTGGTGTTCGGTGGCATGACGCTGCTGCTGCACGACGAGACCTTCATCAAGTGGAAGCCCACCGTCCTCTACGGACTGTTCGCGGCGGTGCTGCTGGGCGGACGGGTGTTCTTCGGGCGCGACCTGATCAAGGCGGTGATGGGCAAGCAGCTGACGCTGCCCGAACCGGTCTGGCAGCGGCTGGGCCTTGCGTGGATGGGCTTCTTCGTCGCGATGGCCGTGCTGAACCTGCTGGTCGCGTATCGCTTCTCGACCGACGTCTGGGTCAACTTCAAGCTGTTCGGAACGATGGGGCTGACGATCGCCTTCGTGATCGCGCAGGCGCTCTACCTCGGCCGCCACGTCCAGGAGGAGCCCTGATGCGCCCGGATGTCCAGACGCTGAAGGCGCGCCTGACCGAGCACTTCCCCGACGCCGCGATCGACGTCGTCGACGACAGCCACCGGCATGCCGGACACGCCGGCGCGGCAGGCGGCGCGGGGCATTTCCGCGTGCGCATGGTCAGCGCGCGCTTCGCGGGGCTGGGCACCGTGGCCCGTCATCGGCTCGTGTATGATGCGGTGCAAGACTGGATGCCGCAGCGCATACACGCGCTCGCGATCGAAGCCCGCACGCCGGCCGAAGCGGCCGACCAGGCCTGACCGGCCGCCGGCCCCGCTGCCCGGCCTCCCACGATTGCCACGAGGACCTACGATGTCGCACCCTCCCCTGTCGCTCCGGCTGGCGAAACTCGCGGCCGCAGCCCTCCTGCCCGTCGCCTCGTTCGCGCTCGCACAGAACGCGGCGGTGGTCAACAACAAGCCCATCCCGAAGCAGAAGGTGGACGAATTCGTCGAAGCACTGGTCGCCCAGGGCCGCCCCGATACGCCCGAGCTGCGCGCGGCGGTGCGCGACGAGCTGATCGCGCGCGAGCTGTTCGTGCAGGAGGCCGAAACCAAGGGCCTGCCGCGCAACACCGATGTGCAGCGCCAGCTCGAGAACGTGCGCCAGGACATCCTGATCCGCGCGCTGATCCGCGAGCACCTGAAGGCCAACCCGGTCAAGGACACCGAGCTGCAGGCCGAGTACGACAAGATGCGCCAGCAGGCCGGCGAGAAGGAGTACCGCGCCCGCCACATCCTGGTGGAGAGCGAGGACGAGGCCAAGCGCATCATCGCGCAGCTGAAGAAGGGCGCGAAGTTCGAGGAGCTGGCGAAGAAATCGAAGGACACCGGATCGGCGCAGTCGGGCGGCGACCTCGACTGGAACACGCCGCAGACCTTCGTCAAGGAATTTTCCGACGCGATGGTGGCGCTCGAGAAGGGCAAGACCACCGAGGCGCCGGTCAAGTCGCAGTTCGGCTATCACGTGATCCGCCTCGAGGACGTGCGCGAGGCCAAGGCGCCGCCGCTGGAGCAGGTGCGCCCGCAGATCCAGCAGGAGCTCGAGCGGCGCCGCGTGCAGCAGCTGCAACAGGACCTGCGCGCGAAAGCGAAGATCCAGTAACGCGGACCTGAGCGGCGGCGGTCGCCGCGACCGCCGCGCATCCGGCGCGCCGCTTCCGTCAGCGGGCCGCGTCGTCTGTGCCGGACTCGCGGTTCTCGACGCCCGCGCGACCGCGGCGCCCGGCGAAGAACGCCGACAGCAGCGCCCCGCATTCGTCGGCCATCACGCCGCCCATCACCTCGGTGTGGTGGTTCAGTCGCCCTTCCCCGAACAGGTCGAGCACGCTGCCGCAGGCGCCGGTCTTGGGGTCGCGCGCCCCGAAGACGACGCGACGCAGCCGCGCGTGCATGATCGCGCCCGCGCACATCGCGCACGGTTCGAGCGTCACGTACAGGTCGCAGCCGACCAGGCGATAATTGCCGAGCAAGGCGCCGGCCGCGCGCAACGCGCACACCTCGGCGTGGGCGGTGGCATCGTGCGCGCCGATCGGCTGGTTGTAGCCGGCCGCCAGCACTTCGCCGTCGCGTACCAGCACCGCGCCCACCGGTACCTCGCCGGCCAGGCGAGCCTTGTGCGCCTGCTCGATCGCCAGGCGCATCATCGCGAAGTCGAAGCACGACGGCGCCGCGATCGATGACATCGGAACCTCGAATTCCACGGGCTTGAACTGCCGGAACGCGCAGATGATAACCTCGGAAAAACAGCGCGGCCGTCGCACGCCGCTGCCCACGAACGTATGCCCATGAAGAACCAGGCGGCAACTACGCCGGCACCCATGACCGACGCCGACGAGACGGTGATCACGGCCGCGATCCGGGCCGAAGGCCATCGACCCGGCGCGCTGCTGCCGGTGCTGCACGCGATCCAGGACCGCCTCGGTCATGTTCCGCCGGCCGCCGTGCCGCTCGTCGCAAAGGCGCTCGGCCTGTCGCGCGCCGAAGTGCACGGCGTCGTGAGCTTCTACCACGACTTCCGGGCAACGCCGCCGGGCCGGCACGTGGTGCGCATCTGCATGGCCGAGGCCTGCCAGGCGATGGGCGCGGATCGGCTGCGCGAGCACGCGCAGGCCGCGCTGGGCATCGATTTCCACCAGACCACCGGCGACGGCGGCGTCACCCTCGAGCCCGTGTACTGCCTGGGCAACTGTGCCTGTTCGCCCGCCGTCATGGTCGACCGCAGCCTGCATGGCCGGGTGTCGCCCGCGCGGTTCGACGACATTCTGGCAACGCTGGACACGCCATGACCGTCACCGCCCTGACCGTCACTGTCTACGTGCCGCGCGACGCCGCCGCCGCCGCGGTCGGCGCCGACGATGTCGCGCGCGCCATCGCGGCGCAGGCGCAGCGGCGCGGCGCCGACATCCGGCTGGTGCGCAACGGCTCGCGCGGCCTCTTCTGGCTCGAGCCGCTGGTCGAGGTGGCCACGCCCGCCGGGCGGGTGGCGTACGCGCCGGTGACGCCGGGCGACGTGCAAGGCCTCTTCGACGCCGACTTCCTGCGCGGCGGCGATCATCGCCTGCGCCTCGGGCGGACCGAAGATATCGGCTGGCTGGCGAAGCAGGAGCGCCTGACGTTCGCCCGGGTGGGCGTCGTCGATCCGCTGTGCCTGGACGACTACCTCGCGCACGGCGGCTACCGCGGCCTGCAGCGCGCGCTCGAGATCGGCGCCGCGGCCACCGTCGCGGAGGTGACCGCTTCCGGGCTGCGCGGCCGCGGCGGCGCGGCCTTCCCCACCGGCATCAAATGGCAGACCGTGCTCGATGCCCCGGCCGGGCCCAGGTACATCGTGTGCAACGCCGACGAGGGCGATTCCGGCACCTACTCCGACCGCATGCTGATGGAGGGCGACCCTTTCGCGCTGCTCGAGGGCATGACGATCGCCGGCCTCGCCACCGGCGCGACGCACGGCTACGTCTACCTGCGCTCGGAATACCCGCACGCCGAGGCGACGTTGGCCGAAGCGATCGATCTGGCCCGGAAACGGAGCTACCTCGGTGAGCGTGTGCTCGGCACCGCGCATCGCTTCGAGGTGGAAGTGCGGCGCGGCGCGGGCGCCTACATCTGCGGCGAAGAGACGGCGCTGCTCGAAAGCCTCGAAGGCCGGCGCGGCCAGGTCCGCTTCAAGCCGCCGCTGCCCGCGCTGCGGGGCCTGTTCGGCAAGCCCACGGTGGTCAACAACGTGATCACGCTGGCGAGCGTTCCGGGCATCCTCGACCAGGGCGCCGCGCATTATCGCGACTTCGGCATGGGCCGCTCGCGCGGAACGCTCCCGTTCCAGCTCGCCGGCAACATCCGCCGCGGCGGCCTGGTCGAGAAGGCGTTCGGCCTGACGCTGCGCGAACTGCTGTACGACTACGGCGGCGGATCGGCCAGCGGGCGGCCGATCCGCGCCGTGCAGGTCGGCGGTCCGCTCGGCGCGTACCTGCCCGAGTCCCGCTTCGATACGCCGCTCGACTACGAGGCGTTCGCGCAGGGTGCGGCGATGCTCGGCCACGGCGGCGTGGTCGCGTTCGACGATTCCGTCGACATGGCACGCATGGCACGCTACGCGATGGAGTTCTGCGCGCTGGAATCCTGCGGCAAGTGCACGCCCTGCCGCATCGGCGCGGTGCGCGGCGTCGAGGTGATCGACCGGGTCATCGCCGGCCGCGACCGGCAGCGCGACGTCGCGCTGCTGCGCGACCTGTGCGGCACGATGATCGACGGCTCGCTGTGCGCGATGGGCGGGCTGACGCCGTACCCGGTGCTGAGCGCCCTCGAGCATTTCCCGGAAGATTTCGGCCTTCGGACACACGGCAAGGCCGCCTGACGCGCCGTCGACAAGGGAATCCCATGCAGTCCAGATTCGATACCGACTTCGGCACGCCACCGCAGCACGCCGACGCGTCCGTGACGCTGGAGATCGACGGCATCGCGGTCGCGGTGCCTGCCGGAACTTCCGTGATGCACGCCGCGATGCTGGCAGGCGTCAAGGTGCCCAAGCTGTGCGCGACCGACAGTCTCGAGCCGTTCGGATCGTGCCGCCTGTGCCTGGTCGAGATCGAGGGGCGACGCGGCTACCCGGCCTCGTGCACGACGCCGGCCGAGCCCGGCATGAAGGTGCGCACCCAGTCGGCCCGGCTGGCCGACCTGCGCCGCGGCGTGATGGAGCTGTACGTCTCCGATCATCCGCTCGACTGCCTGACCTGCGCCGCCAACGGCAACTGCGAGCTGCAGGACATGGCCGGCGCGGTGGGGCTGCGCGAGGTGCGCTACGGCCGCGACGGCAAGAACCACTTCGAGGCCGCCACGCAGGACGACTCGAACCCCTACTTCGCCTACGATGCCGGCCGATGCATCGTCTGCAGCCGTTGCGTGCGCGCCTGCGAGGAAATCCAGGGCACCTTCGCGCTGACCGTCAGCGGCCGCGGCTTCGCGTCGCGCGTGGCGGCGGGCCAGGGCGAAACCTTCCTCGGCTCCGAATGCGTGTCGTGTGGGGCCTGCGTGCAGGCGTGCCCGACGGCGGCACTGTCCGAGAAGACCCTGATCGAGATGGGCCAGCCCGAACGCAGCGTCGTCACCACCTGTGCCTACTGCGGCGTGGGTTGCGCGTTTCGCGCCGAGATGCAGGGCGATCGCGTGGTGCGCATGGTGCCCTTCAAGGACGGCAAGGCGAATCATGGCCACTCGTGCGTCAAGGGACGTTTCGCGTGGGGTTACGCCACCCACCGGGACCGCGTCGTCAAGCCGATGATCCGCGCGCGCATCACCGATCCGTGGCGCGAAGTCTCCTGGGAGGAAGCGATCGGCCACGCCGCGTCGGAGTTCCGGCGCATCCAGGCGAAATACGGCCGCGCCGCGGTCGGCGGCATCACGTCCTCGCGCTGCACCAACGAGGAGACCTACCTGGTGCAGAAGCTGGTGCGCGCCGCCTTCGGCAACAACAATACCGACACCTGCGCACGGGTCTGCCATTCGCCCACCGGCTACGGCCTGGGCCAGACGCTGGGCACCTCCGCCGGTACGCAGGAGTTCGACTCGGTGGACCACGCCGACGTGATCATGGTGATCGGCGCCAACCCGACCGAAGGCCATCCGGTGTTCGCCTCGCGCATGAAGCGGCGCATCCGCCAGGGCGCGAAGCTGATCGTGATCGATCCGCGCAGGATCGAACTCGTCGAAGGCCCGCACGTCAGGGCCGCCTATCACCTGCAGCTGGTGCCGGGCACCAACGTGGCCGTGATCAACGCGCTGGCGCACGTCATCGCGTCCGAGGGACTGCTGAAGGAAGACTACATTGCCGAGCGCTGCGATCCCGCGGCATTCGCCAGGTGGAAGGCGTTCGTGCTCGAACCGCGCAACTCGCCCGAGGCCCTGCAGGCGGTGACCGGCGTGCCGGCCGCCGACCTGCGCGGCGCCGCCCGGCTCTATGCGAGCGCGGGCAATGCCGCGATCTACTACGGCCTGGGCGTCACCGAGCACAGCCAGGGCTCGACGATGGTGATGGGCATCGCCAACCTGGCCATGGCCACCGGCAACATCGGCCGCGAGGGCGTGGGCGTGAACCCGCTGCGCGGCCAGAACAACGTGCAGGGCTCCTGCGACATGGGCT
>JAHDYE010000083.1 GCA_023383035.1 Burkholderiaceae bacterium | reverse complement strand
CTTGACGGGGCGGATGTCGACCAGCGAGCCCGGCAGGAACGCGCGGATGCCGTTGGTCATGACGGTCAGGCCGCCCTTGACCTTGCCGGTGATCGTGCCGTCGACGTGCTCGCCGGATTCGAGCGCCTTCTCCAGGCTGATCCACGCGGACAGCCTCTTGGCGCGGTCGCGCGACAGGCGGGTCTCGCCGTAGCCGTCTTCCAGCGCCTCGATGGCGACCGAGACGAAGTCGCCGGGCTTCACGTCGAGCTCGCCGCGGTCGTTCTTGAATTCCTCGATCGGGATGAAGCTCTCGGACTTCAGCCCGGCATTGACGACCACGAAGTTGTGGTCGATGCGCACCACCTCGGCGGTGATGACTTCGCCCTGGCGCATTTCCTGGCGCGACAGGGATTCCTCGAACAGCTGGGCGAAACTTTCGGTCGGAGTGGACGTTGCGGTTGCAGTACTCAATGTGGTTCCAGTGTGGTCGAAACACGCCGGACGGCCGATTCCGGGCAGCGCCGGATCCTCGATCCGGCACGCGCACCAGGCGGCAACCCAGCGGAGTTGGCGATTGCCCGTCGCGAACGACGGGCCCCTTCCGCCGTCACCGGCGGACCCCGAACGCACCGCCGTCGTGCCCCGACGGGAGCACGTTCAGCGACGCATGCGGCTGCAGCAGTCGCGATAGGCTCCGAGCACCTCGGCAACCGTCTGGTCGATGTCGAGATGCGTGGAGTCGATCATCACTGCGCCTTCGGCGGGCCTGAGCGGCGCGACCGCGCGCTTCGCGTCGCGTTCGTCACGCTCTCCCAGATCCCGTAAAAGGTCGGCGAGATTAGCAGAAAACCCCTTTTCGATCAACTGCTTATACCTTCGCTTCGCGCGCGACTCGGTGCTCGCGACGAGGAAGACCTTCAGCGTCGCGTCGGGAAACACCACGGTGCCCATGTCGCGACCGTCGGCCACCAGCCCCGGCGGGCGGCGAAAGCCGCGTTGCAGCCCCAGCAGCGCGGCGCGCAGCGCCGGCTGCACTGCGATCCGGGACGCGGCATTGCCGACCGCCTCGTCGCGGATCGCGGCCGTCACGTCGTGCCCGTCGAGTTCCACGCCGTCGGCGACGAAGCGTACCGGCAACGTTGCAGCGAGCCTGGCCAGTGCCGCCGTGTCGTCGAGATCGACGCCGGCGCGCAGCGCGGCGAGCGCGCACAGGCGGTACAGCGCGCCGGAGTCCAGCAGATGCCAGCCGAGCGCCTGCGCGACACGCTGCGCCACCGTGCCCTTGCCCGAAGCGGTCGGGCCGTCGATCGTGATCATCGGCACGCGCATCGCCGCCGCTGCGTCATGCTGGCGGTCGCCCTTCACGGCAAGCCCTTCATCGGCGCGGCACGCCGCTCACGCGTCCTCGCCGCGCCCCTCGATGCGCAGGCCCGCGGTGCGCGCCAGCGTCTCGAAGCCGGGAAAGGACGTTCCCACGTTGAGCGTGTCGCGTATCGTCAGCGCGCCGCGCGCCCGCAGCCCGGCCATCGCGAACGACATCGCGATGCGGTGGTCGGCATGCGCCGCGACGACTCCCGGCGCGAACACGCCGGCCTCGCCACCGCGACCTTCGATCACCATCCCGTCGGGCGTGGGCGTGGCCCGCACGCCCAGCGCCTGCAACCCGTCGGCCATCACCGCGATGCGATCGGACTCCTTGACCCGCAGCTCGGCGGCGCCGGTCACCACGGTGCGGCCTTCGGCGCAGGCGGCTGCCACGAAAAGCGCCGGGAACTCGTCGATCGCCAGCGCAACCAGCTCGGGCGGCACCTCGATGCCGCGCAGCGCCGCGGCGCGCACCTGCAGGTCGGCCACCGGCTCGCCGCCCGCCTGACGCGGATTGCGCAGCGAGATGTCGGCGCCCATGCGGCGCAGGATCTCGATCACGCCGGTACGGGTCGGATTGATGCCGACGTGCTCGAGCAGCAGCTCGGAGCCCGGCGCGATCGACGCGCCCACCAGGAAGAACGCGGCCGACGAGATGTCCGCCGGCACGTCGATCGTGCAGGCACGCAACGCCTGTCCTCCGCGCAGCGTCACGGCGGCACCCTCGCGCCCGAGCGACACGCCGAACGCCTCCAGCATGCGCTCGGTGTGGTCGCGCGTGGGCGCGGGTTCGATCACCGTGGTCTCGCCCTGCGCGTACAGGCCCGCGAGCAGCAGCGCGGACTTCACCTGCGCGCTGGCCACCGGCATCGCGTAACGAATGCCGTGCAGCGCCTGCGCCGGCAGGATGCGCACCGGCGGACATCCGGCCGCCGTCTCGATGCGCGCGCCCATCGCGGCCAGCGGCTCGGCAACGCGCCGCATCGGCCTGTGCGACAGGCTCTCGTCGCCCACCAGCGTCGACTCGAAGCGCTGGCCCGCCAGCAGCCCGATCAGCAGCCGCATCGCGGTACCGGCGTTGCCGCAGTCCAGCGGCCCGGCAGCGCCGCGCAAGCCATGCATGCCCGCACCGTGCACCGTCACGCGCCCCTCGCGCGGACCGTCGATGCGCACGCCCAGCGCGCGGAAGACGTTCATCGTCGAGATCGCGTCGGCACCTTCGAGGAATCCGGTGACATCGGTCACGCCCTCGGCGATCGCACCGAGCATCACCGAACGATGCGAGATCGACTTGTCGCCCGGCACGCGGAGGATTCCGGACAGGCGACCGCCGGGGTCGATGCGAAAACTGCGCGACATGAAATTGTTCCTCGGGCGCGACGCGCGCGGCGACTAGATTGTGTGCATGAAGGTTGAGACAGCTCCGATTCTACAGAGGCAGCACATGCCCACCGACACTCTCGAACCGGTTGCCGCCGTCATGCAAGCCCGATCCGGGCTGGTGATCACCGACGAGCGCGCATTGCCGGAACCGCTCGACGTCCGCGCGCAGCGGCTGTTCGCCTCGCTGCCCTACGCGCTGCGGATGCCGGTTACCCGCCGGCGCTTCCCCCACGTGCTCAATCGCATTGCCGCGGACTGGGACGTGCCTGCACGCCTGCTGCACCTGGTGGACGAACTGCTGATCGACCAGCGCGGCGGCCGCGAGGGTTTCCCGTTCGAAACGGTGCTCGAGCTGACGAACCTGCGCGAGTACTACCTGAACGAGCTGCACGCCGGCATGCGTGAACGCCTCACGGCACGGGCCACCGGCGTCTGGTGAAGCGGCCTGCCGCACCGGCCGGCCGAAGGCGACGCGCGCGGCGTTCGTGGTCAGGGCGACAGCGTCGCGATGTACCGCGCGAGTGCGGCGATCTCGTCGTCGCTGAGCCGCCCGGCGATGTCGCGCATCACGTGGCCGGGATCGTTGCGGCGGCTGCCGACCTTGTAGGCGGCCAGCTGGCGCACGGTGTACGCCGGATGCTGGGACGCGATCGCCGGCGCGAGCAGGGTCGGCGCTGCCTTCATCGTCGCTGACCAGTCGGTCTTTCCGCCGCCGTTGGGCCCGTGACAGCCCGCGCAGGCCGGTACCGGCCCGGGCCGACCCTTGCCACGACGGAACAGCTTTTCGCCGAGCGCGACCTGCTGCCGGTCCGCCTCGACCCTCGCGATCTTCTGTGCCGCGAAATACGCCGCGAGGTCCGCGATGTCCTGGTCGCTCAACGGCTGCGCCATCGGCGACATCTGCTCGTCCCGGCGCCGTCCGTGCCTGAAGTCGTGCAACTGGCGGCCGATGTATTCGGGGAGCTGCCCGGCGATCTTGGGCCAGGCATCGGTGGGGCTGTTGCCGTCGCTGCCGTGGCATGCCATGCACACCGCTGCCTTCTCCCTGCCCGCGTCGGCATTGCCCGCGGCGAGCACGACCGAGTGCAGCAGCACGCCCGCCAGTACGGCAACCCAGGTCCCGAGCTTGTCGTTCATCGCGATCGTCCCCTCGTCTTCTTGTGTCCTTGCCGGCGCGCCGACCGCCGCGCCACTTGAAAGACCCTACTTGCATCGTTACTATTTTATCCGGCGCGTCGTTGCGCCAGCAATAGCCGCAGCGGTGCACTGCGGCGTCCGCCGGGCGGCCGTTGCCGGCGGCAACGAGGAGACGAACGAATGGCTCACGACGCGCACGTCGTCCACGAGAATGCCCACGCGGCACACTGGGAATGGAGCGTATGGCCGTTCGTCGCCGCCTTCGGCGTGCTGGCGCTGGTCATCGCCTTCATGCTCCATTTCGTCTACCAGCTGCCGTTCGCGGCAGTGATCGCGCTGGGCGCGGGAGTCATGCTGGTGCTGGCCGGCGCCGCGGGCTGGACCAGCGAGGCCATGGGCCACGGCGAGGGCCTGTCGTACGGCGCGATGGGCTGGTTCATCCTCGCCGAGGCGATGATCTTCCTGTCGCTCTTCGGCGCCTACTGGTTCATGCGGCTGCAGGCGCCGTTCTGGCCGCCGGCGAACACGCCGGCCATTCCGAAGGTGCTGCCGCTCGTGATGACGGTGGCGCTGGTCGCGTCGTCGCTGACGATCCATCGCGCCGAGCAGTTCCTGCATGCCGGCGACCAGGCCGGATTCCGCTCGTGGCTGCTGCCGACGATCGCGCTCGGTGCGGCATTCCTCGGCATGTCGGCCTACGAATGGGCGCACCTGATCGGAAGCGGATTCACGATCTCCAGCAACGTCTTCGGCACCAGCTTCTTCTCGATCACCGGCTTTCACGGCGGCCACGTGCTGGTCGGCCTGTCGATCTTCCTCGCCGGACTGCCGGCGGCGCTGGCCGGCAAGGCCGATCCCGGGTTCTGGCGCACGGCGGCCCTGTACTGGCATTTCGTTGACATCGTGTGGTTCTTCGTCGTATCGCAGATCTACTACTGGTAGCGGCGCACGACGACCCTTCATGCCCGCCGGTCACATCGTGCGCCGTCCGACATCGCCTGCCGCCGCGCCGCGCGCATGGCCGCCGTCGGCCGCGCCGCGGCCGCTTGCGGCGTGGCGATCGCGCGCGGCGTGGCGGCGCTGCGGCGCCATGGCGCTGTTCGCCGCGCTGCTGGCGTTGTGCGCCCCGGCGGCCGGCCGCTACAAGGACCCCGCCGACAGCCGGATCGATCCGCCGATCGTGAAGATCGACGAGTCGACGTACCTCGGGCAGGCGCTCGATGCGGGCACGCAGTTCCTCGACGAACGCGGCCGCCCGTTCACGCTCGCCGACCTGCTCGGCAAGCCGGTGATCCTGGTGTTCTCGTATTTCGGCTGCGACGGCACGTGCCCCGCGATCAACCAGAACCTGGCGGGCGCGCTGGAGCGCATCGGCCGCTTCCGGCCGGGCCTCGACTACCGGGTGCTGACGGTTTCGTTCGACCGCCAGGACGACGTGGAGGATGCCGGCCGCTTCGCGCGCGCCACGCTCACCGGGAAGACTGCCGCATCCGGCGGCTGGCGTTTCGCGGTGCTGCGCGATCCGGCCGCGGATTCGCCGCAGAAGCTCGCGCGCAGCGTCGGGTTCCGCTTCTTCTGGTCGCGCGTCGACAAGACCTTCCTGCATCCGAACGTGCTGGTGTTCCTCACGCCCGAAGGCCGCGTGGCGCGCTACCTCTACGGCACCGGCATGCAGCCGCGCGACCTCGAACTGGCGCTGATCGAAGCCGACTGGGGCCGCATCAGCGCCTCGGCGTCGGCGATCTTCGACCTGATCACCGGCGCGTGCTTCAGCTACAACTATTCCGAAGGCCGATACCAGCCCAACTACGCGCTGTTCGCCGGCCTGGGCTCGCTCGCCTTCGGAGTCGGCCTGATCGCGGTCGGGCTGATCGCCTACCGAAGACAGCACGCGAGGAGAACACCGGATGCAATCTGAACTCCGGGCGCCCGGATGGCGCCGGCCGATCGCCGCGGCCTGCGGTGCCGCCTGGTGCGGCAGTGCGCTCGCCGCGCAGACGCCCGACACTGCCGCAGCCCGCATCAACGATCCGGCAGCCGGCTGGGACCGGCTGTGGAACACGGTGATCCTCGACATCACCGTGATCGGCGTGCTGTTCGCGCTGGTGATGGCGTGGTTTCTCTACCGCTACCGCGCGCGCGAGCCGGGCAGGGCGGGCACGGCGCGCGGACTGAGCACGGCAGCGGCGATCGGCTGGGCGCTGATTCCGACTTTCGTGTTCCTGGCCGACGACCTGTACATCGCCGCCAACGGCTGGAAGCTGTGGAACGACTACCGCGACGTGCCCGCGGAGCGCATCGAGGTCAAGCTGGAAACGGGCATGTACAGCTACGACTACACCTATGCCAACGGCGTGCGCACGCAGAACGAGCTGCGCGTGCCGGCCGGCAAGGCGGTGCTGCTGCGCATGACCAGCCGCGACACGCTGCACAGCCACTTCATCCCCGACTTCCGCGTGAAGGAAGACTCGATGCCGGGGCGCGTGACCTATCTCTGGTTCTACCCGAAGGCCCCGGGCGAGCACGTGGTGACCTGCGCCGAGTACTGCGGCGTCGGCCACGCGTACATGGCCGGAAAGATCATCGTGCTGCCCGCGCACGAGTTCGACGCCTGGCTCGACCGGGAAGCCACCCGGATCGGCCGGCAAGCCCACCCCGCAGCCGCCGGAGCCGAATCGTGAGCATCGACGTCAAGGCATGGATCTTCACCACCGACCACAAGCGGGTCGGCATCCTCTACCTGATCGGCTCGATCGCGGCGTTCGCGGTCGCCGGCATCGCGGCGATGCTGATGCGGATCGAGCTGTCGGCGATCGGCCCCACGCTCACTGCCAACCCGACCACCTACAACGTGTGGCTGTACGCGCACGGCGCGGTGATGATCCTCGGCTTCCAGATCCCGGCACTGACCGGCTTCTTCGCCAACTACTGCATCCCGCTGATGATCGGCGCGAAGGACGTGGCGTTCCCGCGCGTCAACGCGCTGTCGGTGTGGCTGTTCTACGTCGGCGTGGTCCTCGCGCTGCTCACCTTCTTCATCCCCGATCCGCCGGACATCATGTGGACCGGCTACCCGCCCTATTCGACCATGACCAGCGGCAACACCGCGCTGTACACGTTCACCGTGCTGGTGCTGGGCTTCGCGTCGATCATCGGCGGCGTGAACTTCCTCACCACGGTGGCGTACATGCGCGCGCCGGGGCTGAAGTGGAGCAACCTGAACATCTTCGTGTGGTGCACGCTGGGCGCGTTCGTGCTGCAGCTGATCTTCGTGCCGGTGCTGGGCACCGCGGTCACGCTGGTGAGCTTCGACAAGTACTTCGGCACGCATTTCTTCGATCCCGCGCACGGCGGCGACGTGCTCACCTACCAGAACCTGTTCTGGTTCTACTCGCATCCGGCGGTGTACGTGATCTTCCTGCCGTTCATCGGCGTGGTGTTCGAGATCGTCGCCACCTTCGCGAAGAACCGCGTGTTCAATCACAGGGTCGTCCTGTGGGGCGGCGTCGGCGGCATCGTGCTGCTGTCGGGCGAGGTCTGGGTCCATCACCTGTACGTGTCCGGCATGGCCGACTGGATCCGCATCGGCCAGATGGTCACGACGCTGATGATCTCGGTGCCGGTGGGCCTGATGGTGATCGGGCTGGCAGGCACGCTGTACAAGGGCTCGATCACATTCGAGACGCCGAAGCTCTACGCGCTCGGCGTGCTGTTCCTGTTCCTGAACGGCGGGCTGACCGGCATTCCGCTGGCGGTCACGGCGCTGACGGTGCACCTGTCGGAAACCTACTACGTGGTGGGCCACTTCCACTACGTGATGGCGGTGGCCGGCACGTTCGCGATCTTCGCCGGCATCTACTACTGGTTTCCGAAGATGACCGGGCGCATGTACAACGAGTCGTGGGGCAAGCTCGGCTTCTGGATCACGTTCGTGGGCGTGAACATCGTCTTCTGGCTGATGATGCAGATCGGCGTCAAGGGCATGCCGCGCCGCTACTACGACTACCCGCACTTCCCGCAGTTCGAGGACGCGCACCTGTGGATGACGATCGGCTCGGCGATCGTCGGCGTGGGCTTCATGATCGCCGTGGTCAACTGGATCGTCGGCGCCGCGCGCGGCCCGAAGGCGGCCGCCAACCCGTGGGGCTCGAGGTCGCTCGAATGGACCACGGTGTCGCCGCCGCCGCACGGCAACTGGCCGACGCCGCCGGTGGTCGCCGCCGACTGGACGCCGTACGACTACGGCCCCGCCGACCGGCGCATCGAGCAGTACGGGCAGGCCGACGCCGCGGGCTGAATGCGCCCCGAGGATCGCGCGCGCCGCCTGCTGGCGGCGGGTGCCGCAGCCGCGCTGCTCGGCGCGGCGCTCGTGTGGACGAGCGTCCGGCGGCAGGACCCGGCCGGCGATGCCGACCGGCCAGCGCGCGCGGCTTCGGCCACGATCGTCGACGACCGGCAACCGCTGCCGGAGTTCGCGCTGCGCGGCACTGCGGGCGACGTCGTGCGCGCGAGCCTGGCCGGACACTGGAGCATGGTGTTCTTCGGCTACACGAGCTGCCCGGACGTGTGCCCGGGAACGCTCGCCCTGATGGTCGAGCTGCATCGCCGCCTGGAAGCGGCCGAGCGGCCGAAGGTGCTGTTCGTGTCGGTCGACCCGGCACGCGACACGCCCGAGCTGCTGGCCGCCTACGTCGCAGCGTTCGATGCCGGATTCGCCGGCGCCAGCGGCACCGACGAATCGATCGCCGCGCTCGCGAAACACCTGGGCGTGAGCTACCGGCGCAATCCGCCTTCGCCGGGCGGTTTCTACACGGTCGATCACAGCGCGTCGATCTTCCTGATCGATCCGCGGGCGCGGCTGAAGGCCGTGTTCTCGCCGCCCCACGACGTGGACGCGATGCTCGCCGACTACCGGCGCCTGGCGCGCTGAACCGGAGACTACGCGAGCCGGTTGCGCCACCGGCTGGCGGTCGCGAACACTTCCACCAGGCGGTCGCGGTCGCCCGCCTCGAGCGCGGCGATGATGGCGTCGTTGCAGGCGCGAAAGCGCGCTGCCGAGGCCAGGCAGGCATCGCGATTGTCGAGCAGGATGTCGGCCCACATCGCCGGCGACGAGGCGCCCACGCGCGTGGTGTCGCGCAGGCCCGCGCCCGAGTATTCGAGCGCCCGTTCGGCCAGCTCGCCGCCGGCGATCGCCGCCGACAGGCCGAACGCCACCGCATGCGGCCAGTGCGAGACCTCGGCGAAGATGCGGTCGTGCAGCAGCGGGTCGAGCGTCGCGACCAGCGCGCCGGTGGGTTCGAGCAGGCGCGCGACCGCTTCGCAGTGCTGCTGCGGCGTGGCATCGAGCGGGCACAGCAGCCAGCGCCGGCCGCGGAACAGCTCCGGGTCGGCGGCCTGCGGCCCGCTGTGCTCGGAACCCGCGATCGGATGACCGGGCACGTAGCGCATGAACGCGTCGCCGAGCTCGCGGCGCGCGGCATCGATGACGCTGCGCTTGGTGCTGCCGCAGTCGGTCACGATCGCATGCGCGTCGAGCGCGGGGCGAACCTGCGCGAACAGTCCCGGCATGGCGGTCACCGGCGCGGCCAGCACCACGAAGGCCGCATCCGCGACCGCTTCGGCGACGCTGCCGCAGGCCACGTCGATGTAGCCCAGCGCCCGCGCCACGCGCGCGTCGTCGCCCGGCGCATAGCCGGCGATCTGCCCCACCGTGCCGGCCCGCCTGAGCGCCGCCGCCAGCGAACCGCCGATCAGACCGACCCCGAGAATCGCCAGCTTGCGGATCGGCGTCACCCGCACCTCCTCAACGGCCGAGCACGCGCGCGAACGCCTCGAGGAACGCCTCGTTCTCCTGCGGCAGGCCGACGGTGACGCGCAGCCACTGCGGCAGCCCGTAGTTGCCCACCGGCCGCACGATGATGCCGGCGCGCAGCAGGCCCTCGTAGACCGCGTCGGCGTCGCCCACCTTCACCAGCACGAAGTTGCCGTACGACGGCACGTATTCGAGCCCCATGCCGGCGAACGCCTGCTGCAGCCGCGCCAGCCCCTCGCGATTCAGCGCGTAGCTGCGCTGCAGGAACGCCTCGTCGCCCAGCGCCGCCGCTGCCGCCGCCAGCGCGACCGAATTGACGTTGAAGGGCTGGCGCACCCGGTTCATCAGGTCGGTGAGCTCGGGCCGTGCCAGCCCGAAGCCGACCCGCAGGCCGGCCAGCCCGTAGGCCTTGGAGAACGTGCGCGAGACGATCAGGTTGGGGAAGTCGTGCAGCCAGCGCGCCGAATCGAAGCGCAGCGCGGGCTCCAGGTATTCGTTGTAGGCCTCGTCGAGCACCACGACGACGTCGCGCGGCACCGCCGCGAGGAACGCGGCGATCGCGTCGGCCGCAACGAAGGTGCCGGTCGGGTTGTTGGGGTTGGCGATGAACACCAGCCGCGTATCGGCATCGATCGCGTCGCGCATCGCGTCGAGGTCGTGCCCGTACTCGCGCGCCGGCACGACGATCGCCCGCGCGCCGGTTTCCTGCGTGGCGAGCGCGTACACGGCGAAGGAGTACTGCGAGTAGACGGCCGCGTTCCCCGGCTGCAGCAGCGCGTGCGCCGCGAGTTCGAGAATGTCGTTCGAGCCGTTGCCGAGCGTGATGCAGTCCTGCGCAACGCCGTAGCGTTTCGAGATCGCGGCCTTCAGATCGAAGCCGTTCGAATCGGGGTAGCGCCCGAGTTCGGCCACCGCCGCGGTCATCGCCGCGCGCGCCGACTCCGGAATGCCCAGCGGGTTCTCGTTGGAGGCGAGCTTGATGATGCTCTC
The DNA here is from genome assembly GCA_023383035.1 of Burkholderiaceae bacterium. Taxonomy (GTDB): domain Bacteria; phylum Pseudomonadota; class Gammaproteobacteria; order Burkholderiales; family Burkholderiaceae_E; genus Zeimonas. The sequence goes on along the minus strand of JAHDYE010000083.1, from coordinate 3,879 downwards.
CTCGCGCAGGCCGTACTCGCGGGCGAGCTCGGAGATCGGCTTGCCGGCCTGGTACGGGGCGATCCTGGTGACGTACTCGGGTGCGCGGATGCTCATGGCTTCGATTGCAAAGGCGTTGCGGCCGACGGCGGGCCCGGCGGCACCGTGCAAGGATAACCGAGACGCCGCACGACGCCGGTCGATCCGGCCGGCACGCCGCGCACCCGCCGCCGCGCGAACCCGGCCGGCGTCGCGCACGGACTCCGCGCGGGCTCCATGTCGCGCTATGTGGCGCGCGGGTAGGAGCCGACCACCTTGAAGAACGCCGCCTGCGACTTCAGCTCGGCCAGCGCCGCGGCCACGGCCGGATCGTCGCGGTGACCGATCACGTCGATATAGAAGTAGTACTCCCACAGGCCCTGGCGCGCCGGGCGCGACTCGAAGCGCTTCATCGACACGCCGTGCCGGGCAAGCGGCTCGATCAGCGCGTGCACCGCGCCGGCGCGATCGGGCACCGACAGGATCAGCGACGTCTGGTCGGCGCCCGACGGCGCACACGCATGATGGCCCACCACCGCGAAGCGGGTCTGGTTGTTCGGATCGTCCTGGATCGCGCGCGCGACCAGCTCCAGCCCGTAGCGCGCCGCCGCGTACTCGCCGGCGATCGCCGCGGTGGACGCATCGAGCGACGCGAGCCGGGCCGCTTCGGCGTTGCTCGCGACCGGCATGCGTTCGATGCCGGGCGCGTGATGATCGAGCCAGCCGGCGCACTGCGCGAGCGACTGCGGATGCGAAACCACGCGTTGCACGCCTTCGAGCGACCCGCTGCGACTCATCAGGTTCTGGCGCACCGGCACCGCGACCTCGCCGCTGATCGTCAGCGTGGTCTGCAGCAGCAGGTCGAGGGTGCGGTTCACCGCGCCTTCCGACGAGTTCTCGACCGGCACGATGCCGAAGTCCGCGGTGCCGGCCTGCGTGGCGCGAAACACCTCGTCGATCGTCGCGCACGGCAGCATGTCCACCGAGGATCCGAAGTGCTTGAGCAGCGCCTGCTCCGAGAAGGTGCCGGCCGGACCGAGATAGGCCACGCGCAGCCGGCGTTCGAGCTCGCGGCACGCCGACACGATCTCGCGGTAGATGGCCTCGATCGCCTCGCCCGCCAGCGGGCCGGTGTTGAGCGTGCGCAGCCGCGCCATGATCTGCGCTTCGCGCTCGGGCCGATAGACCGGTGCGCCGGTGCGGCCCTTGCTGTGGCCGACCTGCTGGGCCAGGCGCGCGCGCCGGTTCAGCCGTTCGAGGATCTCGCGATCGACCTCGTCGATGCGTTCGCGCAGCGCCGCCAGCTCCTGCGACGGCGCCAGCGCTTCCTCGCCACCCGGATTTCCGGGCCGCGCATCGCCCGCCTGCGTGTTCGCTCGCTCAGCCATGACCGTGCCGACACTCCTGGAGCGGATGCACCCCGGCGCGCACCCCGCAGGGCGATGCTATCAAACCCCGCACGCCGCTCGCCCGCGCGCCGTCAGCCGAGCAGCGCCAGCAGCAACGGCAGCGTGGCGGCCGACACCAGCGTCGACAGCGTGACCGCGGCGCTCACCTCGGCGACCTGGGTACCGTAGCGCTGCGCGAACAGGTAGACGTTGGCGCCGACCGGCATCGCCGCAGTCACCGTCGCGATGGCCAGCGGCAGCGGCGCGGCATCCAGCACGAACCGGCCCACCAGCCAGACCAGCGCCGGATGCACCAGGTTCTTGACCGCAGCCAGGCCGGCGGCGGTCGCCAGCCCCCGCCCGAAACCGGACTGCGCCAGCGACGCGCCGAGCAGCACCAGACACAGCGGCGCGGCCGCGGCGCCGAGCATCGACAAGGTGCTGTCCACCGGGCGCGGCAACGCCACCCCGCCGGCCGACCACGCCACCCCCAGCAGGATCGGCAGCACCACCGGGTGCAGCAGCGACGCGCGGATCACCGGCCGCAGGTCGCGGGCGAGCCTGCGCAGGCGCGAGCCGTCGCCGGCATCGGCGCCGCGCAGCGTCACCGCGAGCTCCAGCACCAGCGCACCGATCGTCAGGAATACCAGCGCGTGCACCGCGATGATCGTGAGCAGCAGCGCGAGCCCCGTCTCGCCGAAGGCAAGCCTCACCACCGGAATGCCCAGCATCACCGTGTTGGAGAACACCGCGCCCAGCGCGTGCACGACCGCCGCGGAGACTTCGACGCGACGCCGGACCTGCACCGCGAGCACCACCGCGAACAACGGCAGGCCGGCGCCATAGTAAGCGAGCGCCGCGCCGGGCGAGAGCTGGCCGAACTCCACGCGCGCGATCGTCCCGAACAGCAGCGCCGGCAGGAAGACCAGCAGGGCGGCATCCGACAGCGCCTTGACCGCGCGCTCGTCGAGCAGTCCTGCGCGCGCGGCGGCGATGCCCACCCCGATCAGCAGGAAGACCGGGGCGACGATCTCGGCGAGCAACGCCGCGCGCCGCGTGCGACCGGAACGGCGCGACCGCCGTCAGGTCCGGCCCGGCGACGCTCCGCCGCCGTCCGCGCCCGGCTCGCCGTCGGCGGCTTCCGTGCCCTCGCCGTTGTCGGCATCGCCCTCGGCGGCATCACGCTCGACCACGCGCTGCACGCCGGTCAGCGTGGTGCCCTCGTCGACCGCGATCAGCGTCACGCCCTGCGTGGCGCGCCCCATCTCGCGGATCTCGGCCACGCGCGTGCGCACCAGCACGCCGCCGGTGGTGATCAGCATGATCTCGTCGCGCTCGTCGACCAGCACCGCCGCCACCACCTTGCCGTTGCGCTCCGAGGTCTGGATCGCGATCATGCCCTTGGTGCCGCGGCCGTGGCGCGTGTATTCCGTGATCGGCGTGCGCTTGCCGAAGCCGTTCTCGGTGGCGGTCAGCACCGACCGATGCTCGTTGCCGGCCACCAGCATCGAGATCACCTGCTGGCCGTCCTCCAGCATCATGCCGCGCACGCCGCGCGCGGTGCGGCCCATCGGCCGCACGTCGTTCTCGTCGAAGCGCACCGCCTTGCCGGCGTCGGAGAACAGCATCACGTCGTGCTCGCCGTCGGTGACCGCCGCGCCGATCAGGAAGTCGCCGTCGTCGAGGTCCACCGCGATGATGCCGGCCTTGCGCGGGTTGGAGAACTCGGTCAGCGGCGTCTTCTTCACCGTGCCCAGGCTGGTGGCCATGAACACGAAGTGCGACTCGTCGAACGACTCCACCGGCAGCACGACGGTGATCTTCTCGCCCTCGGCCAGCGGAAACAGGTTGACGATCGGCTTGCCGCGCGAGTTGCGCGTGCCCTGCGGTACCTCCCACACCTTGATCCAGTAGACGCGGCCGCGATTGGAGAAGCACAGGATGAACTGGTGCGTGTTCGCGATGAACAGCTCGTCGATCCAGTCTTCCTCCTTCGTCGCGGCGGCCTGCTTGCCGCGCCCGCCGCGGCGCTGCGCGCGGTACTCCGAAAGCGGCTGGCTCTTGATGTAACCCGCGTGCGACAGCGTGACCACCATGTCCTGCGGCGCGATCAGGTCCTCGGTGTCGAGCTCGGTGGCGTTCGGTTCGATCACCGAACGGCGCGCATCGCCGTATTCCGTCTTGATCGACTTCAGCTCGTCGCCGATGATCCGCGTGATGCGCTCGGGGCGCGCGAGGATGTCGAGCAGGTCGACGATCTGCCCGATCACCTCGCGGTACTCCTGCACGATCTTGTCCTGCTCCAGGCCGGTGAGCCGCTGCAGCCGCATCTGCAGGATCTCCTGCGCCTGCACCTCGGAGAGCCGGTACGCGTCGCCCGACAGGCCCACCGATGCATCGAGCCCCTCGGGCCGGAACGCGGCGATGTCGCTGCCGGCGCGCTCGAGCATCTCGCGCGCCACGCCCGCCGCCC
>JAHDYE010000082.1 GCA_023383035.1 Burkholderiaceae bacterium | reverse complement strand
GTCGCGCGTCAGCCGGCGCGCCAGCTGGCCGACGACGCCGTCGAGCGTGGCCGAGAACAGCAGCGTCTGGCGGCTCGACGGGGTGCGCGCGACGATCGACTCGATGTCGTCCAGGAAGCCCATGTCGAGCATCCGGTCGGCCTCGTCGAGCACCAGCGTCTCCAGGCGCGAGAAATCGACGCGGCCGCTGTGCAGGTGGTCGAGCAGGCGGCCCGGCGTCGCGACCACGACGTCGACCGGTCGCTCGAGCATGCGGATCTGCTGGCCGTACGGCGTGCCGCCCACCAGCGTGACCGTGCGCAGGCCACGCAGTCCCTGGCCGTAGGTCAGCGCAGCCTTGTTCACCTGCATCGCCAGTTCGCGCGTCGGCGCGAGCACCAGCACGCGCGGCCCGCGCCCCGGGCGGCCCGGCGTGCCGGCGAGCCGCTGCAGGCTGGGAAGGATGAACGCCGCGGTCTTGCCGCTACCGGTGTGCGACGACACCAGCAGGTCGCAGCCCGACAGCGCGGCCGGGATGGCTGCCTGCTGCACGGCGGTCGGCCGGGTATAGCCGGCGGCAACGAGCGCATCGAGCATCGGCGCGCCGATGCCCAGTTCGGTGAAATTCATGAGGGGGGTCGAGGACGATGAGCTGCGGTCGCCTCGACGCCGCCGGCAGGGTGCCGACGATGGTGCGACGCACAATCGGCGCCACTATACAGGGTTTCGCGCCGGACGCAGGCTTGCGCGGTTCGCCCGGATGCGGTCATGCTTCGGTGTCGCCCAAGGCGCCCCGTCTTCCGAGGAGGATCCCGCATGCCCGCGCACCCGAGTGCGAATCTGCGAACGCTGGCCTTCGTCGGCCACGCCGGCGTCGGCAAGACCACGCTGATCGAAGCGCTGCTGGCCGCCAACGGCGCGACCACGGGTGCCGGCGCGATCGAGCGCGGCAACACGATCTGCGACTACGATCCGCTCGAGAAGGAGCACGGGCATTCGCTGAAGGTCGCGTGCGCGCATTTCGAACGCGACGGCGTGCGGGTGCACCTGCTCGACACGCCCGGCTACCCCGATTTCGCCGGGCGTGCGATGGCCGCGCTCGATGCGGTCGAATCGACGGCCATCGTCGTCAACGCCCAGCACGGCATCGAGCTGTCGGCCGCGCGCATGGCGCTGTGGGCGCAGACGCGCCGGCTGTGCCGCTTCATCGTCGTCAACCGCATCGACGCCGAAGAGGTCGACCTGCCGGCCTGCGTGGAAGAGCTGCGCGCGGCCCTTGGGCAGGAGTGCCTGCCGCTGAACCTGCCGGTGAACGGCGGCCGCGATGTCGCCGACTGCTTCTTCGCGCCCGGCGGCGGGCCCACCGATTTCGGCAGCATCGAGTCGGCGCACCGCGCGCTGGTCGAGCAGGTGGTCGAGGTGGACGACGCGCTCACCGACCGCTATCTCGCGGGCGAGACGATCGACGAGCCGACGCTGCACGACGCGTTCGAGCGGGCGCTGCGCGAAGCCCACATCGTGCCGATCCTGTTCGTGTCGGCGCGCACCGGCGCGGGCATCGCCGCACTGAGCGACTTCATCGTGCGGCTCGCGCCGAATCCGCTCGAAGGCAATCCGCCGCTGTTCGAGCGCTGGCCGGGCGGCGATCGCGAACGCGCCGAATCGTTCACCGCCACGCACAACCCCGGCGACCACGTGCTGGCGCACGTGTTCAAGGTCGAGATCGACCCGTACGTCGGGCGCATCGGCGTGGTGCGGGTGCACCAGGGCACGATCACGCCCGACACGCTGCTCTACATCGGCGAGGGCCGCAAGGCCGTCAAGGCCGGCACGCCGATGCTGCTGCAGGGCCGCCAGACCCGCCCCGTCGATGCCGCCGGACCGGGCGAGATCTGCGCGCTGTCGAAGATCGACGAGCTCGCGTTCGACGCCGTGCTGCACGACGCCCCCGAAGACTCGACCATCCACTTCCGCCCGCTGCCGCTGCCGCACGCCGTGTACGGGCTGGCGGTGCGCGTGAAGCGGCGCGGCGAGGAGCAGAAGCTCGCCGAGATCCTCCATCGCATGATGTCGGAAGATCCCAGCCTGAACGTCGAGCACGATCCGGTCACGCACGAGGCGGTGATCCGCGGCCTGGGCGAGCTGCACGTCGGGCGCGTGCTCGAGCGCATCCGCTCGCAATACAAGCTCGAGGTCGACTCGCACCCGCCGACGATTCCCTACCGCGAGACGATCGGCGCCGAGGCCGAAGGCCACTTCCGCCACAAGAAGCAGAGCGGCGGCGCCGGGCAGTTCGGCGAAGTGTTCCTGCGGGTCGCGCCGCTGGCTCGCGGCGAGGGCTTTCACTTCGTCGACGAAGTGAAGGGCGGTGCGATTCCCGGCACCTTCATCCCGGCCGTCGAGAAGGGCGTGCGACAGGCGCTCGCGGGCGGCGCGATCGCCGGTTTTCCGGTCCAGGACGTGAAGGTCACCGTCTACGACGGCAAGACGCACCCGGTCGACGGCAAGGAGATCGCCTTCATCACGGCAGGTCGCAAGGCCTTCCTCGACGCAGCCACGAAGGCGCGGCCGATCGTGCTCGAACCGATCGTGGCGCTGGAGCTGACGATTCCCCAGGAATCGATCGGCGCGGTGTCCGGTGAGGTGTCGGCGCGCCGCGGCCAGGTGTCGGGCACCGGCAACGCCCGCGCCGGCATGGCCACCGTCAGCGCACGCGCGCCGCTCGCCGAGCTGACCGATTTCCAGGGCCGGCTGAAGGCGATCACCGGCGGACAGGGCAGCTATTCGCTCGAGCTGCTCGGCTACGAGGAAGCGCCGCCGAACGTGCAGAGCCGCCTGCGCAGCGCATGGCGGCCGCGCGACGAGGAGTGAGCGCGCACGCGGCGTGAAGCGTGCCGGGGTGCTGCCCGCGGTGACGCCCCGGGGCGCGTCACCATCAGTTGCTCCATCGCGCTTCGCGCAGGCGCGCCGGACCGAGCGCCGCTTCGCTCAGCCCCAGGTCGCGCAGGCGCTGCGGCAGCGGCAGGCCGCGTACCAGCGCCGCGCATGCCTCGCTCATCGCAGCCGAGCTCTGGATGCCGTAACCGCCCTGCCCGGCCAGCCAGAAGAATCCGCGCGCCTGCGCATCGAAGCCCCCGACCAGGCCGCTATCGGCGACGAAGGAGCGCAGGCCCGCCCACACGTGCGTCGGGCGCCGGATGCGCAGCGTGGTGAAGCGCTCGATGCGATCGATGCCGACGGCGACATCGAGCTCCTCGGCCACCACGTCGTGCGGCGCCACCGGATCGGCGTTCGCCGGCGAACCGAGCAGCAGCGCGGCGTCCGGCTTCACGTAGAACGACTCGTCGACGGCGATGAAGCACGGCAGGCCGCGCGGATCCAGCCCTTCGGGCGGCCGGAACAGGAAGGCCGTGCGACGCCTCGGCTGCAGGCCGATCGGCGCCACGCCGGCGAGCGCGGCCAGCGCGTCGGCCCAGGCACCCGCCGCGTCGACGATCACCGGCGCACGCCAGCTGCGCCGGCCGTCCGAGACGATCCAGTCTTCTCCCTGGCGTTCGAGCGCGCTCACCGCGACGCCGCACTCGACCGAGCCGCCGGCCCGGCGCGCGCCGCGCAGGTAGCCCTGCAGCAGCAGGTCGACATCGATGTCCATCGCATCGGGCTCGAACACCGCGCCGGCGACGACGTCAGCGCGCAGCACCGGCACGCGGGCGCGGGCCTCGTGCGCATCGAGCCGCTGCGCCGCGGCGCCGAGCGCGCGCACCGTCTCGTAGTGACGATCGAGCAGCGCCCGCTGCTGCGCGGTGCCGATCGCCAGCGCCCCACGCGGCGACAGGATCGGGCGCTCGGCGAACCCGGCCGGAGGCGCCTCGAGGAACGCACGGCTGCCGAGCGTGAGCGCCCTGACCTGCGGCGGCCCGTAGCTCTCCATGTACAACGCCGCCGAACGGCCGGTGGCGTGGTAGCCGGGCTGCGCCTCGCGCTCGAGCAGCACCACGCGCCCGTGCGGCGCCAGCCGGTACGCCAGCGAGGCGCCGGCGATGCCGGCGCCGACGATGATCCAGTCGCATGCGAACGCGGACATGTTCCGACTCCCTCGATGACGCCGTGTTCGCGCTCCACGCGATGCGGCCGACCACGCCGCGATTCTACGAACCTCGGGCGGAAGCGGCCGTGCCGTACCGGCCGCTTGATGGATATCAAGGCCGTCCGGCGGCTGGCCTGGCTAATCTGGCTATACCAGTTTGGTATCTCCAGATTGGCCCCTCGACAATGCCTTCCGCTCGAAACGAAACCGAGACCAGCGAAGCCGCTTCCCTGATCGTCCGGCTGCTGCCGTTCATCCGGGAGCGCCGGATCGAACCCGGCGAGCGACTGCCGTCCGAGCGCCTGCTGGCCGAGCGATTCGGCGCGACGCGCGCGGTGATCCGCGAAGCCCTGGCGGTGCTGGAGGCGATGCGGGTGGTCGAACGCCGGCCGCGCTCGGGCGTCTACCTGCGTGCCGAATCGCGCGTCGGCAGCCTCGACGCGATCGTGATGAAGGCCGAGCTCGGCATCCACATGGACGACGCCGAGATCGACAGCCTGAACGAGTTCCGCTCGATCCTCGAGGGGCAGGCGGTCATCCTCGCGTGCCAGCGACGCACGCCCGAGGACATCGCCCGGATGGACGAATGCAGCCGCCTGTGCCGGGAGCGCTTCGAGCGAGGCGAATCCATCGCGCAGCCGAGCGCCGACTTCCATCTCGCACTGATGGCCGCGACGCACAACCAGTTCCTGCTGCGCGCCGCGAATTCCTTCTACCTCGCCACCCGCGACTGGCGCGAAACGGTGTTTCGCGACCGCAAGGTCTGCCAGCGCTCGATTCGCGACCACCAGGCGATCCGCGACGCGATCGCCGATCGGGACGTTTCCCGCGCCCGGACGCTGGTCGCACGGCACCTTCGGGTGGCGGACCAGTACTGGCACCAGTACCTGAATCCCGAACAGGACGACCCGGACACTACGCGCGGACCTGGCCCGGCTGGCACGGGTCGGCGCCGCGCACGACGGTGACAGCCAGCCAGTTCATGACAACGAGGAGAGGAGACATGAAGACGCAACGGCGAGATCTGCTCAAGACCGGCATGGTCGCAACCGCCGCCGGCCTTGCGGCACCGGCGCTTGCCCAGGGCAAGCGCGAACTGAAGATGGTGCTCGGATGGCCGCGCCATTCGCCCGGCAACGGCACCGCGGTGGAACGGTTCGCCGGCAACGTCGCGAAGGCGACCGACGGCCGGATCACGTTCCGGATCTATGGCGCCAACGAACTCGTGCCGCCCCTGGGCATGTTCGACGCGGTATCGCGCGGCGCGGTCGACGTCGCCAACTCCACCGGCTACTACTGGACCGGCAAGTCGAAGGCCTACAACTTCTTCTCGACCGTTCCGTTCGGCATGCTGCCGCTCGAGCACTTCGCGTGGCTGACTTACGGCGGCGGCCAGAAGCTCTGGGACGAACTGAACGCGCCGCACGACCTGAAATCGCTGCCGATCAGCCAGACCGGCGCGCAGATGGGCGGCTGGTATCGCAAGGAGGTCGGCAGCCTGGCGGACATGAAGGGCCTGAAGATCCGCTATCCCGGTTTCGGCGGCGAGATCCTGAAGAGCCTGGGCGCCACGCCGGTGCTCATGCCTCTCGGAGAAGTCTTCTCGGGCATGCAATCGGGTGCCCTCGACGCGGCGGAACTGGCGACACCCTGGTTCGACATGGGCTACGGGCTCTACAAGGTCGCCCGCTTCTACTACAGCCCCGGTTTCCACGAGCCGGGCCACACGCTCGAACTGCTGTTCAACAAGAAGGTCTGGGACAGCTTCAGTCCGGCCGACCAGTCCCTCATCACGATGGCCGCGCACGCCGAATTGCTGCACTCGGAGGCCGAGGTCGCGGCGCACGACCCCGAGGCGCTGGAGCAGCTGACCACCAAGTTCGGCGTGATGCTGAGGACCTTCCCCGACGACGTGCTCAAGGCGATGCAGTTGGCGGCCAGCCAGATCATCCCTGCCGCGGTGGCCGACGATCCGATGGCGCGCAAGGTCCACGAGTCCTACTCGGCGTTCCAGAAGAAGATCCAGTCGCGCGGCCTGCTGATGCCCGGTGCCGTCTGGCGCATGCGCGGCCTCATGCGGAGCGCGTGATGGCCGTGTCCGGCACGGCGCGCGAGGAATCTGCGGGTCCCCTCGTCGACGCGATCGAATGCCTCGGCGAGTGGGCCGGGCGCGCCATCTCCTGGCTGACGCTGGCATGCGTGCTCGTCTGCTTCGCGGTCGTCACGCTGCGCTACGTCTTCGGCATCGGGTTCGTCTTCCTGCAGGAGCTGTACGTCTGGCTGCACGCCATCGTCTTCACGGGCGGGGCGGCGTATGCGCTGAAGCACGACACGCACGTGCGGGTCGATGTCTTCTATGCGCGCTTCTCCGGGCGAACGAAGGCGTGGGTCAACCTCGCGGGCGCGACCCTGATGGTGCTTCCCTGGATGATGCTGACGGCATGGCTGGCCTGGCCCTGGGTGCAGGCATCGTGGGCGACTCGCGAATCGTCGGCGATGTCCGACGGCCTGCCGGCCCTCTACCTGTTGAAGTCGATGCTCCTGGTCATGGCGGCCCTGCTCTCGCTGCAGGCCGTTGCGCTGGCGGCTCGTTCGATCCGCACCTTGCGCGGGGCCTGAACCATGCCCGCGATCGGTCCGGGCGATGTCCTGAGCATCGCGCTGCTGGCGGCGTCGCTGGCAGTGATGATGCTGGGCTTCGGCGTGGCCTTCGCGCTCGCGGCGGTCGGCACGCTCTTCGCCGCGATCGGGGCGGCGCTGGGCGTCTTCGAGTGGCGCCTGCTGTACACGCTGCCGGGCCGGTTCTTCGCGGTGATGCAGAACGAGGTCCTGGTGGCGGTGCCGCTCTTCATCTTCATGGGCACGGTCCTCGAGCGGTCCGGCATCGCCGAAGAGCTGCTCGAGACCGCGGGCCGGCTGTTCGGCCGCCTGAACGGCGGCGTCGCGATCTCGGTCGTGATCGTCGGCGCCGTGTTCGCGGCCTCCACCGGCATCGTCGGCGCGGCCGTCGTGACGATGGGGATGATCAGCCTGCCGCTCATGATGCGGATCGGCTACGACGCCCGGGTCGCCACCGGAACGATCTGCGCGTCGGCCACGCTGGCGCAGATCATCCCGCCGTCGACGATCCTCATCTTCCTCGGCGACATGCTCCAGGCCGCCAACGGGCAGGCGCAGATGAGGAAGGGCAACATGGCGCCGGATCCGGTGTCCACGGGCGATCTCTTCTTCGGCGCGCTGATCCCCGGCGTGCTGCTGGCGGCGCTCTACATCGTCTGGATCGCGCTGGTCGCCTTCACCCGCCCCGGCGCGTGTCCGGCGATCCCGGGCGATCCGGCCGGCGGACGCGGGCTCGCATGGCGCGTCCTGCGCGCCCTGCTCCCGCCGCTCGCCCTGGTGGTCGCGGTGCTGGGATCGATCCTCGCCGGCATCGCCACCCCGACCGAGTCGGCAGCGGTCGGCTCGATCGCGGCGATGGCGCTGGCCGCCTCGCGCGGCAGGCTCGATCTCCGGATGCTCGCCGGCGTCGCGCAGACGACCACCCGGCTGTCCTCGATGGCCTTCCTGCTGCTCTTCGGCGCCTCGGTCTTCATCCTGGTGTTCCGCGGACTCGGCGGCGACATGCTCGTCGAAGGCGTGCTCCATGCGCTGCCGGGCGGCCTGCACGCCGCGACCGCTGTCGTGATGGCCCTCGTGTTCGTGCTCGGGATGTTTCTCGATCCGTTCGAGATCATCTTCATCGTCATTCCCATCGCCGGACCGGCGCTGATCACGCTCGGCGCCGACCCGTTGTGGCTGGGCGTGATGGTCGCCGTCAATCTGCAGACCAGCTTCCTCACCCCGCCCTTCGGGTTCTCGCTGTTCTACCTGCGCAGCGTCACACCGGGGGAGATTCCCACCGGCGCGATCTACCGCGGCATCGTTCCGTTCGTCGCGATCCAGCTGCTGATGCTGGGCATCATCTGGGTGTTCCCGCAGCTGACGACCGCGCTTCCCAGGTACGTCTTCGGGTACTGACGATGGCGCGCGTTCTCGTCATCGGCACCATGGACACCAAGGGCCGGGAATGTGCCTACGTCGCCGAGCAACTGCGCGCCCACCGGTGCGAGGTGAGCGTGATGGACGTCGGCATCCTCGGCGAGGCCGAGGACATCGTCTGCGAGATCGGTCGTCGCGAGGTGGCCGATGCGGCGGGCACGACCATCGAAGCGTTGCGCGAGGCAGGAAGCCGGGGACGCGCCGTGGAGGGAATGTGCCGAGGCGCCAGGCTCATCGCCCGCCGGCTGCGGCAGGAGGGCAGGATCCACGGCGCGCTGTCGCTCGGGGGCGCGGAAGGCGCGGTGCTGGCCGCATCGGTCATGCACGAGCTGCCGCTCGGCATGCCCAAGACCATCGTCTCGCCGATCGCGTCCGGGCGGCGCACGTTCGGCCCGTTCATGGGTTCGAAGGACGTCACCGTGGTTCATTCCGTGGTCGACATCCTCGGGCTGAACGCGATCGCGCGCCGCGTCTTCGATACGGCCGCAGCCGCCACCGCCGCGGCCGCGCGTCACTACGAGGCGAACGCCGCATCGTGCGCGAATCGGCCGACGCGTCCGCAGGTGGGCGCGACCATGCTGGGCAACACGACCGCTCCGCTGATGTGGATCCGGCGCCAGCTCGAGCCCGCCCATGGCGACCTCGTCGTCTTCCATGCCAACGGCGTCGGCGGCGTGGCTCTCGAAGAACAGATCGATGCCGGATACATCGATGCGGTGCTCGACTACACGCTGAGCGAGATCACCGCCCACGTCGCGGGCGGATACCACGACGCGGGGCCTCATCGGCTGGAAGCGGCCGGCCGGCGCGGCCTGCCGCAGGTCGTCGTGCCGGGATGCGTCGACTTCATGGTCTGCGGCCCGCGTCACGAGGTGCCGCGAGCCTGGCGCGACCGGCCGCAGTACTTCCACAATCCCGAATTCACGCTCGTCCGGGCGACGCGCGACGAACAGCTCGAGGTCGCACGACGGATCGCGCGCAAGCTGTGCGCGGCGCGGGGCCCGGTCACGGTACTGGTCCCCCTTCGAGGACTGTCGATTCCGAACTGCGAAGCGGACCAGACCGGCCAGCCGGGTGCGTTCTGGGATCCCCCGCTGGACGCCGCTTTCCGGGACGAGCTGCGCCGTGGACTGGCTCCGCGGATCGAGTACGCGGAAATCGACGCCCACATCAACGACGTGGAATTCGCGCGTGCGGTGTTCGAGACCGCACGCACCGCCTTCAATCTGTGACCGCAAAGGAATCGAACATGCCGACCCGCCCCGCCCGCAACGCGAAGAAGCCGTCCGCGGCGACGCGTCCGGACCGAACGCCGAAGCCCGACGCGCGCGATGAGACGACCTGGAGCCTGGCAAGCGGGCCCGACGCCCATGTCAAGCCTTCTCACCAGGACGAGTCTCATGCACCGCGGCGCCGCGCCCTCGACCTGGGCTTCCCTTCGTGGTGCCTGGGCGACCTCAGTTCGGCCGATGTCCGCGAGTACCTGCGCCACAGCGACACGATCCTGATCCCGAAGGCGTCGCTGGAGCAGCACGGCCCGCACCTGCCGCTGTTCTGCGACAGCATCACCGCCAACGAAGTGGCCAGGCGCGCGGGCCGCAAGGCCGGCATCCTGTACACGCCCACGCTGTGGGTCGGATACAGCCCGCAGCACCTGAAGGCGCCCGGACAAGGCACCGGCACCATCACGCTGCGCGTGGAGACATACCTAAACCTGCTGTACGACATCGGGCGCTCGTTGATTCATCACGGCTTTCGCCGCCTCGTCTTCGTCAACGGGCACGGTTCCAACGTCAAGGTGGTCGATCCGGTGCTGCGCAAGCTGCGCAACGAAACGGGCGCGCTGATCGCCTACTACAAGCCGTACGCCGAGCGCTACCTGGGCATGCTCGAGGACGTCCTGGAAGGCCCGGTCGAGGAGACGCCCGGCTGGCATGCCGGCGAGCTCGAGACCTCGCAGTGCCTCTGCCACGACCCCCAACTCGTCCGCATGGACCGCGCGCTGGCGGACAAGGCGCATGCGCCCGCCTGGCTGGGCGAGGCATGGAAGAAGAAGGACGGCATGCCCGACATCGAGTTCCAGGGATACCGGTATTTCGACATGCCTTTCGAGCACGGCGAGTTCACCGACTCGGGAATCATGGGCAATCCGTTCAGGGCCGCGGCCTACAAGGGCGAGATCGCGTTCAACCGCTTCGCGAACCACCTGATCGACGCGGTGCACGAACTCGAGAAGGTCGAGCTGGACGTGCGCAACGCCGACTGGACCAGCGGCAAGACGATGGGCGGCACGGCATGAGCACGCAGACTCCCGCACTCTATCCCGCTGCATCGCCCCGGGCGGACCTCGACACCCGCGCGCTGGCCGGCGAGCTGTCGCGGATCGTCGGACGCGAGCGCGTCCATGCGGGCGCCGCCGCACGGCAGCGCCATCCGGGCGACATGAGCTGGCTCACCTATGTTCATGCGCACTTCGGGCGCCCGCTGGCCTGCCAGGACGTGGCGGTCACGGCGCGATCGACCGAGGAGGTCTCGGCGATCATGCGTCTCGCGTCGCGACTCGGCGTTCCGGTCACGCCGGTCGGCGGCGCCTCGGGCGTGCAGGGCGCGGCCAACGCGAACTGCGGAGGCATCCTCCTCGACCTGCTGGCGATGAAGCAGGTCCGCCACCTCGACCGCACTTCGCTGACCTGCACCGTCGAGGCCGGCATGCTCGTGCGCGACTTCGAGGACTGGCTCAACGCCCGGGGGCTGAGCTTCACGCACTACCCCGCATCCGCGGAGTGGGCGAGCATCGGCGGATGCGTCGCCGCGCGCGGCTCCGGCGTGCTGTCCACGAAATACGGCACGATGCAGGATCACCTGCTTTCGGCCGAAGTCGTCCTCCCGCAAGGCGACGTCGTCCAGTTGCCCCCGATCCCGCGCCATGGCGTGGGGCCCGACGTCACCCAGCTCCTGTCGGGCAGCGAAGGAACGCTCGGCGTGCTGACCGCGGTGACGGTGAAGCTGCGCCTGCTGCCGTCGCACCGCCGCTTCGCCGCCTTCCGCTTAGACGGCCTCGGGCCAGGCATCGAGGCGGGGCGGCGCATCATGACCGACGGTCTGCGTCCGGCAGTCATGCGGCTCTACGACAAGGACGCGGCCGTCAAGAGCCTCGAACGCGCCGTTCGCGCCGGTCTCGACGGGGAGACCATGCTGATCATGGTCGACGGCCGCCATGAGCGGCTGGTCGCCGAGGAAGCGGCGCTGTGCGACGAGATCTGCCTCGACCTCGGAGCACGAAGCCTGGGCGCAGAAGTGGGGATCGCCTGGTGGGAGAACCGCTACGCCTTCTACCACCCTCCCCACGCCCCGCAGCTTCCCCAGATCTGGATGACCATGGATGCGGCCGCCGACTACGCCCGTATCCGGGCCGTATACGACGCGGTCACCGGCGCGATCCGCAACGCCGCCGACCCGCGCTGGGGCCTGACGCTGAAGACGCACCTGTCGCACTGGTACGAGTGGGGCTCGATGATCTACCCGCGCGTCGTGGTTCCCGAAGGTCCCGACGACCTCGACGAGGCGCTGGCATTGCACGATTCGATCGTGCGCGCCGCGACGCTGGCCGCGCTCGAGGCGGGCGGGGTCATCAACGACCATCACGGCGTGGGCCTGCGGCTCGCGCCTTATCTCGAGCAGCAGTTCGGCGCAACCGGCCTGTCGATGCTGCGCCGGATCAAGGCGGCCATCGATCCCGCACAGGTGCTGTCCCCGGGCAAGCTCGGCCTGTAGCGGGACGCGGGCGCGCCGGCAGCGCCTGCGCGTCCGGCATCCGCACGTCCGGCATCCGCACGTCGGACATCTTTGCACGCGCGTGGCAAGCCGATAGACTCCGGCCAAGGGTAGCGCTCGCCGGGCTGCCCGGCAATGCGCGCGACAGCCATGAACGCTCCATCGGTCGGGCCCGTCATCGAGACGCTGCGGCGGCTGGTCGCGTTCGACACGGTCAGCTCGCACCCGAATGCCGCACTGATCGACTGGGCCGCGGAGCGGCTCGAGGCGAGCGGCATCCGCGTGCTGGTGCAGCACGGCGACGAACCCGGCAAGGCGAACCTGTTCGCCACCATCGGCCCCGAAGACCGGCCCGGCCTGATGCTGTCGGGTCACTCCGACGTCGTGCCGGTCACCGGACAGGCCTGGCGCTCCGATCCGTTCACGCTGACCGAGCGCGACGACCGTCTGCACGGACGGGGCGCCGCCGACATGAAGGGCTTCATCGCCTGCGTGCTGGAGGCCGCACCACGGCTCGCGCACGCCCGACTGGACACGCCGCTGCACGTGGCCCTGTCGTACAACGAAGAAAGCAACATGCACGGCATGCGCCAGCTCGCGGCGCACCTGGCCGCCGCGCCGGTACGACCGGCCGCGTGCATCATCGGCGAACCGACCTCGATGCGGGTGGTGATCGCCAACAAGGGCACGGCCGGCTACCGCGTCAAGGTGCGCGGCCACTCGGTGCATTCGTCGCTGCGCGACCAGGGCGTGTCGGCGGTCGAAAGCGCGGCCGAGATCATCGTGTTCGTCAACGCGCTGCAGAAGCGCCTGAACGCGGCCGCCCGGCACGACGGCTTCGAGTTTCCGCACACCAGCGTGCACGTCGGGCGCATCGAGGGCGGCACCGCGCACAACATCACCGCGAAGGACTGCGAATTCCTGCTCGAGATCCGCACGCTGCCCGGCACCCGCACCGGCGACGTGCTCGACGAGATCCGCCGCCATTGCGACACGGCGCTGCTGCCGGCGATGCGCGCGATCTCGCCCGACGCGTCGATCACCTTCGAGGAGATCTTCGACACGCCGGCGCTCGACGAGCGCGGCAACGTGTACCTGGCGCAGGCGATCATGCCGCTGTGCGGCCACCTGTCGGCGGGTCGGGTCAGCTTCGGCACCGAGGCCGGCATCCTGCAGGAGATCGGCGTGCCGACGATCGTGTGCGGCCCGGGGCAGATCCGCGTGGCGCACCAGCCTGACGAATACGTCGAGATCGCGCAGCTGCAGGCCTGCAGCCGCTTCCTCGGCGTGCTCGGCGAACGGCTCGCCGGCGGCCGGCTCCCGCTCGGGGGCTGAGCGTGGCGGCGTGTGCGACAATCCGCGCTGATCCGACTACCTCCCGTCGCGCCGCTCCGGCCGATTCCCGTCGATGCTGCTCTGGGTTCTCATCGCCGTCGCCACACTGGTGGCGACGGTTGCCCTCGTCTGGCCGTTGTTGTCCGGCCGCACCCCCGTGCAGATCGACGCGGGCGACGACGAACGCCGGCGCCTGGCCGTCTTTCGCGATCGCAAGCACGAAATCGAACGCGAGCGCGCGGCCGGCCGCCTGAGCGAGGCCGAGGCCGCGCAGGCGCAGGCCGACCTGCTGCGCCAGGTCGCCGAGGATCTGCCCGGCACCGGCGCCGGCACGCCGGGCGGCACCGCTGCTGCCGCGTCGCGGGCGCTCCCCCGATCGATCGCCGCGCTGCTGGTGGTGCTGGTCCCGTTGCTGGCGATCGGCGTCTACCAGCGGGTGGGCGCACCGGAGCTGGCCGGCGTCGACCTGCGCGGCGACCGGCCGCTGCATGCGACCGAAGTCGAGGCGATGATCGCCGGCTTCGAGAAGCGTACCCGCGACAACCCCGAGGACGGCGAAGCGTGGGCAATGCTGGCCGAGGCGCGCAAGATCCAGGGCCGGCACGCCGAGGCGGTGGACGCGTTCGGGCAGGCGATGCGCCGACTCGCCCCCGACGCACGACTGCTCGCCGACTACGCCGAATCGGCCGCACTGCTGGCCGGCGGCGACTTCTCCGGCCGCCCCCTGGCCCTGCTCGAACAGGCGCTCGCCGTCGATCCCCAGGAACCGAAGGCGATCGGGCTGATGGGCGCCGCGCAATACCGGCTCGGCAACCTCGAGCGAGCCCGCGACTACCTGAGGCAACTGCACCGGGGACTACCGCCCGGCAGCGAAGACGCCACCCAGATCGCCCAGGTGCTCGAGCGCATCGACGGCGAGATCGCGCAGCGCGCCGCCGCGACGCCCGGTGCCGGAACCGCGCAGAAGGCCGAACGGGCGCCGGCCGGCGTGACCGGCACCGTGTCGGTCGATCCCGGCCTGGCCGCGCAGGCCAACCAGGGCGGCACGCTGTTCGTGATCGTGCGCCAGGCCGGCGGCCCGCCGATTCCGGTCGCCGTGCTGCGCCAGCCGGGCGCGAAACTGCCGATGCCGTTCTCGATCAGCGACGCGCACACGATGGATCCGTCGCGACCGCTGGCCACGACCGGCACGCTGTCGCTGGAGGCCAGGCTGAGTCGCAGCGGCAACGCGATGCGCCAGCCGGGCGACCTCTATGGCCAGGTCACCGGGATCGAGCCAGGCCAGCACGACGTGGCGATCGTGATCGATCGCGTGGTCACGCCTTGAGCGGCACGCCGGACTTCGACG
>JAHDYE010000081.1 GCA_023383035.1 Burkholderiaceae bacterium | reverse complement strand
GGACGTGAAGGTCGACAAGTTCCACATCGACATCCTGACCGCGCACTTCGTGCGCAACCCGCACTGGTTCGACGTGGTGGTGGCGAGCAACCTGTTCGGCGACATCCTGTCCGATCTCGGCCCGGCGTGCGCCGGCACGATCGGCATCGCGCCGTCGGCCAACATCAACCCGGAGCGCCGTTTCCCCTCGCTGTTCGAGCCGGTGCACGGCTCGGCGCCCGACATCGCGGGGCAGGGCATCGCCAACCCGATCGGGCAGATCTGGTGCGGCGCGATGATGCTCGAGCACCTCGGGCATGCGCAGGCGCACGACGCGATCGTGGCGGCGATCGAGCAGGTGACGGGGCACGGACCGCGCACGCGCGACATGGGAGGCAATGCGTCGACGCTCGAGGTCGGGCGCGCGGTGGTCGAGGCGCTCGAGCAGACGGCCTGACGTCGCCGCGGCGCCCGAACGGATGCTCCCACGCCGCCGAAGTTTTCGCGCGGATGCTTGACGTCGTCAAGGCGCTCCGGCGGCCGACCTGAGCGCGGCCGCGCCCCGAGGGTGTGCGGCGGCCGTTTGCGGTAAAGTCGGCGCGCCATGGATGTGCGCCGGGTCCTCCTCGACAGCTTTCGCGCCGCGATCGACGCGGCCGATCCGCTGCGTATCGTCGCGCCGGCGCTGCCCGATGCGGCGGCGATCCGCCGCTTGCGCCGCACGCTGGCGGTGGGTGCCGGCAAGGCCGCGGCCAGCATGGCGCTGGCGGTCGAGCGCCACTGGCCCGCCGACGCGCCGCTCGAAGGGCTGGTCGTGACGCGCTATGCGCACGGACTGCCGTGCGCGCGCATCGAGGTGGTCGAGGCCGGCCATCCGGTGCCCGACGAGGCCGGCGAGCGCGCCGCCGCGCGCATCCTCGAACGCGCCGGCGCGCTCGGCGACGACGACCTGCTGATCGCGCTGGTCTCGGGCGGCGGCTCCAGCTTGCTGAGCCTGCCGGTCGAGCCGGTGCCGATCGTCGACCTGAAGGCGGTCACGCAGGCGCTGCTGGCCAGCGGCGCGCCGATCCAGGACATGAACGTGGTGCGCAAGCACCTGTCGCGCATCCAGGGCGGGCGGCTGGCGCAAGGCACGCGCGCGCGCGTGCTGGCGCTGATGATCTCGGACGTGGCCGGCGACGATCCGTCGTCGATCGCCAGCGGGCCGTGCTCGCCTGACCCGAGCACCTATGCCGATGCGCTGGCGATCCTTGCGCGCTGGCGCATCGCGGCGCCGGCGAGCGTGCGCGAGCATCTCGAGCGCGGCATGCGCGGCGAGCTCGACGAGACGCCCAAGCCCGGCGATCCGCTGTTCGCGCGCGTCGATGCGCGCATGCTCGCCACCGCGCATGGCAGCCTCGAAGCCGCGACGGCGGTATTCGCGCGCGCCGGCATCCGGCCGGTCGTGCTCGGCGATACTGTCACCGGCGAGGCGCGCGACGTGGCGCAGGTGATGGGCGCGATCGCGCGCGAGATCGTCCGCCACGGGCAGCCGTTCAAGCGCCCGGTGGCGCTGATCTCGGGCGGCGAATGCACGGTGACGATTCGCGGCCGCGGCCGCGGCGGGCGTTGCTCGGAGTTCCTGCTGGCGCTGGCGCGCGAGCTTGACGGCATTCCCGGTACGTGGGCGATCGCTGCCGACACCGACGGCATCGACGGCGTCGAGAGCAATGCGGGCGCGATCGCAACGCCCGACACGATGCGCCGCGCCGCGGCGGCCGGACTGGACGCGCGCGCGCTGCTCGACGACAACGACGCGTGGACCTTCTTCGACGCGCTGGGCGACCTGGTGGTGACCGGTCCGACGCGCACCAACGTCAACGATTTCCGCGCGCTGGTGCTGTTGCCGGCGCAGGCCGCCTGAGCGACGCTGTCGCATCGACGCATGCCGCCGGTTCGACCCCGCCGACCTGCCCCTGATGACGCCGTGACGCTGCACCGGAGCCGAACGTGGACTCGATCTCGCTGACCTGTCCCGACGACTGGCATCTGCACCTGCGTGACGGCGATGCGCTGCGCGCGGTGGTCGGCGCCAGTGCCGCGCAGTTCGCGCGCGCGATCGTGATGCCGAATCTGCGCCCGCCGGTGGCCACCGTCGAGCAGGCGCTCGCGTATCGCCGACGCATCCTCGATGCGCTGCCGCCGGGCGCGGCCTTCGAGCCGCTGATGACGCTGTACCTGACCGACAACACGCCGGCCGACGAGATCCAACGTGCGGCCGACAGCGGCCGGGTCGTCGCGGTCAAGCTTTATCCGGCCGGCGCGACCACCAACTCCGACGCCGGCGTCACCGACCTGCGACGCACCCGGCTGGTGCTGGAGGCGATGCAGCGCGCGGGCATGCCGCTGCTGGTGCACGGCGAAGTCACCGATCCGGCCGTCGACGTGTTCGATCGCGAGGCGGTGTTCATCGACACCGTGCTCGAACCGCTGCGGCGCGACTTCCCGGCGCTGCGCATCGTGTTCGAGCACATCACCACACGCCAGGCGGCGCAGTACGTCGCGCAGGCGAGCGGACCGCTGGCCGCGACCATCACCGCGCATCACCTGCTGTACAACCGCAACGCGATCTTCGCCGGCGGTCTGCGGCCGCACTGGTACTGCCTGCCGGTGCTCAAGCGCGAGGAGCACCGCCGCGCGCTGCTCGAAGCGGCCACCGGCGGCAACCCGCGCTTCTTCCTCGGCACCGACAGCGCGCCGCACGCGGCGCGCCTGAAGGAGCATGCCTCGGCCTGCGCGGGCTGCTACACCGCGCCGCACGCGCTCGAACTGTACGCGATGGCGTTCGAGCAGATGGGGGCGCTCGAGCGGCTCGAGGCGTTCGCGAGCTTCAACGGGCCGGACTTCTACCGGCTGCAGCGCAACACGACGCGCGTCACGTTGCGCCGCAAAACCTGGACCGTGCCGGAATCGCTGCCGTTCGGCGCCGACCGCATCGTGCCGCTGGCCGGGGGCGAGACGCTCGCGTGGAAGCTGGCGCGTTGATCCGCAGGTGGCGGCGTAGTCGGACATGGAATGTGACGGCGCATCGTCGGATGTGCGACGCACAGGCGCATGGTCGGAGAGGGAACACGCCGACGGTCTCGATGCCGTGTGGTTCGATCCTTTTCAGCCGTGGGCCGCGCGCAGCGATCCGCGCCCGGCAGGCCGTATCGACCTTGTGCTGCTGAACGGCTTCGCCACGGCGCGCGGCGTGCGTACCGAAGCCGGCCTGCCGCTGCGCTTCGTCGAGGCGCGATTGGCCGCGGCGACGGCCTACGAATGCTCGATCGGCGAATCGGGCGCGGTGCCGACGCGCGTGCACGGTCCGGGCATGCTGCACGACTGGTTCAATGCGCTGGCCTGGCTGGCGTTCCCGCGCATCAAGGCCCGCCTGAACCGGCTGCACGGCGAGGCGCTCGCCGCGTGCGCGGGCAGCGGTACCGGCCGCGGTGCGCTGCGCGATGCCGCGACGCTGCTCGACGAGAACGGTGCACTGTTCGTCTGTCGCGATCCGTCGCTCGCCGCCTGCCTGTGCTGCCGTGACTGGCGGGCGCTGTTCGTCGACGGGCGCGAACGCTTCGTCGTCGGCGGTGTCACGGTGCGGGTGCTGGGCCACGACCTATGCGAGAAGCTGCTTGCTCCGTACAAGGCGATGTGCGCGCATGCCTGGGTCGTCGAGCTTCCGCCGGATTCGCCCGCGGGCCAGTGCGGCGACGCGCTCGATGCGATGGTCGCGACGCGACTGCAGCCGGAGACGCTGCGCGTCGCGAAGCTGTGCCCGCTGCCCCTGCTCGGGGTGCCCGGCTGGTGGCCGGCCAATGCCGATCCGGCGTTCTACGACGATCCGGTGGTGTTCAGGCGCGCGCGCCGGGAACGAGAAGAAAGAAACCCGCCGTCACTTGCGTAACGACGGGTTCGTCGGAGGACGCCGGACGCACCGGCGTGGCACCGCAACGGATCAGACGGGAGCCGTCAGCAGGCCGGCATGGAAGCCATCCATCGTGGCGACCAGCACGTTCGAGGTGAACAAGTCCTGAACCGACTGACCAGTGTACGCGACGCCTTCGAGCACGACCGAGCCAAGTTCCGTCGCGTTGACGCCGTCGGTGCTGCCGCCGAAGAAGCTCAGCTTCACCGAGCCGCCCTCGTCGGTCACGGTCAGATACTGGCTGGTGCTGCCAGGGGACACGAAGTCCGCGAACGACAGATTGGTGTCGGAGTTGGCCGTGGTTGTCCCTGGGGCAGGGTCTGTAGTAGCAGGATTGCTGTCGGCGTGCGGAATCTGGGAGCCAGCGAGAACCGTGTCGAGCGCATCGACCAAGAAAATCCGGTCGATGCCGACCTGGAAGTCCTTGATCACGTCGTCGCCATTGTCCGCACGCATCGAATAGACGAAAGTATCGGCTACGCCATTGGCGGTGGCTGCGGTATCACCCAGTGCGCCGCCGTAGAGCGTATCGTCGCCTTCCTGGCCGAACAGCAGGTCGGTGCCGGCGCCCCCGACCAGCGTCTCGCCGCCGTCCGCAGTGGCTGCATCGAGCGTGACGCGATCGATCATCATGCCCTGGCCGTCATCTCCTGCCGCAGAATAGGCACGGATTTCGAGCGCGGTGGTTGCCGCGGCAGCGTTCACCGTCCAGGTCCAGGTTTCGCGTGAATTGATGAGGGCAGGATTCTCAGGGGTAGCGACAGGATCAGCAGAGTCAAAGCCGCTGGGCGCTGTGCCGGAAGTCCAACTGTTCGTAACGCTGTCGTAGAACCCGAGCAACTCGCCGCCCCAGCGCACTTCCAGCGAGGTGTTGTGGTCGTTGTTCGACACCTGCATCGTGAGCGTGTACTGCGCACCTGCTTCTGTCAGCACCTGCTGGGAGAGCGTGGTTCCCCCCGAATTGTTGTTTCGAACGGTATCCCAGGCGTAGCGCCCGCCGCCACCGGAGAGGTCGTCGGTCGCGCCGCCCCGCGCATTGTTCAACACGTTGATCGCCGGTTCTCCGTCGGCAACGGCGCGGCCGCCGGTGTACTGAACCAGACTGGCAGGCCCGACCTCGACTTGAGACGGCGATGTGCCGACTGTCCAGCCGGTCGCCGTCGTCGCGCTGAAGGTCACGAGAAGGCCGTTTTCGTTGTAGTAGTGGGGGCCCGCGTCGGGCGTATTCCAGTATTCGAACTGGTAGTTCCGGACGCTGCCGCCAGCACCGCCAACCAGCACATCGCTACCGGCGCCGCCGTCGACGAACGCGGTCGTGCCCGCGACGATGACGTCGGCGCCCGCGGTCCCGATTTCGTAGGTACCCGCCGTCACGTCGGCACCGGGGCTGGCATTGCCGTTCGCATCAGTGGCGATGACGGTGGCGCTGGCGCCCGATGCGAGCGCGGTGGCGAACTGGTAGGCGCCGGTCGTGGCGTCGGCGGTCACCGACTGCTCGCCCATCGTCACCGTGCTGCCGGCTTCGGCGACACCGGAAACCATTCCATCCAGCGCCACATTGGCGGTCGGCGCGCCGGGCGCCGTCGTATCGATGGCGA
The DNA here is from genome assembly GCA_023383035.1 of Burkholderiaceae bacterium. GTDB lineage: Bacteria > Pseudomonadota > Gammaproteobacteria > Burkholderiales > Burkholderiaceae_E > Zeimonas. The sequence goes on along the minus strand of JAHDYE010000081.1, from coordinate 9,182 downwards.
CCGCATGCGTGCCGGCAGTGCTCTCGTTGCCGGAAGCGTCAGTCGCGGTCGCGCTGATCGTGGTGTTGCCGTCGGCGGGAAGTTCGCCGGCCGCGAAGTTCACGCTCCAGTTGCCGGACCCGTCCGCTGTCGCGGTCTTGACGCTGGAGCCCCACGTGACGCTCACCGTCGAGCCTGCCTCGGCGGTGCCGGAAACCGCCACGCCGGCCGTGGCTTCGGCGTTGTTGACCACGTCGTTGCCGGCCACGGCTGCGATCACCGGCGCAGCCGGCGCCGTCGTGTCGGGCGCACCCGTATCCATCGTGACCGCCTGCTGGGTCGCGCTGCTCACGTTGCCGGCTGCATCGCGCGCCGTCACGCTGACGGTGCTCGGGCCGGTGGCGGGCAGTTCGGCTTGCGAGAAATTCACGCTCCAGTTGCCGTTCCCGTCCGCGGTGGCGGTCTTGACCGTCGAACCCCAGGTCACGGTCACCGTCGAGCCGGCCTCCGCGGTTCCCGCAACGGCCACGCCCGCGGCCGCTTCGGCGGCGCTGACGACGCTATCGCCGGCGACGGTGTTCACCACCGGCGCGTTCGGCGGCGTCGTGTCGGGCGCCGGCGTGCTGCCGCCGCCCCCGCCACCGCCGCCGCCCGCGGCCGCCGCGACGCCGACCAGCGCCAGGCCGGCCAGCACGGCGCCCGTCGAGAGGCCACCACCGGCCGGCGCGGCGGCCGCCGCGCCGCTGCCCGACGTCGACCCGTAGATCAGCGCCTGGTTCTCGCCCAGCGTCGCGATCGGCGGTGAGGACTGCGTGATGGTCGCGGCCTGGGCGGCGTCAGCCGGGTCGATCACCAGCGCGCACGGCGTGGCCGGCGAGCAGTCGGTGTAGAACTTCGTGATCTCGACCGTCTTGCCTTCCGGAAGGTTGTCGACGATCAGCGAGTCGCCAACCCGTTTCGCGGTGAGATTCGCCGGTGACTTGCCGGTTGCGGTGTCGATGACGCGCACTTTCCCGCCCGGCCACGCGGCGACCTTGGTCGCCTGGCTTTGCAGGGGAGTGCGGGCGACGGAACCGTCGGCCTTGGTGATCTCGAGCATCAACGCCATTGCCAATTTCCTCTAAACGTTTTCGGGGGATCGCAGGGTGGAAGGAACGGGAAACCGTTGTTCAGTGTGGATCGTATCGTGTGAGCACAATGTCGCAATGCGGCTCGCCATGCAACTCAGGAACATGTGCCATTGGGCCACTACCACTTATGCACGGCAGCGAAGAAAGTCACACGGCGCCCGATCATCGGCCTGGGCGATTGGACGGATGGCGCGCGCAGCGTAAAATCCTCGACGGAGCGGGTCGGACGACCGCGGGCGACGGCACGCTGGTGCCGCAGCCGGAGGAAGGTCCGGACTCCGCAGGGCAGGATGCTGGCTAACGGCCAGGCGCCGCGGGTCGCGAGGCCCGAGGCGACGGAAAGTGGAACAGAAAGCACACCGCCCAAGCGGCTGCCGGTTCGCCGGCGCCGACGGCAAGGGTGAAACGGCGAGGTAAGAGCTCACCGCGGGCGTGGCGACACGCCCGGCATGCCAAACCCCATCCGGAGCAACATCGAATAGGCACGCGCGCAGCTTTCGGGCTGCACAGGACGGCCCGTCCGAGCGTGCGGGTAGATGGCTCGAGCGGCCGGGTAACCGGCCGCCCAGACGAATGGTCGTCACGCCGGTACGCCGGCGCACAGAATCCGGCCTACAGACCCGCTCCACTTCCGCTGCTCGCCGCCGTTCGTCGGACCGGATCGCCGGTCATTCCTAGAAATCACGTTCGGTATTATGCCCAAGTTCCTCATTAAATGAGGAATTTTTGCATGTTGCTCAGACCGCAGATCTTAAGTTCCGCTTAAGTATTTGTTACGACAAGGAAAAACCCTTCACGCAGCTTGCCTTGCCTGTCGCTTTTCCGTAAAGTGGCGCCTCGTGCAGATTAGTGCAATTTAGTGGGATGAAAGGCCCCCAAACAGGGCGCATCGTCCCGAACGAGGCCGGGTCGCCAAGGCATGTTCCAGGGAAGTTCTGCGCTGCTGCTCGATGCGAAGGGTCGGATGACGATTCCGACCCGGCATCGCGATGCCCTGACTGCCGAATGTGAGGGCTTGCTCACGCTAACACGCCATCCGGACGGTTGCCTGTTGATGTTTCCCCGTCCGGTCTGGCAGACGCACCGCGAACGGCTGGCCGCCATGCCGATCGGCGCCCGCGCCTGGACGCGGATCTTCCTCGGCAACGCGCTCGACGTGGACATGGACGCGACCGGGCGGATCCTGATCTCGCCCGAGCTGCGCAGCGCGGCGTCGCTGACCCGCGAGGTGATGCTGCTCGGCATGGGTAGCCACTTCGAGATCTGGGACAGCGCAATCCTGGCCGCCAGGGAACGCGAGGCGATCGCGGCAGGCATGCCCGAAGCCATCGCGAACTTCAACTTCTGAACGGTGGCCACCGACCGTGATCCCCAGGTCGACGCGCGCGCAACCGGTTACGGCCACCAGGCGGTGCTGCTCGCGCCGGCGATCGACGCGCTCGCGATCCGGCCGGACGGCCGCTACGTGGACTGCACGTTCGGGCGCGGCGGACACAGCGGCGCGATCCTTGCGCGGCTCGGTCCCGCGGGCCGGCTGCTCGCGATCGATCGCGATCCGCAGGCGGTCGCAGTGGCGCGCACCTGGCGCGATGCGCGCTTCGCGATCGCGCACGCGCGCTTCTCGGAACTCGACGCGGTGCTCGACGCGCACGGCCTCGACCGGGTCGACGGCGTGCTGCTCGATCTCGGCGTCTCCTCACCGCAGCTCGACGACGCGGCGCGCGGCTTCAGCTTCCGCGCCGACGGGCCGCTCGACATGCGCATGGATCCCACGCGCGGCATAACCGCGCGCGACTGGCTGCTGGCCGCGACCGAAGAAGACATCGCGAGGGTGCTGAGGGACTATGGGGAAGAACGGTTTGCTGTTCGCATTGCAGCGGCGATTGCTGCTCGCCGCCGGGATGCCGGTGACGAGGCGCTTCGGACTACCGGAGAGCTTGCCGCGCTCGTGGCGGATGCCGTCCGGCGCCCTCGGGGTCGGACGGAGACGGGCAAGGACCCGGCCACCCGCACCTTTCAGGCTCTACGGATTCACGTCAATCAGGAACTCGAGGAGCTCGCGATAGTTCTTGCGAAGTCGGTCGCGCGCCTGGCGCCGGGCGGGCGACTGGTCGTCATCAGCTTTCATTCGCTGGAAGACCGGATGGTCAAGCAGTTCATTGCCCACGAAGCGGGGCGCGACGCTCCGCGCGATCCCGTGACCGGCGTGGCGCAGCCCGTGGCGGCGCCGCGCCTGCGCATGCTCGGCCGCGTGCTGCCGCGACCGGCGGCAGCCGGCGCGCCGCGCGCGCGGCACCGCCCGCGCCCGGCCAACCCACGCGAACGTTCGGCCGTGCTGCGCGTGGCCGAGCGCCTCTGAACCGCATCCCGAGGACGCCGACATGACCCGCGCGAACATTCTCCTGACCGCCCTGCTGGTGGCCTGCGCACTCGGCCTGGTGACCTCGCAGCATCGCGCGCGCAAGCTGTTCGTCGACGTCGAGCGCGCGCAGGCCCAGGCCGCGCAGCTCGACGTGCGCTGGAACCAGCTGCAGGTGGAACAGACCGCGCTCGCGAAGGCGTCGCTGATCGACACCAAGGCGCGCCGCGAACTGGCGATGGAGTCGATTTCGCCCGAGCGCACGCTGCACCTCGTGATGGATCCGGTCGATCGCATCGTGCGGCTCGGCACGCCGCTGCCCGAGCTGCCGGCCGCCAGGGGCAAGCCGGCTCCGGTTCAGGCGCGCGGCAGGCAGGCGGGCGCGCGGTGATGAGCCGCAACGCCGGGCGCAACGTGCCGTTCGCATCGAACCCGCTGCTGCGGGTGAAGCTGCCGGCCTACCGCTCGCAGGTGGTGATGCTGCTGGTGGCGCTCGCGTTCGTGGCGCTGGGCGCGCGCGCGGTCTGGCTGCAGGTGTTCTCGCAGAACTTCCTGCAGAAGCAGGGTGAGCTGCGCTACACGCGCACGCTCGAGCTGCCCGCCTCGCGCGGCAAGATCTTCGACCGCAACGGCGTGGTGCTCGCGTCGAGCCTGCCGGCGCGCGCGGTGTGGGCGATCCCCGACGAGGTCGAGGCCGATCCGCAGCGGCTCGCGGCGCTGGCGAAACTGCTCGGCCTGGAGCGCCGCGAGCTCGCGCGCAAGCTCGCCGAGGACGGCAGCTTCGTGTACCTCAAGCGGCAGGTCGAGGCCGCGGTGGCCGAGCAGGTCGCGGCGCTGAAGATTCCCGGCGTGCACCAGCAGCGCGAGTACAAGCGCCACTACCCGCAGGGCGAGACGTTTGCGCACGTGGTCGGCTTCACCAACGTGGAAGATGTCGGCCAGGAAGGCGTGGAGCTGGCGAAGAACGTCGACCTGGCGGGCCGTTCAGGCAGCCGGCGGGTGATCCGCGACCGGCTCGGGCGCGTGATCGAGGACGTCGGTGCGGTGCGCGAGCCGCACAACGGCAACGACCTCGCGCTGTCGATCGACGGCAAGATCCAGTTCCTCGCCTTCGAGGCGGTGCGCGAGGCGGTGCGCGCGCACAAGGCGAAGGCGGGCGCGGCGGTGGTGATCGACGCGCGCAGCGGCGAGGTGCTGGCGCTGGCGAACTGGCCTACCTACAACCCGAACCAGCGCGGCGAGCTCTCGGGCGCGCAGCTGCGCAACCGCGTGATCACCGACACCTTCGAGCCGGGCTCGACGATGAAGCCGTTCACCGCGGCGCTGGCGCTGGAGCTGGGCAAGGTCAGGCCCGACACGGTGATCCAGACCGCGCCGGGCCGGCTGACGATCGGCGCCCACACGATCGGCGATGCGCATCCGCACGGCGCGCTGACCGTCGAGGAAGTGGTGCAGAAGTCGTCCAACGTGGGCACCGCGAAGCTGGCGCTGACGATGCCGGCGCAGAAGATGTGGGAGATGTACACCGCGCTCGGCCTGGGGCAGGCGCCGCGCATCGGTTTTCCCGGCGCGGTGGCCGGGCGCGTGCGACCGTACCGCAGCTGGCGCCCGATCGAGCAGGCGACGATGTCGTACGGCTACGGGCTGTCGGTGTCGCTGCTGCAGCTGGCGCGCGCGTACACGGTGTTCACCGGCGACGGCGAGCTGCTGCCGCTCACGATGTACAAGATCGACGCGCCGCCGCAGGGCGAGCGCGTGGTCGGGGTGCAGACCGCGCGTGCGGTGCGGCACATGCTCGAGCTGGCCGCCGGCCCGGGGGGCACGGCGCCGCAGGCGCAGATCGCCGGCTATCGCGTGGCCGGCAAGACCGGCACCGCGCACAAGCGCGAGGGCGGCAAGTACGTCAACAAGTACCTGTCGTCGTTCGTCGGCTTTGCGCCGGTCTCGGATCCGCGCGTGATCGTCGCGGTGATGGTCGACGAGCCGGGTGCGGGAAAATACTACGGCGGACAGGTGGCGGCGCCGGTGTTCGCGCGCATCGTCGGCGACTCGCTGCGCACGCTGCGGGTGCCGCCCGATGCGCCGCTGGCGCAACTGGTGGTGCCGGCCGAGGCGGTGAAGGAGAGCATGTGACCGAGGATTCCGGGCGGCAGGCGGCGCTCGCCGTATCGCTCGGGCAATGGCTGCTCGAGGTGCTCGCACCGGGCGCCGCGCTGGTCGCCGACAGCCGCGCGGTGCGGCCGGGCGATGCCTTCGTCGCGTGGCGGGGCGCCAGCCACGACGGGCGCGACTACATCGACCAGGCGATCGCGCGCGGCGCCGCCGCGGTGCTCTACGAGGACGACGGACGCGCGGTCGGCACCGGCGCGGTGGCGGGTCGCGCGGTGCCCGGCCTGAAGGCGCTCGCCGGGCCGATCGCCGCCGAGTACTACGGGCGGCCGAGCGAACGCCTCGAAGTGGTCGCGGTGACCGGCACCAACGGCAAGACCAGCTGCACGCAGTGGATCGCGCGTGGCCTGGCGCAGGCCGGCCGCCGTGCTGCGGTGGTCGGCACGCTCGGCAGCGGCATCTTCGCGCCCGGCGACGCGAGCGCCACGCTCGAGCCGTTCGGCCTGACCACCCCTGACGCGGTCGCGCTGCAGCGCATGCTCGCCGCGTTCGCCGCGGCCGGGGTCGAAGTGGTGGCGATGGAGGCATCGTCGATCGGGCTGGACCAGGCACGCCTGGAAGGCACGCGCATCGTCGTCGCCGTGTTCACCAACCTTTCGCGCGATCACCTCGACTATCACGAGACCGAGGCCGCCTACCTGCAGGCCAAGCAGCGTCTGTTCCAGTGGCCGGGGCTGCACATCGCGATCGTCAACGGCGACGATCCGGTGGCCGCGACGCTGCTCGATGCGCTGCCCGAGCCGGTGCGCACGGTGGCGTTCGGCCGGTTGCCGGGCGAGCATGGCTGGCGCGCGCAGCGCAAGCTGTCGGCCTACCAGATCGAGGAAGAGCGCGACGGTGCCCGCGTGTCGGTCGGCGGCGACTGGGGCCGCGCGCAGATCTCGCTGCGTCTGGTCGGGCAGTTCAACGTGGTCAACGCGATGGCGGTCGCCGCGGTCTGGCTGTCGCTGGGCATGTCGTTCGACGAGGCGATGCAGGCGCTGGAGAACCTGCGGCCCCTGCCCGGACGCATGGAGCGCATCGCCCTCGACGGCGGTCCGCTGGTGGTGGTCGACTACGCGCATTCGCCCGACGCGCTGCTCAACGTGCTGCAGGCCTTGCGCCCGGGCGCCGACGCGCGCGGCGGCGCGCTGTGGTGCGTGTTCGGCGCCGGCGGCGACCGCGATGCCGGCAAGCGCCCGATCATGGGCATGGTCGCCGAGCGCTTCGCCGATCGCGTCGTGGTCACCAGCGACAATCCGCGCAGCGAGACCCCGTTTCGCATCGTCTCCGACATCCGTGCGGGTTTCATGCGCGAGCCCTGGCTCACCGAGCTCGATCGCGAACAGGCGATCCGCAGCGCGCTCGCGGCGGCCGGGCCCAACGACGTGGTGCTGATCGCCGGCAAGGGGCACGAGACCTGGCAGGAGATCGGCGGCCAGCGCCTGCCGTTCTCCGACGCCGAGGTGGCGCGGCGCTGCCTCGCGCAGCGCCAGGAGGGTGCGTGTGTTTGAGCTGCGTCGGGCCCTCGGCTGGCTGTCGGCCGGACAGCTCTACGGCGACGGCACGACGCGCGTGAACGGCGTCTCCACCGACACGCGCAGCATCTCGGCCGGCGACCTGTTCGTCGCGCTGCGTGGCGATCGCTTCGACGCACACGACTTCCTCGCGCAGGCGCAGGCGGCCGGCGCCGCGGCAGTGCTGTTCGAGCGCTGGGTGCCCGGCATCCGCGTGCCGGCGATCCGCGTGACCGATGCCCGGCGCGCACTGGGCGAGCTGGCGTGCGGCTGGCGCCGGCGCTTCGCGCTGCCGCTGGCCACCGTGGCCGGGGCCAACGGCAAGACCACGGTGAAGGAGATGATCTCGGCGATCCTCGCCGCGCAGCTCGGCGAGGCGCAGCGATTGGCCACGCGCGGCAACCTGAACAACGACGTGGGCGTGCCGCTGACGCTGCTGCGGCTGAACGACGCGCATCGCGCGGCGGTGATCGAGCTCGGCACCAATCATCCGGGCGAGATCGCGTGGCTGGCGTCGCTGGCGCTGCCCACGGTCGCGGTGGTGACCAACGCGCAGCGCGAGCACCAGGAGTTCCTGCATGGCGTCGAAGGCTCGGCGCGCGAGAACGGCGCGTCGATCGCCGCGCTCGGCGGCGACGGCATCGCGGTCTACCCGGGCGACGACGCGCAGGCGCCGCTGTGGCGCGAGCTGGCCGGCGCGCGCCGGTGCATCGAGTTCGGCCTGGACGGCGGCGCGAGCGCGCGCTTTCCGGTGCGCGCGGCCCCCGACGCACGGCCCGACGGCTTCGTGCTCGAGCTGCAAGGGGCGCCGCTCGAGGTACGCCTGGCGATCGACGGGCCGCACAACGTGCGCAACGCGCTGGCGGCGGCCGCCGCGGCCAGCGCGATGGGCGTGGGTGCCGCGGCCATCGCCGAAGGGCTGGCGCGCTTCCGGCCCGGCGTCGGGCGCATGGCGCGGCTGCGCGCGGCGAGCGGCGCCACGCTGATCGACGACAGCTACAACGCCAACCCCGACTCGGTGCGCGCCGCCATCGACGCGCTCGCCGCCTGCGACGGCGAACGCGTGCTGGTGCTCGGCGACATGGGCGAAGTGGGCGTGCAGGGTCCGCAGTTCCACCGCGAGGTGGGCGCCTATGCGCGCGAGCGCGGCATCGCGCACCTGCTCGCGCTCGGCCAGGCCACGCGCGACAGCGTGGCCGCGTTCGGCCCGTCGGGCGAGCACTTCGACACCGTCGAGGCGCTGGTGGCGCGCGCGCGTGCGCTGTGCGAAGCCGGCGCCGCCGTGCTGGTCAAGGGCTCGCGCTTCATGAAGATGGAACGCGTGGTCGCCGCGCTCGCCGGCGCGCCGGCGCAGGGGCGCCACTGATGCTGCTGGAGCTGTCGCAGTGGCTGGCGAAGGACATCCGCGCTTTCTCGGTGTTCGGCTACATCACGCTGCGCGCGGTGCTGGCGACGCTGACCGCGCTGTCGATCGCGCTGATCTTCGGTCCGTCGCTGATCCGCAAGCTCACCGCGATGAAGATCGGCCAGGCGGTGCGCGCCGACGGCCCGCAGACGCACCTGACCAAGTCCGGCACGCCCACCATGGGCGGCGCGCTGATCCTGATCTCGGTGGGCACCGCGACGCTGCTGTGGGCCGACCTGAGCAACCGCTTCGTGTGGATCGTGCTGGTGGTGACGATCGGCTTCGGCTGGATCGGCTGGATCGACGACTACCGCAAGGTCGTGCACCGCGATCCGAAGGGCATGTCGGCGCGCGAGAAATACCTGTGGCAGTCGGTGATCGGGCTGGCGGCGGCGATCGCGCTCGCTTTCGCGGTACCGGCGCAGTCCAACGCGCAGGCCGTGTCGCTGTTCGCGCAATGGGTGGGCAGCGGCTTCAGCACCGGGCTGCCGGCGCAGGCCGACCTGATCGTGCCGTTCTTCAAGAACGTCGCCTATCCGCTCGGCGTGTTCGGCTTCATCGTGCTGACCTACCTGGTGATCGTGGGCACCAGCAACGCGGTGAACCTCACCGACGGCGCCGACGGGCTGGCGATCATGCCGGCG
>JAHDYE010000080.1:4001-14713 GCA_023383035.1 Burkholderiaceae bacterium | reverse complement strand
GATGCTCGCCTACAACTGCTCGCCGTCGTTCAACTGGAAGAAGAACCTCGACGAGGACACGATCGCGAAGTTCCAGCGCGAACTGGGCGCGATGGGCTACAAGTTCCAGTTCATCACGCTGGCCGGCTTCCACGCGCTGAACTACAGCATGTTCAACCTGGCCCACGGCTATGCGCGCAAGCAGATGAGCGCGTTCGTCGAGCTGCAGGAAGCCGAGTTCGCGGCGGCCGAGCGCGGCTTCACCGCGGTGAAGCACCAGCGCGAGGTCGGCACCGGCTACTTCGACGCGGTGACCACCACGGTCGAGCGCGAAGCCTCGACCGCGGCGCTCAAGGGCTCGACCGAGGACGCGCAGTTCTTCGAAGGCAAGGGCGGCAAGAAGGCAGCCTGAACGGTAGCGATCCGCGCGCAGCTGCCGCACTGGCGGCGGCTTCGCGGAGCAGGGAAGGCCGGCCTCAGCGCCGGCCTTTTTCTTGGGCGGCGAGCACGGCCTCCAGCGCGGTCGCGGGCGGCAGGATGCCCACGCCGCGCAGCGTCTTGCGATACAGGTGACCGAAGTCGGTGCGGTCGCCTGTAACCAGGATATGTACGCGTGCCTGCGCCGCCGCGGCAAGGATCGGCACATCCTTCTGCGGCAGGCCATGCTGTCCGGCCCACGCGAGCGTTTCCCGGCTGGCCTCGCCGCAGATCGCCAGCGTGGCGGTCAGTGCCTGCAGATCCGCGCGGCGTTGCGGGTACTTGCGCACGAGATTGCGCCTCGCCTCCTCCACTGCGTAGGCCGACGATACGAGTTCGCAAATGCCAGCGTTCGCGAGCACGAAGAATGCGCGTACCGAGCCCGTCTCCCGGTGGGCGGCGCTGAACAGCACGTTCGCGTCCAGGAACAGGCGCATCTACGCCTTCTTCCGGCGTCTTGTCACCAGCGCCTCGACCTTGCGCTCCAGTTCCGCCGCAATGGTGTTGTGCTTCTCGTACTCCGCGAGCTGATCTTCGGTGTAGAGCTCGATCGGGTAGACCGCCGCCTGGCGCAGCACGATCGCTCCGTCAGGCGTCGTTTCGATCAATAGCGGCGCTTCGTCCGGAATGCCGGTCGCCCGGAGAACGGACTTCGGAATCGTGACCTGGCCCTTCTTGCCCAGTTTCACCAGTTCCATGACTGCTTCCTCTTGCGATTGCCGGATCTCGGCAGTTTACCGGTAATCCGGTTTCCGGGAAGCCGGATCCCGGATTACCGGCCAGTCTCTCCTGAATCAGCATCGGAAGTGACGCCCGAATCGCCGCGCGGCGCAAGCGAACACATGGCCGTGGCGGATCAGCCGAAGGATTAGGCTCTGCGTCGAATGTTCGCGGCACGCGCTTGCGCCTATAAATCTCCGTGCGGCTCTCGATATACGCACAGGAGATCGACATGAAAACCGAACGCAGATCCTCGCTGTCCGATTACGCAGCTGACCCCGCAGCTACGCGCCTCGGCGCGGTTCGCCGACACGCCGGGCAAGGGATGACCGAGTACATCATCGTCGTCGCGTTGATCGCGGTTGCCGCCATCGGCGTCTACACGCTGTTCGGACAGACGATCCGCAACCAGACCGCGGGGCTGGCGCTCGAGGTCTCGGGCCAGACCGCATCCACCGCGATCGGCAACGCGCAGACCAACGCGACCACCGCGTCCACCAACGCCAACACCCGCAAGGGGCTCGATAACTACGACGCCAACAACCGCTGAGCGCGCAAGCTCAGGGCAGGCGGCTGCTGCGATGCACACGATCGGCGCTCCGTGCCGCCAGCGTGGACAGGCGCTGGTGCTCGCGCTCGTGCTGTTGTTCGTCGGGCTGCTCGGGCTGTTCTTCATGTTCGGCACCGGGCAGGTCTCGGCCGCGAAGCTGCGGCTGAACACCGCGGCCGACGCGGCCGCCTACAGCGCCGCGCTCTGGCGTGCCCGCGTGCTGAACTTCCACGCGTACTCCAATCGCGCGATCGTCGCCCAGGAGGTGGCGGTGGCGCAGGCGGTGACGCTCACTTCGTGGGCGAAGTATTTCGAGCGCTTCACGACCAACGCTCGCATGCTCGCTGCCGTGTATCCACCGGTCGCGCCGGTGTTGTCTGCGGCTGCCTCGATGGCTGCCAATGCGCGCGAGCTCACCGAGCGCACCGCGGCCGACGAGATCGAGGCGCGCGCGGCGCCGGGCGTCGGCTACAAGTCGCTGCTGCAGCGCAGCCAGGAGGCGCTGCAGCTGTCCGCCGATGCGTTCGGGCTGGGCGCCGTGGCCAACGAGATCGCGCGCGCCAACGACCCGGGGTTCTTCGCATTCGCCCTCGGCGATGCCGGAGCGTTCCAGCGCTTCACGCGGCGCCACGAGAGCGACGACGAACGCCGCCGCCTGCTTGGCGTGGTTACCGACTCGCTCGATCCGTTCGTCAAGGGTCCGCGCAACGACGATCTGCGGCTGTTGCTGCTGCCCTCGTCGTGCTTCGGTACCACCGGCAACGTCGACCGCTGGTTCCGCTGGTGGCGCAAGCGCGGCGGCACCGCGATGGCGCCGGACCTCGAGCGCTGGGAGGCGGTCGACACCGGTTCGATCCACAACACCCGGCGCAGCGGCTTCTTCTCGAGCTGCCGCGAGCGCGAATGGCTGCCGGTGGGTTGGGGCGGCGCCGAGGCGACCGACGATGCGCCCCGGCATGCGGTGCTGGGCGATCCCGGCAATACGTCCGACAACGCCGCCGCCACTGCGCTGGCAGGCGCGGAGATGGCAGGACACGGCCATGCGGGCTTCGCGCGCTACGGTGGCCTCGAACGGGTGCGCGAGCTCGACTATGCGGCGCTTGCGCAGCAGCGATTTCCGGTCACACAGGTGGTGGTGCTCGCGCGCAGCGAGGCGGCGAACGTGCGCACCGCCAACGTGACCAACGTCGGCATCGGACGGCTGCGCCTGTTCGAGCGCTACGCCGGCAACCGCCTGTGGGCCATGGCGGTGGGCGAAGCCTACTTCAGGCGCCCACCCGGCGTGCCCGAGCGCATCGAATACGCAAGCCTGTACAACCCGTACTGGCAGGTACGTCTGGCGCAACCCACGGACGCGCAGCGCGCGGCGGCGGCGGCCTATGCGCACTGAGTGCCGCAGGCAGCGCGGGCAGGCGCTGGTCGAGACCCTGGTGGCCGCCGCGGTGCTGATTCCGCTGGCGTTGCTGGTGGTGCTGCTGGGCAAGTTCCAGTCGATGCAGCAGGCCACGATCGCGGCCTCGCGCACGCTCGCCTTCGAGTGCACCGTGCGCCCGCGCGCCTGCGCCGATGCGGCCTCGCATGCGGCGCTGACCGACGAGACGCGCAGACGCCACTTCGGGCGCATCGATCGCGAGATCCTGAGCGGCGACTTGCTCACCGACGCGGCGCCGGCGCAGGAGCGCAACGTGCTGTGGACCGACCGGCTCGGCACGCCGTTGCTCGAGCGGTTCTCCGACGTCACCGCGTCGCTCGCCTCACCCCGCTTCGATGCGGGACGCGCGACCGCCGTCGGCCGCGCAGGCGGCGGCATCGCCGCGATCCTCGATCGGCTGGCCGGACCGGCGCGTTTCGGGTTGTCGATCAGCGGCGGCATGGCCGAGGCGCGCGTACGAGTGCGCGTATCCCCGAGCCAGGCCGGCAACGAGCGGCTCGCGCGACTCGAATCGCTGCCGCTCACGATGCAGGCGCGCGCCGCGGTGCTCACCGACGCCTGGCACGCGTCGGGGCCGTACGGCAGCGCCGAGCATCGGGTCGAGGCGCGAGTCGGCCAAGGTCGCCGGATCGATCCGGTCCACGAGGCGCAGATCACGATCGGCTACCAGCTGACGCGCTGGACGCTCGCGCTGATGGACCTGGCAGGGCTGGAGCCCCAGGCATCGTCGTTCCGGCCGCAATGGATCGACGTCGACCTGGTGCCCGCCGACCGGATCGCGCCATGAACCGCGCAACGACGCCGCGACCCGAGGGCGCTGCGGTCCCGCCGGGGGCGCGCGCCGCCGCGGCGTTGCGCGGACGCATTGCGCCCGCCGGTGCCGCGTTGGTGCTTGCGCTGCCCTTCGGGATGACGACTGCGCCGGTTACTGCTGCACCGCCGCCGGCCGGCGTGCCGGAGGCGCTCGCGCCGGGAGTCGATGTCCGGCGGCTGGTGCTGCCCGACGGCGAGCTCGCCGGCCGTAGCGTGCGGGTGAGCGAGGTCGCCAGCGCGCTCGAACCGGCCGAGGCCCTGGCGCGGGTCGAAAGGCTGTGGCGCGCATCGGATGGCGCGGCGGTGCTGCGCGTCGAGCATGGCACCTGGTCGGTGGTGTCGAGGCAGCTCGGCGACGGTTTCGAGACGCTGCAGCTGCGCGTATCGCCGTTCGGCGGCAGCGAGGGGATGCTCGCGCAGTGGAAGGGATCGGCGCTGCGTTCGGGCGACGACCGCTCGTTGGCCAACCTGTTGCCTGCCGAGGCGCAGGTCACCCGCCAGCTTCTGTCCACGGATCGGGCTGCCGACGGCACGCGCAGCGCCGACACGCTGATCGCGCGCCTGCCCCATGGCATCGACGAGTCGGAGCGGCGCGTCGATCGCCATCTGCATCGCGCCGGGTTCGTGGCGATGCGCCAGCCGGCGGTGCGCCGCACCTTCGCCTGGCGCAGCGATCGCGCGCGCTTCTATCGGGCCGCCGGCGCCGAGCTGCTGGTCACGCTGCATGCACAGCCCCAGGGCACCGGCGTGGTGGTCTACCACGTGCGCCTGCCGCGATGAGGCGGAGGCGATGAGGAGAAGGCGATGAGAAACGCTCCGGAGAGAACGCCATGACGGCCCGTGCGCAGCGCGGCCAGTCGGCCGTCGAATACCTGCTCGTGCTGGCGTTGTTCGTGCTCGCGCTGACGGCCGGCCCGCACAGTCCGCTCGAACGCCTGTTCGAGGCCTTCGCCGAGCGCTATCAGCGCTTCACCCATGCGATGTCGATGCCATGAAGATCCCCGCCGTTTCCCTGCGATCGTTCGCGGCATGGTGGCAACGCCGCCGCAGTCTGCTGTTGTTCGGCGTCGCGCTGGCGTTCGGCGTGCTGGCGATGTTCGGTGCGCGCGGCTACATCTCCGAACGGGTCGAGGCCGAGAAGGAACGGCTGGCACCGAAGCGGGCGATGGTGCCGGTCGTGGTCGCGCGGCACGACCTCGAACGCGGCGCGCTGGTGGCGCCCGAGAACATGGCGGTGCGCGACGTGCCGGCCGACTATCTGCCCGGCAGTGCGATCCTTCCCGAGCGCTTCGAACGCCACATCGGCGCGCGGCTCGACGCGCCGATGCGCAGCGGCGAGCCGCTGCTGGCCAGCGCGATCGTCGGTGCCGACGCCGGCAGCTTCTCCGGCCGCATCCGCCAGGGCATCCGTGCGATGTCGGTGCTGGTCGACGAAGTCAATTCGGTTTCCGGCATGCTCCAGCCGGGCGATCGCATCGACCTGCTGTTCTCGGTGCGCCCGCCGAGCCTGCCCGGCCAGCCGCCTGCGCAAGAGGTCACCGCCGCCCTGATGCAGGACGTGCCGGTGCTCGCCACCGGCCGTCAGGTGCGTGCCGGTGCCGATGACGCGGCCGGTATGCGTCATTTCACCGCCATCACGGTCGAAGTTTCGCCCGAGCAGGCGCAGCGGCTGATCGTCGCGCAGCGCACCGGCAAGCTGACTGCGATGCTGCGGCACCCGGACGATCGCCAGCCGCTCGGGCAGCGTGCGCTCGACCTGAACGCGCTGCTGGGCATTCCGCCTGCGATGACGCCACCAGTCATCGCACCAGCCAGGCAGGAACCCGAGATCATCGTCGGCGGCCGTGGCGCGCTGGTGGCGATGCGCACGGCGCCGGCGGACGCAACGGTTTCCGCGACGGCCCTGTCGAGACCCGTGCTGCCGGCGTCGAACGCTGCTGCCGGCATGCCCGCCGAGCCGGCCTCGACGCGAAGCGATGGAGGCTGGTCGCTGCACCGCTTCGCGACCCCGGCGATGCCGGCACCTCCCGCCTCAGCGCAGCGCGAACCCGCCGAGATCCACAGGCCAGCGAAGCCCTGACGAGAACGCCCATGACATCGTCGACAAGAGAGCACGTCGTCCAGCGCGTGCTGGCAGCCGCGCTGACCCTGCTGCCAATCACCCCGGCAACTGCCGCCGACACGGTTCCGCTCACAGCGATCGAGTTGTACGTCGGTCAGGTGCACCTGATTCGCGCCGGCGAGCTCAAGCGTGTGGCGGTGGGCAACGGGAAGGTGATCCAGGCCACCGCGCTCGATGGCGGACAGGTTCTGGTCATTCCGGAGGCGGCGGGTCAAAGCACGCTGCACCTGTGGACCAGGGACGGCGGCGAGAGCAGCTACGCGATCAGCGTCGTGCCGGCCGATGCGAACCGGCTGCTCGCCGAGATCCGCACGATGCTCGGCGAAGGCACGCGGGTGCGCGCGCGCATCGTCGGCGACAAGGTGGTGCTCGAGGGAAGTGAACTCTCCGAGGAGGAAGCGACGCGGATGAGCGAGATCGCGCGGCGTTATCCGCAGGTGGTCAACCTGATCAGCCGCGTCGGCCTCGAGCGGATGATCGAGATGGACGTGCGCATGCTCGAAGTGCGCCGCGACGTGCTCGAGGACCTCGGCGTGCGCTGGAGCGGCAGCATGCAGGGCCCGAGCTTCGGCATCATCGGCGACCTGCATCGCAGCCGCACGTTCCGTCCCGGAGGTGCTGCCGCCGACGCCGGGTTCGCCACGCGCGCCCGCGTGGCGCCGTTCACGACCGTGCTGGAGCTGGCCAGCTCGATCACGTCGGTGATCCACCTGCTGGTGCAGAACGGCGATGCGGTGGTTCTGGCCGAGCCGCGGCTGTCGTGCCGCAGCGGCGGCTCGGCGCGCTTCGTCGCCGGCGGCGAGCTGCCGGTGCCGTTCGCCAGCGGCCTGGGCACCGTGTCGGTCGGCTTCAAGGAGTACGGCGTGAAGTTCGACGTGAGCCCGGTCGCCAGCGAGACGGGCGTCATCGCCGCGAAGATCGCCACCGAGATCTCGGCGATCAATTTCGAGATCCAGGTGCAGGATGTCCCGGGCCTGCTCAAGCGCCGCGCCGAGACCGAAGTCAACCTGCGCGAGAACGAGACGCTGGTGATCGCCGGTCTGCTTACCGAAGAGTCGTCGAAGTCGATCGACCGGGTGCCGGCGCTTGGCGAGCTGCCGATCCTCGGCAAGCTGTTCAGGTCGCGCGAGTTCCGCGATCGAAAGACCGATCTCGTCGTGTTCATCACGCCGCGCTTCGTCGGCGGCGGCACGCCGGCGCAGCGCGAAGCGTTCGAACGCAGCACGCAGCGGTTCGACGAGGTGCGCGAGCAGCTGCGCATGGCCGAATGACGGAGCACACGCCGATGCTCACGCTGATCATCGAAGCCGAAAACGAAGCGCCCAGGGCGCTGCGGCTGACACGCTTTCCGGGCCGCATCGGGCGGCAGGCCGACAGCGCGGTGCGTCTGCCGAGCTGGCGCGTGGCGCGCGCGCACGCCGAGATCCACCGCATCGAAAGCGGCTACAAGCTGATCGACCTCGGCAGCCTCGGCGGCACCTGGGTCAACGGTGAGCGCATCGTCGAGTACGCGCCGCTCGACGACGACGACGAAATCGTGATCGCCGGCTACCGTCTGCGCGTGCATCCCCGGACCGGGTCTCCGGAGGGAGACGACGATGCCGCAACGCGCAGCGCCGCTGCATCGCCTGTCGTCGCACCCGCCGGACGATCCGAGCCGGTCGCGTCCGCGCGGGCCGCAGCGGTGCATGCGGACGACCGCGATCCGGCGCCGCACGCCGATCTGGAGTGGCGCCGCCTGCTGCACCGCCAGTTGCTCGCCGCCATCGACCTGCGCCGGCAGGACATCCGCCAGTTGAGCGCCGAGCAGCTGCGGCGCGAAGTGCAGGCGCTGCTGCACGAGCTGCTGGCGGGCGCGCGCGAGCTGCCGGGCGACGTCGATCGCGAGCGGCTGGTGCGCCAGGTGCTCGACGAGGCGATCGGGCTCGGGCCGCTCGAGCCGCTGCTGCGCGACGAGACGATCACCGAGATCATGGTCAATGCGCCCGATGAGATCTTCGTCGAGCGCGACGGCCGCCTCGAGCGCGCGGCGGCGGCCTTCACCGGCGAGGACGCCGTGCGCGCGACGATCGACCGGATCGTGACGCCGATCGGGCGGCGCATCGACGAAGGTTCGCCGATGGTCGACGCGCGGCTGACCGACGGCTCGCGGGTGAACGCGATCATTCCGCCGCTCGCGTTGCGCGGGCCGACGATCACGATCCGGCGCTTCAACCGCCGGCTGTTCGGCCCGCAAGACCTGGTGGCGCTCGGTTCGCTGTCGCAGCCGATGCTCGATTTTCTCGCCGTGTGCGTGCGCTCGCGGCGCAACATCGTCGTCACCGGCGGCACCGGGTCGGGAAAGACGACGCTGCTCAACCTGCTCTCGAACCTGATTCCCGCCGGCGAGCGCATCGTCACGATCGAGGACGCGGCCGAGCTGCGGCTCGCGCACGCGCATCACGTCGGCCTGGAAGCGCGCCCGGCCAATGCCGAGGGGCGCGGCGCGGTATCGATCCGCGACCTGGTGCGCAACGCGCTGCGCATGCGACCGGATCGCATCGTGGTCGGCGAATGCCGCGGCGGCGAGGCGATCGACATGCTGCAGGCGATGAACACCGGGCACGACGGCTCGCTCACCACCGTTCACGCCAACAGTCCGCGCGACGTGATCGCGCGCCTGGAGACGATGGTGCTGATGGCCGACGTCGAGATTCCGGTGCTCGCGATCCGTGAGCAGATCGCGGCCGCGATCGACATCGTCGTGCACCAGGCGCGGCTCGCCGACGGCCGCCGTCGCATCGTGGAGATCGTGGAACTGACCGGGCTGGAGGGGCCGCGCGTGCTGATGCAGCCGCTGTTCCGTTTCGAGCGCTGTGCCGCGGCGGCCGGTGCGGAGGCGGGTGGCGTGGGCGGGCGCTTCGTCGGCTGCGGCAACCTGCCGCAGTTCTACGAGACGCTGCGCGCGCAGGGCGATGAGCCCGACCTGTCGATCTTTGGGGAGGCGCGATGAGACATCCTGTGTCAACCCTGCGCTGTTGCCATGAGGAGTTGGGCGCCGCGGTGGCGGGCAGGATCGTAGGGCTGTCGGTCGATCCAGGCGCGCCAGATCACGCGCACCCACGCACGAGCGAGGATGCGCACGGCGTGAGGATGGTCGCAGCCGCGAGCGCGTGCTCTGGCGTAGACGCTGGCGGCCCAGGCATGGGCATGGCGCGAGTTGTCGGCCAGGCAGGTGATGGCGGCGCGCAGGCGATGGTTGCAGGCCCAGCGGAAGGCGACGGCCTTGGACTTTCCGGACTGGTAGGTGAGCGGCGCAACGCCGGCCTCGGCGGCGAGGTGCTCGTCGCTGTCGAAGCGCTCGCGCACGCTGCCCAGTTCGGCGAGGATCTGCGCCGCGCAGATGCGCCCGGCACGCGGGAAGCTCATCAGGATGCGGCCATCGTCGAGCGAAGCGACGTGGTGCTCGATACGGCTGCTGAGGCGGCGGATCTGCTCGACGAGGGGCATGAGCGTTCGGGCGAGGCTGCGCGCGAGCTCGCCCTTGGCTTCCATCTCGAGTTCGCCGCAACTCGAGATGGCCGCTGCGTGCAGCCGCTCGAGCAGCTGCTCGGGAGAGCGTCGGCCGCAGTAGGCGTGCTGCGCGCAGAAGGCGGCCATGCGTTTGGGGCCCAGGCGAGCGGCGCTCTCGGGCGTGGGGTAGCGCTCGATGAAGGCCAGCGCGATGGGCGAATCGACGTCGGCGAAGACGACGGCCGCGCCGGGCCAGAACGATTCGAGCAGGCTGCGCAGCTGGTTGGCCAGTTGCACGCGAGTGGCTACGAGGTCGTCGCGACCGCGCACGAGTGCACGCAGCGCGAGGATCTCGTCGCTTTGGGGTGCCAGCAGGCGGAAGCGGTGCCCGTCGGTGCGCAGCAGGTCGGCCAACAGCAAGGCGTCGGAAGCGTCGCTCTTGGCGCCGTGACTGCGGTAGCGCGGGCGGGTGGCCTTGACGACGTTGGGATGAATCGGTACCACCGGCAGCCCGGCGGCCACGAGCGTATCGACGATCAGCCCCGAGGGACGCTCGATGGCCACCGGCGGGTTGCCGTAGCGGCGCAGCTGACGCACCAGCGTGGCCAGCCCGGCGGCGTTGTGCTCGACCTCGATGCGCTCGCGCACGGCGCCGCGCTCGTCGAGCACGCACACCGCATGTGTCTGGCTGGCCCAATCCAGTCCGGCAAAGAACGTACTCATGGACAGGCTCCTGCGAATTGCGGTATGACTTGCCGTGCCGGAAGCCCACGCGGGTCGCTCACTGATCGGCGCTCCGGGCGCGAAACCTTGGCGCTACATCCTGTTGCCCGTCTGGGTCTTCCGGCATCCCGGGGGCTGCGGGTCTCATCGGGGCCGTCGAGCGGCCAGCGACGCGGGCAGTCTCCCCGGGAGCACGGAAGCCGATTCACACGATCGACTCGTGATACTTGGCGCGTCAGGAACACGC
This sequence comes from Burkholderiaceae bacterium, assembly GCA_023383035.1. Lineage (GTDB taxonomy): Bacteria > Pseudomonadota > Gammaproteobacteria > Burkholderiales > Burkholderiaceae_E > Zeimonas. The sequence goes on along the minus strand of JAHDYE010000080.1, from coordinate 4,158 downwards.
CACTGCGCGGCTCCTCACGCATCGAACACAGGTCGCCCACCGGGTGCTTCGCAGTTGTGGGCAACCCGCCCCGTGGCCTGACAGGGGGCGGGCGGGGTGGGCCCCCCCCCGCCCCCGGGGCCACACCCCCGCGCGGGCGGGCGGGGCGGGGGGGCCG
>JAHDYE010000080.1:0-3991 GCA_023383035.1 Burkholderiaceae bacterium | reverse complement strand
GCATGCCTGCAGGGTCGATCGCGACGAGGGTAGTCCAGTGAGCGACGGCAGTCTGTGGCCGGTGCTGTTCGCGGTTTTCGCTGCTGCCGCGGCGCTGCTCGTCCTGGCGATGCTGCTGGGGCAGCAGTTGGCCGCGCGGCACCGCGCGCGCTTCGAGCAGACGGTCGGCGTACGGATGCGCGAATCGTTCCTGTTCGTCGACACCGCGCGCCTGTTCGTGCTGCAGCACCTGCTGGCGGCGTCGGCGACCCTCGGTGCGTGGCTGCTCACCGGCCGCTGGCAGATCGCGCTGCTGGTCGCCATCGGTTTCGGCGCCTTGCCCGGCCTCGCGCTGCGCCGGTTGCGCAGCCGCCGCCACGAGGCGTTTCGCCAGCAGATGCCCGACCTGCTGATGCTGGTGGCGGGCGGCCTGCGCGCCGGCAATGGCCTGACGCAGGCGCTCGCGCAGGCGGCCGGCGAAATCGAAGCGCCGGCGCGCCAGGAGCTCGGACTGGTGCTGCGCGAGCAGCGTCTCGGCGTCGGCCTGGAGCAGGCGCTGTCGTCGCTGGCGCGGCGTATGCCGGTGGAAGAGACGACGCTGTTCGCCTCGGCGCTGCGTATCGGCGCCGAGTCGGGCGGCAGCATGGCGGCAACGCTCGAATCGCTGGCCGATGCCACGCGCCGCAAGCTCGCCATCGAGGGCAAGGTCCACGCGCTCACCGCGCAGGGGCGCCTGCAGGCATGGGTGATGGGCGCCTTGCCGGCGGTGCTCGCGCTGCTGCTGTTCATCGTCGAGCCGGTGGCGATGCGTGCGCTCATCGACACCTGGCAGGGCTGGGCGGTGTGCGCCGCAGTGCTCGTGCTGCAGGCGGCGGGCGTGCTGATGATCCGCCGCATCGTGGCGATCGACGTATGAACGCGTGGCTGGCGCTGGCTTCGATCGCGTCGTTCGGCGCGGTGGTCGTCGTTTGCATTGCGCTGGGGCAGGCCTGGGCCGCACCGCTGCCACCACAGCCGGCGCATGCGGCGCCCGTGCCGCCGGCCTGGCGCCCTTGGTGGCCGCTGGTTCGCCGGCTCGCGCCCGCACTGGCGCCGTGGATCGGCGCGCCGCAACGGGAGCGGTTGCGCACCCTGCTGGCGCGCGCCGACCTCGATCGCGCGATCGGCGTCGAGCAGTTCGTCGCAGGCCAGTGTGTTGCGGGCGTCGCGGCCGGTTGTGTGGCGACGCTGGGGGCGGCGGCGAGCAGCATGCTCACGCCATGGGTGTGCGCGCCGGCCGTGCTGTTCGGCGCGCTGCTGCCACGAATCGCGCTGCGCGATCGCATCGCACGGCGGCGCCACGCCATCCTGAGACGCCTGCCGCATGATCTGGACCTGGTCACGCTGTCGATCGAAGCCGGGCTGAACCTCGGCGCGGCGCTCGGCCAGGCGGCGCAGTACGGGCCGCCCGGGCCATTGCGCGACGAGTGGCAACGGGTGCTGCGCGACGTGCACGCCGGACAGGCTCGCCATGAAGCGCTGCGCGCGATGGCGGCACGCATGGCCTTGCCGGGCGTGTCGAACCTGGTGGCGGCGCTGATCGCGGCCGAACGGCAGGGTGCGAGCCTCGCGCCGATCCTGCGCGCGCAGGCCGAGCAGCGGCGCACCGAGCGTTTCCTGCGCGCCGAACGCATGGCCATGGAAGCACCGGTGAAGATGCTGTTCCCGCTGGTGCTGTGCATCTTCCCGGGCACGTTCGCGATCCTGCTGTTCCCGATCGTCCACCAGTTGCTGCGTGAGGGCGTGCTGTGAAGCCGCTCCGTCCGTCATGCCATCCGTGTCTGCCGATGCATGACGATGCTTCGTGGTGCCGCACGTGCGCGGGCGGCGTGATCGAGTTCGCGTATCCCGACGGCCGGCGCGACCGGATCCGGGTGCGGCGTGCGGACGGCTTCATCGGCCGCCTGCGCGGCCTGATCGGACAGCCGCTCCCGGCACCGGCGACCGGTCTGTGGATCGAGCCGTGCGCATCGGTTCATACCTTCGGCATGTGCGGCGCGCTCGATCTGGTGTTCGTCTCGATCTGCATGGTCGTGCTGCGCGTCGAAGCCGCGATACCGCCGCGGCGCGTGCGCGGGGCAGCCGGCGCGCGCGCGGTACTCGAGTTGCGCGCGGGTGAGGCGGCGCGGTTGGGGTTGCGGGCCGGCATGCGGCTGGCATGGGCCGCCACGACGCCGGCGCGAGAGCACTGCCTGGCCCACAACTCGATCGTCCACACGTTCGATGGAGAGATCCGATGACAGCGATATTTCCGTACCGGTTCGTGAGACGCCTGCTACCGCCGCCGGCGGCGGTCGTCGCGATGGCGAGTGCCGCCACGATCGGCGCGTGCGCGGCGGCAGCGAGCCCGCTTGCAGCCTCGACCTCGTACCGGCCCGACGACGTGGTCGATACGTTCGACGCTGCTGCGCCGGGCGCGGCACCGAACCCGGGGGCGGCGCAGCCGCCAGCGGTGGCACCGGCGGCTGCGCCGGAAGTGACACCAGGCGTGACACCGGATGCGGCAGCGGGCACGGCAGGGGGCACGGCAGCGGGCACGGCGCCCGGTGTACCCGCGAACGCCTTGTCCGGCCCCGTCTCGCCCGATGAGCTCGCGCGGCTGCTCGACGAAGGCGAAACGGCGTACCGAGCGCGCCGTCACGACGAGGCGCTCGCCGCGTTCCAGCGCGTCGTATCGCTCGATCCGGCCCAGACGCAGGCCTGGTTGCGATTGGGCAACCTGCATCATCGGCGCGGCAAGTGGTTCGAGGCGCTGTCGGCCTATCGGCGCGTAGCCGCGCGCAGCAGCGGCGATGGCGTCGATGCGTCCATGCGCGCCAAGGCGCTCTACAACCTCGCATTGATCAATCTGGAGCTGGCGCAGCAGTCATTGCGCACCCTCGAACGGATCGGCCCGGCGGCCGGCGCAGCCGGCGAACGCGAACCGCTGTCGGCGGCCGTGCGCTCGGCACGGCGGCGGCTCGACGCGTTCGGAGAAGCCGCGCCGGCGCCGCCACCTGCGGCGCGGCCCGAAGTCCGGCCCGACGCACGAGTCGATGCACGAGCCGACGCTCGACCCGAGGCGCCGAAGCGCGGTGCGGCACGCCCGGCCTCCGGCACGCAGGTCGAGCTGCCGCGCATCGACTATTTCCGGGGAGCGCCGAAGCCATGACCGGCATCGCGCGGCCGCCGGGCGTCCGCCGGTGGGCGGCAGCGCGGGGGCGCGACGGGTCCGGCACGCGCGGGTTGGGCCGCCCTTGTCGCGCATGTCGCCATCGCGGCGGGGTCTTCGTCCGCGGCGCGGCGTTCGTCGAGTCGCTGCTCGCGGTGCCCATCGTCCTGCTGCTGGGGCTGGGCGCCCTGCAATGGGCGCTGCTTCTTCACGCGCGCACCGCGCTGGAGTTCGCGCTGGTCGAAGCGGCGCGCGCCGGCAGCGTCGGACAGGCGCGTCCCGAGGCCATCGAGGCGGGCCTCGCACGCGGCCTGATGCCGTACTGGCACGGCATCGACGCCCCGGGCGAGTGGGCGTCGGCGATCGCCACGGCAGCATTGCGCCTGCGCGAAGGGCAGGCCGCAGGCTGGATCGTTTGGCGGCAGATCTCGCCGACCATCGAAAGCTTCGGCGACTGGGGCGAGCCGGCCCGCGACGCGTTCGGCCATCCGATGCCCGGAACGATCGAGATTCCGAACGACAACCTGCAATGGGCAGACCTGCGCCAGCCCGCCAGCGGCGTCGTCGCGATGCGCGGCGACGAACCGATCGGCACACGCTCCGAGCAGACGCTGAACGACGCCAATCTGCTCAAGCTCGAACTGCGCTACGGCGTGCCGATGGCGGTGCCGCTGGTCGGGCGCCTCGCGGTGTGGATGATGCGCATCGTGGATGGCTGCACTGCGCCATCGGGTTTGGCATTGGGTGCAATCCAGCTCGGTACGCCCGAAGCATCGGCCACGCCGCGCGCGTGGGCCTGCGCGATGTACCTCGCGCCCGACG
>JAHDYE010000079.1 GCA_023383035.1 Burkholderiaceae bacterium | reverse complement strand
AAGGCGAGAACGCGAGGAAACCGTCATGCGTCACCGTCACGGACTACGCAAGCTGAACCGGACCAGCGCGCATCGCGAGGCGATGCTGCGCAACATGTGCAATTCGCTGCTGCGGCACGAACTGATCAAGACCACGCTGCCCAAGGCCAAGGAGCTGCGCCGCGTCGTCGAGCCGATCATCACGCTGGGGCGCAAGCCGTCGCTGGCCAACCGCCGGCTGGCATTCGACCGGCTGCGCGACCGCGAGATGGTCGTCAAGCTGTTCGACGAGCTCGGACCGCGCTACGCCGGCCGCAACGGCGGCTACCTGCGGATCCTGAAGTTCGGCTTTCGCCCCGGCGATGCCGCGCCGATGGCGCTGGTCGAGCTGATGGACCGGCCCGAGGAGAAGCAGGCCGCCGAGGCTTCGAACGCCAGCTGAAAGGGGCCGCCCCGATCGTGCCTTGTCGACTGCGCCGCTCGCTCCGGTCGGCGGCATTGCGGCGAACCGGGGAACAACGGGCGCCGCGCGGCAGCACCGTGCGGCGCCTTCGCGTTTGCAGCGCCGGTGCACTGCGGCGATGCCCGAAGTCCTGAGCGTTTCCGGCCTGGTCAAGCGCTTCGGCGGGGTCGCGGCCATCGCCGGACTCGATTTCGCGGTGACGCGCGGCGAATGCTTCGGGCTGCTCGGACCGAACGGCGCCGGCAAGAGCACCACGCTGAAGGCGGTGCTGGGCCTGGTCGAGCCGGATGCCGGACGCATCCGGCTGCTCGACTTCGACGTGCCGGCACAGGCGCGCGCCGCGCGCGCGCGGGTCGGCGTGGTGCCCCAGGCCGACGCGCTCGATCCCGACTTCACGGTCGCCGAGAACCTGCTGGTGTTCGGGCGTTACTTCGGCCTGCCGCATGCGCAGCTGGCCGCGCGCCTCGATGCGCTGCTCGACTTTGCCGGCCTCGCGCACAAGCGCGACGCGAAGATCCACGAGCTGTCGGGCGGGATGCGCAGGCGCCTGACGCTGGCGCGCGCGCTGGTCAACGATCCGGAGGTACTGTTCCTCGACGAGCCGACCACCGGCCTGGATCCCCAGGCGCGGCACCTGATCTGGGAGCGCCTGCGGCGCCTGCTCGGCAACGGCAAGACCATCGTGCTGACGACGCATTTCATGGAAGAGGCCGAGCGGCTGTGCAACCGCCTGGCGATCATCGATCATGGACGCTGCATCGCGATGGACACGCCGGCGGGGCTGATCGCCCGCGAGATCGAGCCGCACGTGGTGGAAGTGGCCGGCGACGGCGTGGCCGGGTGGGCGCGCGAGCGCGCGAGCGCGCTGGCGGCACGCGTCGAGCTGGTCGGCGAAACCGCGTTCGCCTACTGCGCCAGCCTCGAGGCGGCGCATGCCGCGAGCGCTTCGGCCGCGGGGCTGGACGCGCTGCGCGTGCTGCAGCGCCCGGCCAACCTCGAGGACGTGTTCCTCAAGCTCACCGGCCGCGACCTGCGCGACTGAGAGCACCGGCATGAACCGCTACGCCGCGCCACGCTTCTCGCTGCGCTTCATGCCGGTGTATCGCCGCAACCTGCTGGTGTGGCGCAAGCTGGCGCTGGCCAGCGTGATCGGCAACATCGCCGATCCGCTGATCATCCTGGTCGCCTTCGGATACGGCCTGGGCCGGCTGCTCGAGCAGGTGGAAGGCGTGCCCTACATCCTGTTCCTCGCGGCCGGCTCGGTGTGCATGAGCACGATGATGGCGGCCAGCTTCGAGTCGCTGTACTCGGCGTTCTCGCGCATGCACGTGCAGCGCACCTGGGATTCGCTGCTCAATGCGCCGCTGGAGCTCGACGACATCCTGATCGCCGAGTGGCTCTGGGCGGCCAGCAAGAGCGTGATGTCGGGCATCGCGATCATGGCCGTGGTCTGGGTGCTGGGCATTTCGCGCGAGGCGACGCTGCTGCTGGTGCTGCCGGTGGTCGCGCTCACGGGGCTGGTGTTCGGCGCGATCGGACTGTGCATCAACGCGCTCGCGCGCAGCTACGACTTCTTCACCTACTACTTCACGCTGGTGCTCACGCCGATGATCTTCCTGTCGGGCGTGTACTACCCGGTGGCGCAGCTGCCCGACTGGCTCGCGGCCGTCGCCGGCGCGCTGCCGCTGGCCGCCGCGGTGGAGCTCGCGCGTCCGCTGGTGCTGGGGCACTGGCCGGCGGCGCCGCTCGCCCCGCTGCTGGTGCTGCTGGCCTACGCGGGCGCCGCGCTGTATCTTGCGATGATCCTGACGCGCCGCCGCTTCACCGCGTGAGCGTGGCGCGTCCGCCTTCCGCCAGCTCCGCCGCATGCCGAAGTCCGAGCGATCCGTTCCCGAGCCGGTGCGCGTGCCCGCGCCCGACGGCCTGCTGCTGATCCTCAGCAACCTGCCCGATGCCGCGGTGGCCGCCACGATAGCGCGTACGCTGGTCGAGGAACGGCTGGCCGCCTGCGTGAACGTGCTGGGACCGTGCCGCTCGGTGTACCGCTGGCAGGGCGCGATCGAGGAGGCCGAGGAGGTCACCGTGCTGGTGAAGACCACGCGCCGGCGTCACGCGGCCTGCTGCGAGCGGTTGAAGGCGCTGCATCCGTACGAAGTGCCCGAGATCGTCACGTTGTCGCCCGAAGCGGTATGGCCGGCCTACGCCGCCTGGGCGATCGCCGAGACGCGTCAGGGATTCGGCGGCCGGGAGCCGGGCTGAACTACCCGGCTCGCCGACCGGTTCGACGGCGCCTTACGGCGCCGGCGCCACGATGCCGAGCAGGGCGGCGACCGCGGTGAACGCCGAGTGGTTGAGTCGCGCCGCCGTTTCGGCCGTCTTGTCCGGCTTCGGCCGGTTGCCATACCAGGTCCGCCCGTCGCGTTCGACCAAGATGCGATCCGACGTGGCATACGGGTCGTTCTCGGTCGGTTGATTGGTGAACGTGATGACCGCGGCGCCGTGCAGCGTCGTCAGCGTGTAGGTGCCGGTCGACGACGGTGCGCAGTTGACGCTGATCCCTTCGACGAGATCGCAGAGGTAGTACTGGGCCAGGCCACCAGGGCCGAATGCCACGCGCGGTCGCTTGACGATGTTGCCGTTGGCATCGCGCAGCGTGCCCATGGAAACCGTATTGGTGCCCGTCGGGCTCGCCGGAATCGGTCTCTGCACGATGAGCTGTGCGACCGTCATGTCCAGGAAGCCATCGGCTTCAAGGTAGCGAACGGCATACTCATGGACCTGCATCGAGCGGCGGGTCAGTACCGATCCCGCTGGGAAGACCGCCGTGCCGAATTGCGCCGGAACGATGTTCCCCCTCAGCGTATTCGTCACGTCGTTCGCGCCGGCCCTGATTACGGCGACGACCTCCGCGATGGACTTGCCCGATATGTCCTCTTCGGTGCGCGTGTTGTAGGACCTGTCGCCGCAGAAGATCCCGGAGTACGGGCTCCCGAGCGACGTCCGGTGCTCGGTCGTCCCGTCGCATTTCGTCCACCCCTGCGCGGTCAGCCGGATCGGCTGAGCCGCGATGGCGTAGATCGTCTCCGCAGGAACCGGCTCGCCCCCCACGTACTGGATGCGCCGGTCGTAGTACGGGTACAGCCCGTCGCTTCCCGTCACCCGATCGGCCGCCATGTAGCGCAGATACCAGTTCGTCGCATCGACGTACATGAAATCGGCGACGGCGTAAGTGGGCGTGGGCGTCGTGACCGGCGCCGCGACGTCGATCGGGCTGCCCGACTTCAGTGCAGGAACGATGAAGCCGGTCGCGGCGACGGCGAGGGCGCTGCTGCCTTCCGCGTTCGGCTCGGCCGAATAGTTGCGATAGAGATTCGCCACGCCGACCTGGAGTTGCCCCGCAACGGCCTGTTCGGCGACCGCGAGCGTGAGCCCCCGGGCAACGCCCGCCTGGATCATCGTCGTGATCGGACTGATCAGCGTCCCCTTGCCTGCCGGTGCGCGCATCGTGTAGGCGGTGCCTATCGGAACTCCCGGATTGTCGGCGTCGATCGCGTCGGCCGGCACCATCGCGACGAATGCGGCGCCCGAGGCCGCCTGCTCCTCGGTGACGCCTGCGATCGTGTAGTTACCGGCCGCATCGGTCGGCGCCGACGCCGGCTCGCCGCTGCCGCAGGCGCCGTCGCCGTTCAGGTCCAGGCAGACGGTCGCGCCCCGGATCGGGCCGTCGATGACGACGCCGCTCAGGGTCACGGTCGCGGGCGGCGGAGGCGTCGGATCGCCATCGCCTCCGCCTCCGCAGGCCGCGAGCGCGAGAACCGCGAGCAGGCCGAGATTCCGCGAACAAATCTTTTTCATTCAGCTTTTCTCCCAAGTAGTCTCTTGTCGAGCTTCGTCCCAGTGAAAATTCCGCCACTGCGGCGTCACGGTCGACCGGGCAGTCGACTCGGCGACGGAAGGGGTCTTTATCCGGCAGGCAGTCGTGCCGGCAGGTGGGCACCGGCAGGCTCCGCACGATTCGCCGGCGCGGGCAGCGTGGCGGCGGGCAGCGACGTGGCGATGATCGGGTCTCTTTTCTTGTGGCGCCCTGCGGCGCGACGATGCCGAAACGTCGGTCTGCGGAATACGGCCGGTAGCCGGGCCGCAGCTTACATCATTCTTTCGATGGACGGCGCCGATTTCGGGCGCAGGCTGCGATCGGTGGAAACCCCGATACGGATGCGGGAACCGGTATCCTTCAGCAAGGTCGTTCGATGCCGGGCGCGCCTCGCGCCGGTCGGACGCGGCAGCGGTTCGCGGCCCGGTATCAGATCGTATCGACCGGTACGTCGGCCGACGCCGGGCGCGTCGGTGCGCGTCGCCTGCGGCGCGACCGGCGCTGGTCGAACAGGCTGGATGCCGACAGCATCGCCCGCGCCCTGAAGAACGAGAACAGCAGCGCCCCGATCAGCGCCATTGCGCCGAGCGCCCACCAGAAGCCCGACGGCGAGTGCAGGCCGGGAATGAACTCGAAGTTCATGCCGAAGATGCCGGTGATCAGCGTGAGCGGCAGGAACACCGCGGTGATGGCGGTGAGCGTGCGCATCACCTCGTTGGTCCGGTACGCGGTGGCCGAGAAGTGCAACTGCACCGCGCTTTCGACCGACGAGTCGAGCCGGCGCACATGGTTGAGCACGCGGTGGACGTGTCCGACGATGTCGCTGGTGCGTACCAGCAGCGTGTCGTTGAGCGCACGCAGTCCACCGGCTTCCGGCGCTGCGTCGTCGCTGCGCTCGAGCCGCTCGTCGCGCCATTCCTGCAGCGCGTCGAGCTGCTCCTCGCACAGGTCCTCGAGGCGGCGCGCTTCGCGGCGCGCCTCGAGCAGCGCGTACCAGTCGCGAAACGGCCGGCGCGGGTCGAGCAGCTGACGCTGGCGCCGTTCGAACTGGTCGCTCAGCGGCTGGCGCAGCTCCAGGTAGCGATCGACCATGCCGTTGAGGATGCGCAGCATCAGCGCTTCGGGCTGCGCCGGCACGCGCCCGCGTCCGGGCGCGGTCAGCAGGCGTTCGCGAAGTGCGGGCACCTGCCTGCTGTCCGGCGGGCGGATCGTGACCAGCACGCGCGGAAAGACGAAGAACACGACCGGATGCGTCTTCACGCGGATCACTTCGGCCTGTCCGGCGGTGTCGGGGCGCATCGCCAGCCCGCGGAACACGATCATCTCGTAGTCGTTGGTCGAATCGAAGTACGACGGATGGTTCGGGTTCTCCGCGTCGAGCAGGTGGTCCTCGAACACGGTCGTGCCGGTCAGCCGCTGCACCGGCTCGACCCAGGCCCGGCCGTCCTCGTAGACGCAGTCGCACCAGACGAAGCCTTCGGCCGGCATCGCCGGCACCGCGTCGACGAGCGTGGCGCCGTCGGGGCGCACGATCACGAACTGCATCGCTGGGCGCTCCGGTGCGATCGGCGCCGCGTTCGCGCCGGCTTCAGCGCGATTCGCGCAGCCAGCGCGCGGCGTCGCGCGCGAAATAGGTGAGGATGCCGTCGGCACCGGCCCGGCGCATCGCCAGCAGCGATTCCATGACCACCACGCGGCGGTCGAGCCAGCCGTTGGCGGCAGCCGCCTCGAGCATCGCGTATTCGCCGCTCACCTGATAGACGAAGGTCGGGCAGCCGAAGCTGTCCTTGACCCGGCGCACGATGTCGAGATACGGCATGCCCGGCTTGACCATCACCATGTCGGCGCCTTCGCGCAGATCGAGCGCGACTTCGCGCAGTGCCTCGTCGGAGTTGGCCGGATCCATCTGGTAGGTCTTCTTGTCGCCCTTGCCGAGATTGCCCGAGGAGCCCACCGCGTCGCGAAACGGACCGTAGAAGCCCGATGCGTACTTGGCCGAGTACGCCATGATCTTCGTATGGATGTGGCCGGCCGCCTCGAGCGCCTGCCGGATCGCGCCGATGCGACCGTCCATCATGTCCGACGGCGCGACGATGTCGACGCCGGCGCGCGCCTGCACCAGCGCCTGCCGCACCAGGATTTCCACCGTAGGGTCGTTCAGCACGTAGCCGTCGTCGTCGATCACGCCGTCCTGGCCGTGGCTGGTGTACGGATCGAGCGCGACGTCGGTCAGCACGCCCAGCTCGGGAAAGCGCTGCTTGAGCGCCGCCACCGCGCGCGGCACCAGCCCGTCGGCGTCGGTCGCGGCGCTGCCGTCGGGCGTCTTCAGCGACGGGTCGATGACCGGAAACAGCGCCATCACCGGAATGCCGAGCGCGAGACAATCCTCCGCCACCGGCAGCAGCCGGTCGACCGACATGCGCTCGACGCCCGGCATCGACGGCACCGCCTCGCTGCGCGCCTTGCCGTCGAGCACGAACACCGGGTAGATCAGGTCGTCGGCGTGCAACGCGTGCTCGCGCACCAGGCGGCGCGAGAAGTCGTCGCGGCGCAGCCGGCGCATGCGCATGGCCGGGAAGTCCTGGATGAAGTTCTGGCCTCGGGTCATGGTGCGTCGTTCCTTCGGGTGCGGGTTGCGTCGGGGCGCTGCCTGTCGGCCCGCGCGGGCGCGGGCAGCCACCCTTCGATGAATTCGCGTGCCTGCTCCACGCCGACCTGCCGGGTCGCCGAGAACGATAGCAGAGCGAGCGGGTTCGGCATGTGCAGCGCGCGCAGCGCGGCCTCGGCGTCGCGCATCGCCGCCGCCTGCTGCGCCTGTCCGAGCTTGTCGGACTTCGTCAGCAGCACCAGCAGCGGCACGTCGGCGCGCATCCAGGCGAGCAGCGTGCGGTCCAGCTCGGTGAGGCCGCGGCGCATGTCGAGCACCAGCACCACACCCGCCAGTGCGCGGCGCTGTGACAGGTAGCGCCCGGCGAGCTGGTCCCAGGCGCGCTTGACTTCGAGCGGGGCGGCGGCGAAGCCGTAGCCCGGCGTGTCGACGATGAAGGCCTGCGCGGGCAGGCTCTCGGGGCCGAGCGCGAAGTAGTTCAGCGCCTGCGTGCGTCCCGGCGTCCTGCTGGCGAAGGCCAGGCGCCGTCGCTGGCACAGCACGTTGATCGCCGTGGACTTGCCGGCATTGGAGCGTCCGACGAACGCCACTTCCGGCGTACCGTCCTGCGCGGGCAGCTGGGCGAGCCGGGCGACGGTGATGGCGAATCGGGCGGTCGTCAGGATGGAGGCCACGGCGGCAAAGCCCGGACGGGTGCGACGGCCGGAACGACCGAGGATCGGGGCGCTATTGTACAATTCGCCGTTTGTACGGGCGCGTTTCGCGGCCCGCCGAATCCTCCGGGTCTGCCCTCATGCTCCGAGCCAAATCGTTCGCCGTCGTTGCCTCGACCTTCGCGCTTGCCGGCAGCGTGTTTGCCCAGGCGCCTGCCCCCGACGCCAAGCGCGGGGCGCAGCTCGCACAGGAAGTCTGTGCGGCCTGCCACGGCGTCGACGGCAACAGCGTCGCGCCGGCCAATCCCAAGCTGGCCGCGCAGCATGTCGATTACCTCGTGAAGCAGCTGCTCAACTTCAAGCCGAAGGAAGGCGCCGCGCAGGCCGAGCGCGCCAGCGCGATCATGGCCGGTTTCGCCGCGATGCTGTCCGATGCCGACGTCCGCAGCGTCGCGGCGCATTACGCGGCACAGTCGCTGCAGCCCGCGGCGGCCACCGACAAGGCGCTGGTCGAGCTCGGCCAGCGCATCTACCGCGGCGGCATCGCCGGCAAGGGCATTCCGGCCTGCGCCGGTTGCCACGGTCCCAACGGCGCCGGCATTCCTTCGCTGTATCCGAGGCTGCACGGCCAGTTCGCCGAGTACACGGCGGCGCAGCTGGTGGCGTTCCGCCAGGGCGAGCGGGCCAACAGCGCGCAGATGACGACCATCGCCGAGCGCATGTCCGACCGCGAGGTGAAGGCGGTCGCCGACTACATCGCCGGACTGCGCTGAGCGTCGCGAACCGGCCTGCTGCCCGCAGGGTCACGCCGGGGCGTGCGGCGTTCCGGCGGTAAGGTACGCGGAAAGCCCCGCGACCTACCGCCTTACAGGAGGCTGCGATGCTATTGCGCTGCCGGTCCGCCAACGATCCCCGTCCGTCGGAGATCACGCCCAGGGTTCTGCACGAGAACCGCCGTGCGGTGCTCAAGGCCGCGGCCGCCGGTTTCGCTACCTGGTCGGCCGCCGCCATCGCCCAAGGTGCCGCCACGCCTGCGGCCTCTTCCGGCACGGCCAGGCTCGAAGCGCGCTCGAGCACGCTGTCGACGATCGAACGGCCCACGTCGTACAAGGACGTCACCACCTACAACAACTTCTACGAGTTCGGCACCGACAAGGAAGATCCGGCGGCCTACGCCGGGTCGCTGCGCGTCAGGCCGTGGACGGTGGCGGTGGAAGGCGAAGTCGCCAGGCCGCGTGCCTTCGACATCGACGAGCTGCTGAAACTCGCGCCGCTCGAGGAGCGCATCTACCGGATGCGTTGCGTCGAGGGCTGGTCGATGGTGATTCCCTGGGTCGGTTATCCGCTGGCGGAGTTGATCCGGCGCGTCGAACCGACCGGCAACGCGAAATACGTCGAGTTCGTCACGCTCGCCGATCGCGAGCAGATGCCCGGCCTGCGTTCGTCGGTGCTCGCCTGGCCGTACGTCGAGGGCCTGCGCCTCGACGAGGCGATGCACGTGCTGACGCTGCTCACGCTCGGCCTGTACGGCCAGGCGCTGCCCAGGCAGAACGGCGCGCCGGTGCGCATCGTGGTGCCCTGGAAGTACGGCTTCAAGAGCGGCAAGTCGCTGGTGAAGATCCGCTTCGTCGAGAAGCAGCCGATGACCAGCTGGCATCGCTCGGCGCCGCACGAGTACGGCTTCTACTCGAACGTGAATCCGCAGGTCAGCCATCCGCGCTGGTCGCAGGCCACCGAGCGCCGCATCGGCGAGGACGGGTTCCTGCAGCGCAAGCGCGCGACGCTGATGTTCAACGGCTACGCCGAGCAGGTGGCGTCGTTGTACACCGGCATGGACCTGCGCAAGGAGTACTAGGCTGTCCCCGCGCGCGCTGGCGTGGCTGCGCGTCGTGGTGTTCGCGGCGGGGCTGGTGCCTCTGCTGCGGCTGGTGGCGCTCGGCTACGCCGACGCGCTGGGCGCCAACCCGGTGGAGTTCGTCACGCGCTCCACCGGCACCTGGACGCTGGTGATGCTGTGCATCACGCTGTCGGTCACGCCGCTGCGCCGGCTGCTCGACTGGCCGTGGCTGCTGCGGCTGCGCCGCATGCTGGGGCTGTACGCGTTCTTCTACGCCACGTTGCACTTCACCACCTGGGTCTGGCTCGACCAGTGGTTCGAGCCATGGTCGATGCTCATGGACATCATCGAGCGTCCGTTCATCACGGTGGGGTTCACCGCCTTCGTACTGATGCTGCCGCTGGCGGCCACCTCGACGAAGTCGATGATGCGCCGGCTCGGTTCGCGCTGGCAGGAACTGCACCGGCTGGTCTACGCGATCGCGGTGCTGGCCGTGCTGCACTTCTGGTGGCACAAGGCGGGCAAGAACGATCTCGCCGAGCCGATGATCTATGCGGCGGTGGTCGCCCTGCTGCTCGGTTTCCGGGTGGCCTGGCACCTCGCCAGGCGCGCGCCGACGGCCGTTTCAGCGCGGCAGCGGCCGCTCGAGCGCGAATAGCGACGCCAGCGCTTCGCGCTCGCGCACCAGGTGCGCATCGCGGCCGTCGACGATCACCTCGGCGGCGCGCGCGCGCGTGTTGTAGTTCGACGCCATCGCCATGCAGTAGGCGCCGGCCGACGCGATCGCCAGCAGATCGCCTTCGGCGAGCGCGAGCCGCCGGCCGCGCGCCAGCCAGTCGCCGGATTCGCACACCGGGCCGACGATGTCGTAGTGTTGGGCAGCCATGTCGTCGCGCTGCCGCACCGGCAGCACCGCGTGCCAGGCGTCGTACAGGGCGGGGCGCATCAGGTCGTTCATCGCCGCGTCGACGATCGCGAAACGGTGCTCGCCGTTGCGCTTGAGGTATTCGACGCGCGTGAGCAGCACGCCGGCGTTGCCCACGATCGAGCGGCCGAACTCGAACACCAGCTCGTACGACCCCCCGCGCGGATGGCGGTCCAGACGGTCGAAGATCGCCGCGAACAGCGCCTGCCGCGACGGCGGCTGCTCGTCGTCGTAGCGGATGCCCAGCCCGCCGCCCAGGTCGAGGTGGCGCAGCGCGATGCCCTCGGCATGCAGTGCGTCGACCAGCTCGAGCAGCTTGTCGAGCGCGGCGAGGAACGGCTCGATCGCGGTGATCTGCGAGCCGATGTGGCAGTCGATGCCCTGCACCTCGAGATTGGGCAGCCGCGCGGCGGTGCGGTAGGCGGCGAGCGCCGCGTCATGGGCGATGCCGAACTTGTTCTCGCGCAGCCCGGTCGAGATGTACGGGTGCGTGCCGGCGTCGACGTCCGGGTTCACGCGCAGCGACACCGGCGCGCGCCGGCCGAGCGCGCCCGCGACGCGGTCCAGCCGCAGCAGTTCGCTCTCGGACTCGACGTTGAAGCAGCGCACGCCCGCCTCGAGCGCCATGCGCATCTCGGCTTCGCTCTTGCCCACGCCGGAGAACACGATCCGCGACGGCGCGCCGCCCACCGCCAGCACGCGCTGCAGCTCGCCGCCCGACACGATGTCGAACCCCGCTCCCTCGCGGGCCAGCAGGTCGATCACCGCGAGGTTCGAGTTGGCCTTCAGCGCGTAGCAGACCCGCACGTTGCGCGCCCCGGCCGCGCGGCGGAACTCGCCGAACGCGTCGACGATCGCGCGCCTCGAGTAAACGTAGGTGGGCGTGCCGAAGCGCGCGGCGATCTCCTCGAGCGCGAGATCTTCGGCGAACAACGCGTGCTGGCGATACTGGAAGGGGATCATCGTGGCTGGGAAGTGATCGGCCGTCGCAGGCTGGCCCGGCTCATTGGCCCGATGGCGTCGCGACCGGCGGCGTATCGGCACGCAGCGGGCCCTGCGGCGCCGCCTGTGAAGTTTTCTTCTTCGGCTCGGAGCCGGGCGTGGGCAGGTACAGCGGCCCGCGCTGGCCGCAGCCGGCAAGCAGCACGAACGCGGCGGCGAGCGTCGCCGCGAGTCGTCCGACGCGCCTGCGCGACCGCGCCGCGCGCGGCGTTCCGGTGTTCGAAGCCCGTAAAGACGCGCCAGGACACGAAGAAGGCAAACGTGTCACTCAGAACACCTGGTCGCGGATCCGGTCGGCATCCTCGCCGGCCGCCACGCCATCCTCGGCGACGCCCAGCGATGCGATGCCGTGCCCCGGGCCCGATTCGGCGTAGTAGTACTCGTCGCCGACGCGGACCACGCCCTGCGGCGGCGCAAGCGGCTGCTCGGGTGCGCCCTTCAGCGCGCTGGCCATGTAGTCGATCCAGATCGGCAACGCCAGGCCTCCGCCCGTCTCGCGGTCGCCCAGCTTGTGCGGCTGGTCGAAGCCGACCCACGACACTGCCGCGACCTGCGCGCTGTAGCCGGCGAACCAGGCATCGATCGAATCGTTGGTCGTGCCGGTCTTGCCGGCCAGGTCGCTGCGCTTCAGGGAGCGCGCGCGCGTGGCGGTGCCCATGCGCACCACGTCGCGCAGCATGCTGTCCACCAGGAACGCGTTGCGCGGATCGATCACGCGCAGCGATTCGTCGCCGGCCTGGCCGGGGTGCGCACTGGCGAGCAGCCGCCCGCTGCTGTCGGTGATGCGCGACACGATGTACGGTTCGATGCGATAGCCGCCGTTGGCGAACACCGCGATCCCGCGCGCCATCTGCCATGGCGTGACCGAGCCGGCGCCCAGTGCCATCGTGAGGAACGGCGGATGGCGCTCGGCATCGAAACCGAAGCGCGACACGTAGTCCTGCGCGTACTGCGGGCCGATCGCGTCGAGCAGCCGGATCGACACCATGTTCTTGGAGCGGGCCAGCGCGCTGCGCATCGTCATCGGCCCTTCGAACTTGCCGTCGTAGTTCTTCGGGTCCCACAACTGCCCGCCGGTGCGCGCCGGATCGATCAGCACCGGCGCGTCGTTGATCACGGTGCTGGTCATGAAGCCCTTTTCGAGCGCGGCCGAATAGATGAACGGCTTGAAGCTCGAACCGGGCTGGCGCCACGCCTGCGTGACGCGGTTGAACTTGTTGCGCTCGAAGTCGAACCCGCCCACCAGCGCGCGTACCGCGCCGTCGCGCGCGTCGACCGCGACGAACGCCGCCTGGACTTCCGGCAGCTGGCCGATCGTGTAGCGGCCCTTGCCGGTATCGATGATGCGTACCAGTGCACCGCGCTCGAGCCGGCGCGCCGCCGACGCGCGCGGGCTCAGCGCCGGCGCGACGAACTTCAGCGCATCGCCGGCGATCTCGATGGCGCGGCCGCGCCCGCGCGACACCACCACCCGCTTCGGATCGGCTTCGAGCACCACCGCCGCGAGGAACTGGCCGACGTCTCCGGCTTCGTCGATGGCGGCCGCGACCGCCTCCTCGACCGCGCCTGCATCGGCCGGAAGCGCGATCATCCGTTCCGGCCCGCGGAAGCCGCGGCGGCGGTCGTAATCGAGTACGCCGCGCTCGAGCGCTTCGTTGGCGGCCTGCTGGTCCTGCGGCAGGATCGTCGTGTAGATCTTCAGCCCGGCCGAGTAGATTTCCTCGCGATACAGGTCGAAGGCCAGCTGGCGGGCCAGTTCCGCCACGTACGGCGCGTGCACCGGATATTCGGTGCGCACCGGCATGAACACCAGTGGCTCCTCGAGCGCCGCCTTGTGCTCGGCGTCGGACAGGAAGCCGGCCTCGTGCATGCGGCCGAGGATGTAGCGCTGACGCTCGATCGCGCGGCCGGGGTTGACCATCGGATTGAAGCGCGACGGTGCCTTGGGCAGCCCGGCCAGCACCGCTGCCTCGGCAGGGCTCAGGCGGGCGAGCGGCTTGCCGAAGTACGTCTGCGAGGCGGCCGCGAAGCCGTAGGAGCGCTTGCCGAGGTAGATCTGGTTCAGGTACAGCTCGAAGATCTGTTCCTTGCTCAGGTTGTCCTCGATGCGCAGCGCCAGCAGGATCTCGACGATCTTGCGCGTGTAGGTGCGCTCCGAGGACAGGAAGAACTCGCGCGCGAGCTGCATCGTGATGGTGCTGGCGCCCTGTTCGGTGCCGCGCGCCAGCAGGTTCACCAGCGCCGCGCGCGCCACGCCGACCAGGTCGACGCCGACATGATCGAAGAAGCGCGTGTCCTCCGCGGCGAGCACCGCGTTCCTGACCACCGGCGGAACGTCCTCGATGTGCACGAAGGTGCGGCGCTCCTCGCCGAACTCGCCGATCAGCTGGCCGTCGGCGGTATAGACGCGCAGCGGAATGCGCGGCCGGTAGTCGAGCAGCGCATCGAGCGGCGGCAGGCGGTCGTTGGCCAGCAGCAGCGCGAACACGGCGAGCAGGCCGGCAGCGAGCGCTGCGGCAAACGGAATCGCGAGCAGCGTCAGGCCCAGGCGAACCCGGTTCGTCTTCGCGGCGGACTTGCGGCGCGGGCGGCGTGTGTTGGTGTCGGTCATGCGCGCATCCGCGGGTTTTCCGCCCGCGTTGCTGTCGAACGATTCTATACGGATCGCGACCGGCGGCCCGGGCGCGACCGGCGGCTCCGACCCTGTATCACGGGACGCGCGCGGAGGTCGTCGTACGGCCGCCGCACGACCGCTTCGATCAACCGTTGATACCTGGCGACGAACGCGACCCGGCCGGATGGTCGATGCCGTGCGACGGATGGAGCCGGCCCGCCGCAAACTTTGCCAGAAAAGGCTTTACAGTAAATCGAGCTTGTTGCTAGCATCTCAAGCGAATTGTAGATATACACTGTAAATCCTTGGATTATCGAGGATTTTTAGAGTCGAGGCCCCTGTGGCGGCAAGTCCATCGAGTCTGTTTCGCCGTGCTGCTCCGCCGCTGGTCGGCATCGATCTGAGCGCATCGAGCGTCAAGGTCGTCGAGCTCGAGAAAGGGCAGCGTACTCCGATGCGCCTGGAGCGCTACGCGATCGAGCCGGTCGAGCGGGGCGCCATCGTCGACGGCAACATCGAGAAGGCCGAAGCGGTGGCCGACGCCCTGCAGCGCGCGTTGCGCAAGTGCGGCAGCCGCGCGCGCGAGGCGGCGCTCGCGCTGCCTTCGGGCGCGGTGATCACCAAGAAGATCATGCTGCCCGCCGGCCTGCGCGAGGAAGACTACGAGCTGCAGGTCGAAACCGAAGCCAGCCAGTACATTCCCTTCCCGATCGAGGAGGTCAACCTCGACTTCCAGATCATCGGTCCGGCCGCCAGCTCCGAAGAGGAAGTCGACGTGCTGCTGGCCGCGTCGCGCAAGGAGAAGGTCGACGATCGCGTGGCGGTGGCCGAGATGGCGGGGCTGCGTCCGGTCGTGATGGACGTCGAGCCGTACGCATTGCGCGCGGCGGTCGATCACGTGATCGACTTCCGGCCCAACAACGGCCAGGGCCAGATCATCGCGATCTTCTCGATCGGGCCGACGATCACCACGCTCACCGGCGTGCTCCATCGCCAGA
>JAHDYE010000078.1 GCA_023383035.1 Burkholderiaceae bacterium | reverse complement strand
CCAGTACCTCACCAAGCCCTTCACCAAGGACAGCCTGATCCGCACCGCCGGCGACTACGCGCGCCGCAGCGAAGCGACTACCTGCGCGGCGCAGGCCGGCACCTGATCCGTTACCACGCGAACCCGCCTTTCGAGGAACCCGCATGCCTCCGCCCAAGATCCTGGTGGTCGACGACTCGCCGACCGAACGTTTCTTCCTGTCCGACCTGCTCACGAAGAAGGGCTACACCGTCATCACCGCCGAGAACGGCCAGGAGGCGATGGTCAAGGTGAAGGCCGAGCGACCCGCACTCGTGGTGCTGGACGTCGTGATGCCGGGCCAGAACGGCTTCCAGGTGACGCGCGCGCTGTCGCGCGACCCCGATACGCAGGACATCCCGATCATCCTGTGCACCAGCAAGTCCAACGAGACCGACCGCATCTGGGGGCTGCGCCAGGGCGCGCGCAGCTACCTGGTCAAGCCGGTCAAGCCCGAGGAACTGCTCGCGCGGGTGGCCGACCTGGCGCACTGATCATGGCCGATCGCAAGAACCTGCGCGAATTCCAGGTGCGTCTGTCCGAGCGCCTGCGCCAGGCCGCGTCGAGCGCCAGCCAGCCGGCGTGGCTGGGTATCGAGGTAGGCGGGCGACGCCTGCTGGTCGACCTGTCGGAGGCCGGCGAAATCGTCGCCCCGAGCGGCGCCACGGCAGCGGTGCCGCTGACGCACGACTGGTTCCTGGGCATGGTGAACCTGCGCGGCTCGTTGTACGGCGTATCCGATCTCGGGCGCTTCGCCGGCGGCGAACATGCCCAGACCACCAAGGCCACGCGGCTGCTCGCGCTCTCGCCGCGGCTGAATCTGAACGGCGCGATCGTGGTCGATCGCATGCTGGGTCTGCAGAGCACTTCGACGATGTCGGAGGAGGCGGCGGCCGACGAAACCGCGCCGCCCTGGCTGGGCCGTCGCTGGATCGATGCCGACGGCAACCGCTGGACCGAACTGAGCCTCGAGAAACTGGCAGGCGATGAGCGCTTTCTCGCCGTGAATCGCTGACGTGCCCGTGGAGAACCGACAATGAAAGTGGCGATCAAGCTTCCGGCCTTCCTGCAGCCGCGTACCAACCGGCACGAAGACCTGGCACCCGACACGGCAATCCTCGACGACCTGTTGCCCGACGAGCGCTTCGTCGAACCGCACGGCGAGGCGGTGCACGCTGCCCGCGATGTCGCGAGGACGAGCGCCCTTCGGACTGTACCCGAGGCATTCGCGCCGCAGTATCCCGCCCAGGCGGGGTCGGGCGCCGCCTCCCTTGCCGATGCGCCATCGCGCGACGACGGTGACGAGATCGCGTCGGCGCCGAGGAAAGCCAGTCGGTTCCGCGTGCCGGTGATCGGCGCGATGCCGTTCCGCAAACAGCTCGAGGTGTGGCTGCCGACGCTGCTGGTGTCGCTGTTGATCGCGTTCATGATGCTGTGGCTCGACTCGCGCCAGGCCAACGACGCGTCGCGCTGGTTCCAGCAGATCGGCGAGGCGCTGACGCAGTCGCAGCGCCTGGCCAAGGCGGCTCCGCAGGCGATCGCGGGCGACCCGGTGGCATTCGGGGTGCTGAACGACAGTCGCATGGCGATGAACAGCGCGCTCGAGCGGCTCGTCAACGGCGGCGACGGCGCGCGCCCGGTGCCGGCGGAACTGATGGCCGACCTGCGCACGCTGCGGCTCGTCTGGACGCAATCCAACGGCGCGGTGCAGGCGATCATGAACCACAGCCTGCTGCTGCAGTCGCTCGGCGGGATGCGCCGCGAGGTGATCCGGGCCAATCCGCCGATGCTCGAGGCGGCCCAGACGGTGATGTCGAGCAAGCTGCGCGCCGGCATGTCGGCGCGCGAGGTGGCCGCTGCCGGCGAACTGGTGATGCTCACGCAGGGCATCGCCAAGGACGTGAACGAGCTGATCCTCTCGGACATGCCCGACAGGACCGCCGAGGCGAGGCTGCACCAGTCCATCGCCGGATTCCGCGAGCTGAACGACGGCCTGCTCACGGGCAGCGAGCGCTTGCGGCTTGCCGCGGCGGGCGAATCCGACGCGCGCCGCGCGCTGGGCGAGCTCAAGCAGACGATGCTCGGCATCGACCAGGCGCTGTCCGGCATCCTGTCCGGCCTGCCCAGGCTGCAGCAGGCCAAGCAGGCCGAGCGGCACATCTTCGCCGACAGCGAGGTGGTGCAGTCGCTGCTCGAGGCGGTCCGCACCAAGCTGCAGGCGAGCGACGCCGGCAGCCGCGTCTGGAACCTGGGCATCGCCGCGGCGTTCGGGGTGATCGCGCTGCTGGCCGTGTACGGCCTGTTCCGCGCGTATCTGTCCGACAGCGAACTGCGCGCGGCGGAAGCCGAGCGTCAGCAGGCGGTGGCCAAGCGCCAGGAGCAGGATGCCAAGCGCACCAACGACCAGAACCAGGCGGCGATCCTGCGGTTGATGAACGAGCTGCAGGAAGTGGCCGACGGCGACCTGACGGTCCAGGCGACGGTTTCCGAGGACATCACCGGCGCGATCGCCGACTCGGTGAACTACACGGTGGAGGAACTGCGCAACCTCGTCGGGCGGATCAACACCACCGCCGACCTGGTCAAGGAAGCGTCGTCCAAGGCGCAGATGACGGCAGCCAGCCTGCAGGCGGCGAGCGAGCAGCAGTCGCGCGAGATCCGCGACACCGGCGAGGCGGTGCTGCGCATGGCGCACCAGATCAACGACGTGTCGGCGCGCGCGGCGGAGTCGGTGAAGGTGGCGCGCCAGTCGCTCGGTGCCTCCGAGGAAGGTTCGCGCGCGGTGAACAACGCGATCAGCGGCATGAACGGCATCCGCGACCAGATCCAGGACACCTCCAAGCGCATCAAGCGCCTGGGCGAGTCCTCGCAGGAGATCGGCGAGATCGTCGAGCTGATCTCCGACATCACCGAACAGACCAACGTGCTGGCGTTGAACGCGGCCATCCAGGCGGCTTCGGCCGGCGAGGCCGGCCGCGGGTTCACCATCGTCGCCGAGGAGGTGCAACGCCTGGCGGAACGCTCGGCCAAGGCGACCAAGCAGATCTCCACGCTGATCCACATGATCCAGACCGACACCGCGGACGCGGTGGCCGCGATGGAGCGCAGCACGCAGGGTGTCGTCGAGGGTACGCGGCTGTCCGACGAGGCCGGCCGGGCGCTGGGCGAGATCGGGCGGGTGTCCACGACGCTGGCCGAACTGATCCACGACTTCTCCCGGACGACCTCGCGCGAGGCGGCATCGGCCGGAACGGTTGCGCAGGCGATCCAGCGCATCCTGCTGGTGACCGAACAGACCAGTGAGGGCACGCTGCAGACGGCCGGCTCGATTCGCCAGCTTTCCGAGCTCGCGCACGAGCTGCAGCAGTCGGTGTCGCGGTTCAAGGTTGCCTGAGCATCCGGCGCCGACGAGGAAACGCCGGGATGAGGCCGAGATGAGCGAACACATGCGGTACGACGCGGGCGAAGCGCCCGATCTCGCGACATTGTCGTGGTGCGTGGGCGAGATTCGCGGGGCGCTGTCGACCAGCGAGACCAGGCTGCGCGAGCAGCTCGCGCACGGCGAGAGCGCGCGCGTCGGCACCCGTCCGGGGCAGGCCGATGCCGGTGCCGACGCCGATCTGTCGGCGCTGCGCGCGGCGCGCGCGGCACTGCACCAGGCGCACGGGGCGCTGGCGGTGGTCGATCTGCCGGGCGTGTCCCTGCTGAGCGCCGAAGCCGAGACGCTGCTCGATCAGGTCGAGCGCGGGCAGCTGCGGCTGTCGCGCGAACTGGTCGAACGGATCGCGCGAAGCTTCGCCGCGCTGACCGAATACCTCGACGAACTGCTGCTCGGAGAACCGCAGCAACCGCTGGGCCTGTTCCCGTACTACGCCGAGCTGCTCGAGGCGCGCGGTGCCGAGCGCGTGCATCCCGCGGACCTGTTCGTCGTACCGGTGTCCGCGCAGTTGATCGTGACCGGTGCGACGCCGCGCGAACGCGACGCGGCCGAGCTGGCGGCGGCCCGCGCGCAGTTCGAGCGCGGCCTGCTGCAGGCGCTGCGCAGTCCCGTCGACGAAGCGGCCATCGGCGCGATGCACGGCGCGGTCGGTACGGTCGCTGCTTCGCAGGTGGGCGTGCGGCATCCGACGTTCTGGAACGTCGCCCTGGCGTTCTTCGAGGCGCTGCGTGACCGGGCGATCGAGCTCGACGTCTACGGAAAGCGGCTGCTGGCGCGGATGAACCTGCAGCTGCGTCGATCGATCGTCGATGGCGCCCCGGTGGCCGAACGACTGATGAAGGATGCGCTGTTCGCGCTGGCGCGCGCCGACGAGGCGAAGGCGGCGCAGTCGCCGCTGCTGGCCGAGGTGCGCAGCGCTTTCCGGCTCCAGGGCACGGTACCGTCCGATTTCGAGACGCCGCGTTTCGGCCGCATCGATGCGCATGCGGTGGCCGCCGCGCGCGAGGCCGTCGCGCGCGCCAAGCCGGCGTGGGAAAAGGTGGTGCGCGGCAGCCCGGCCGACCTGGCCGCCTTCGCGCAGTCGATCGCCGCGCTGCGCGCCGCCGCGGCACGCCTGCCGGGCGACGGCGTGCGTGCGCTGGCCGAGTCCTTCGGCGAGGTCAGCCGCGTGCTCGCGCTCGGAGCGGGGCCGGTGCCCGAGCCGCTGGCGCTGGAGGGCGCATCGGCACTGTTGTTCGCCGAGCAGATCCTCGAGCGTGGGCTCAAGGGGCAGCCCGACCTCGATGCACGCGCCGCCGAGATGGCGTCGCGACTGGAGCGCACTGCCGGCGGATGCCCGCCGGAAGAGGCGATGCCGCAATGGCTGCGCGAGATCAGCCACGCGGCCCAGGAACGACTGACGATGGCCAGCTTCATCGCCGAGGCGCAGGGCAGCCTGCGATCGGCCGAGCAGGCGCTCGATTCGTTCTTCCGCGATCCGGCCCAGCGTACCGACCTGCTGCAGACGGTGCGCCAGCTGCACCAGGTGGCCGGCGCGCTGCGGGTGCTCGATCACCGCGATGCCGCGGCCGCCGCCACCGGCATGGCCGGGCGCGTCCAGGCTTTCGCCGAAGCCGAGACGGCGCCGTCGCACGAGGACTGCGAGCTCGTCGCCTCCAGCCTCGGCGCTCTCGGCTTCTTCATCGACAGCCTCCAGCAGCCGGGGCGCTCCGGCATTCGCTTCACGTTCGATCCCCACGAGAGCCGGTTCGGCGCGGCGCTCATCGAGCCGCGACGCGAGGCACCCGCCGTCGTCGTGGCCC
This sequence comes from Burkholderiaceae bacterium, assembly GCA_023383035.1. Taxonomy (GTDB): domain Bacteria; phylum Pseudomonadota; class Gammaproteobacteria; order Burkholderiales; family Burkholderiaceae_E; genus Zeimonas. Next base: position 9,801 of record JAHDYE010000078.1, on the reverse strand, counting down.
TGGATGCGCCGCCCGCGCCGGCGCGGCAGGTGTTGCCGCAGACTGCCGAGTCGCTGCTGGCCGACCGTTCGCAGCGCGCCGGCGACCTGTTCGGGTCGCTGCAGCAGGCGCCGGACGACGCGGCGCTGCGCGACCAGTTGCGCACGACGCTGGCTCAGCTGCGCGACGACGCGCAACTGGTCGACGACAGCGCCCTGAAGGCGCGGGCCAGCGAAGCGATTGCCCTGCTCGATGCCGGCGACGACGTCGACCCGGCCTCGCTGCAGGTGTCGCTGGCCGGCCTGACGGGGTCGCGCCCGGCGGCCGAGCCGGCCTGCGAGAGCGAGCCGCCGCGCGACGAAGCCGAGATCGACAGCGAACTGCTCGAAATCTTCCTCGGCGAAGCGCAGGAAGTGCTGGCGGCGATCGACGAAGCGTTGGCGCAATCGCGCCGCGCTCCCGCCGACCAGACGTTCCTGACCACGATCCGGCGTGGCTTCCACACGTTGAAGGGGTCGAGCCGCATGGTCGGCCTGGCCGAATTCGGCGAGGCGGGCTGGTCGATGGAGCAGGTGTTGAACCTGTGGCTGGCCGAGGAGCGCGCCGGCACGCCGGCGCTGCATGCGCTGATCGGCCTGGCGTGCGCGCGCTTCGAACGCTGGGTGGCGCTGCTGCAGGCGGGCACGCCGTTCCGCCTGGATCCGGCGCCGATGATCGCCGCGGCGACCGCGCTGCGCGAAGCGCAGCCGCACGATGCCGCCTTCGAGATGCTCGCCGCGCAGACCGAGGCCATCGACGATGCTTCGGCGTCGGTTCCGCCGCAGGAGCTTGCGGCAGCGCCGCAGGAGCAGGCAACGGAGCCGGAGCCGGAACCGGCCGTCGAGGCGATCGAGTTCCTCGAGGCCGTCGATGCGCCGCCAGCGGAGATCGCGATCGGCGAACCGGGCTTCGGTCTCGAAGTGCCCGAGACGATCGTCGACATGGCCGATGCGGCCGAGCGGACCGACGAAGTCCGCATCGGTGACCGTCTCCTCAGCCGTCCGCTGTACGAGATCTTCCTGACCGAGGCCGACGACCTGATCGCGACACTCGGCGCGGACGCCGGATCGTGGCTCGACGAGCCGGCACGTCCGGCCACGGCGGCCTCGCAGCGCGCGATGCATTCGCTGAAGGGCAGCGCCGCGCTGGTCGAGTTGTCCGACGTACAGGCGATGGCCGAGCGGCTCGAGACGTTCCTGCTGCGTCAGCGCGCTTCGGGCCGCACGATGGGTGCGGACGACCTGGCCGACTATGCGCGCACCATCGAGCGGCTGCAGGCGATGCTGCACCGCTTCGCCGCCGGCACTGCGCCGGGCGACGAGTCCGAAGCGCTGGCCCTGGCCTACGCGCTGGCCGCGCGCTGGGATCCACGCAACGAGCCGCAGCCGCAACCGGAAGCCGTCCCCGCGGCCGCGTCGGCCGCCAGCGAGCTCGACGAGGAGCTGCTGCCGATCTTCATCGAGGAGGCCACCGACTATCTGCCCCAGATCGGCGAGAACCTGCGTCGCTGGCTGGAAGCGCCGTCCGACCGTTCGCTGCAGCAGATGCTGATGCGTCACCTGCACACGATCAAGGGAAGCGCGCGCATGGCCGGCGCGATGGCGCTGGGCCAGCTGGTGCACGAGATGGAGACGCGCATCGAGGCCGCCAGCGTGCTGACGGTGGTGCCGACCGCGCTGATCGAGGAACTGATCGCCGATCACGACAGTGCGGTGGCCATGTTCGAGGCGATCCGCGACCCTGCCTCGCGCGCGAGCCTGTTTGCCGCGCCGGACGGGAACGTCGACGACGGCATCGCGGGCGGAACGACACCGGCCGAAGGACCGGCGCCGCAAACCGCCAGCGGAAGCGGCGTTGCCGCTTCGCCCGTGCAGCAGGTGCGCGACGCCGGCCGCGATGCCGGGGCGAACGTCCACGGCTCGCCCACGTCGGCGCCCGTCGTCGCCGCGGCGGCCGGCTCCGCGTCGTCCGCCCCCTTTGCTTCCGACGGGGCTGTCGCACCGGCCGCGCTTGTCGCACCGGCTGCGCTGCCCGCCGCGCCGGCGGGCGCGCACACACCGGTCATCGGGTCCGGGCCTGCGCCGGCTTCGCCCGCCCCGGCGCGGGTATCCGGCCATGCCCCGTCCGTTCCTTCCGCGGGCGTTGCCGCGCGTGCGGCGGCCGCCACGAAGGGATCGGCAGCGGCCGCTGCCGCGGCGCTGGTGCGCGTCAGGGCGGATCTGCTGGAGCGGGTCGTCAACGAAGCCGGCGAAGTCTCGATCGCACGCTCGCGGGTGGACAACGAGCTGGGGCAACTGCGCCAGTCGCTGCAGGATCTCACCGAGAACGTCGGGCGCCTGCGCGCGCAGTTGCGCGAGATCGAGATCCAGGCCGACTCGCAGATCCAGGCGCGCATCGCGCAGCAGCGCGAGACCAGCGTCGAGTTCGACCCGCTCGAGTTCGACCGCTACACGCGGTTCCAGGAGCTCACGCGCATGCTGGCCGAGTCGGTCAACGACGTGGCCACGGTGCAGCACAACGCGATGCGCAGCCTCGACGAGGCTGCGCAGGACATGGGGCGCCAGTCGCAGGTGCTGCGCGAGCTGCAGCAGAACCTGATGCGCATGCGGATGGTGCAGTTCGGCTCGATCGGCGATCGCCTGTATCGCGTCGTGCGCCAGGCTGCCAAGGAACTGGGCAAGCGCGTGTCGCTGGACGTGCGCGGCGCATCGGTCGAAATCGATCGCGGCGTGCTCGAGCGCATGGCCGGTCCGATCGAGCACCTGTTGCGCAACGCGGTGGCGCACGGGATCGAGACGCCCGCCCGGCGCCTGGAAGCCGGCAAGGCAGAGGCCGGAGAGATCCGGCTCGAGGTCCGGCAGGAAGGCAACGAAGTGGTGCTCGTCTTCGCCGACGACGGCGCCGGCCTGGACTACGGCAGGATCCTCGAGCGCGCCCGCCACCTGGGCCTCGTGGCCGCGGACGCGCAGCCCACCGAGCGCGAGCTCGCCGAGCTGATCTTCGCGCCCGGCTTCTCGACCGCCACCGAGGTGACCAAGATCAGCGGGCGCGGCGTCGGCACGGACGTGGTCCGCTCGGAAGTGCAATCGCTCGGCGGGCGCATCGACGTGGAGTCCGGCCGCGGCACGGGCACGCGCTTCGTCGTGCACCTGCCGCTGACGCTGGCGATCGCGCAGGTGGTGCTGGTGAACGCCGGTGCCGCGCGCTACGCGATTCCGTCCTCGAGCGTCGAGCAGGTGCTGCAGCTCAAGCCGCAGGCGCTGGCGGCCGCCTATGCCGAGGGTTCGATCGACTGGCAGGGCGCGCGCGTGCCGATGCACTATCTGGGCGCGCTGGTGGGCGCCGAGGACGCGCAGCCGATCGCGCAGCACCTGTCGCCGGTCGTGATCGTGCGTTCCGGCAACCTGCGCCTGGCGATGCACGTGGACGGCATCAGCCGCAATCAGGAAGTGGTGGTCAAGAACGTCGGCGCGCAGGTCGCCCGGGTTCCGGGCGTGAGCGGAGCGACGGTGCTCGGCAACGGCGAGATCGTGCTGATCCTGAACGCGGCCCGACTCGCGCAGGCGGTGCTCGGCGATCTCTGGCTGGAGCGACCGGCGGCCGGCGTGCGGCGCGCGGCGCTGGCCGACGGGCCGCCGACCGTGATGGTGGTCGACGACTCGCTCACGGTGCGCAAGGCCACGCAGCGTCTGCTCGCGCGCGAAGGTTACGACGTGATGCTCGCGAAGGACGGCGTGGACGCGCTGCGCCAGCTGCAGGATCGTCAGCCCGAGGTGATGCTGGTGGATATCGAGATGCCGCGCATGGACGGCTTCGACCTGACCCGCAACCTGCGGCGCGACGAGCGCTTCCGCGACATCCCGATCGTGATGATCACCTCGCGCACCGCGGACAAGCACCGCAACCTGGCAATGTCGCTCGGCGTCGACGCCTATCTCGGCAAGCCGTATCGCGAGGATGAACTGCTCGGACGGATCGCGGACTTCGCCGCGGCCCGGCGTCGCCGCCTGGGCGCCTGAACGTCCGGGCGCGGCCGCGCAGCCGGCGTCGCGGGCCTGCGTCGCTCCGCGCCGGGTGGCTGCCGCGCGCTGCCGGCGAGCGCCGATTGTGCCGCCGCAGACGGACCTTTACAATCCGGGCATGAGCCGGCAATCCGCGAGCGACCTGACCAACCAGTTCCTGATCGCCATGCCCGACATGGCCGACCCGAACTTCGGCGGCGCCGTCGTGTTCATCGCCGAGCACAGCGCGAAGGGTGCGCTGGGCCTGGTCATCAATCGGCCGATGGAAATCGATCTCGGCACGCTGTTCGAGCGCATCGACCTCAAGCTGGAGATCGTTCCGCTGGCCGGTTCGCCGGTGTTCTACGGCGGCCCGGTGCAGATGGACCGCGGCTTCGTGCTGCACCAGCCGGTCGGCGACTGGAACTCCACCGTCACCGTGGGCGACGACATCGGCCTGACGTCGTCGAAGGACGTGCTCGAGGCGGTGGCCAACGGCGGTGGTCCGCAGCGGCTGCTGGTCACGCTCGGCTACGCGGGCTGGGGCCCGGGCCAGCTCGAGGAGGAAGTCTCGCGCAATGCCTGGCTGACCGTTCCGGCCAGCACCCAGGTGATCTTCGATACGCCGGTCGACGAGCGCTTCCTGGCTGCCTTCCGGTTGCTGGGCATCGATCCGGCCTTTCTCGCGACGTCGGCCGGGCATGCCTGAGTGGCGGAAACGCTGCTCGGCTTCGATTTCGGCATCCGGCGGATCGGCGTTGCGGTCGGCAATACCCTGACCGGTTCCGCGCGCGCCCTGCAGATCGTGCCTACCGAGCCCCTGGCCGCGCGCTGGAGCGCGATCGCTGCGATGGTGTCGCAATGGGAGCCGCAGCGACTGGTGGTGGGCCGCCCGCTGCACCCCGACGGCGCGCCGCTGCCGGTCACCCGGCTGTGCGAGCGGTTCGCCCGCCAGCTCGGCGGACGCTTCGGCCTGCCGGTGGAACTGATCGACGAGAACTTCTCCAGCGTCGAAGCGCGTGCTCTGCTCGGCCGCGGCGCGGCGAGCGTCGAAGGGAGCGGCGCGACCCCGGAGCAGCCGGGCCTTCCCGGCGCGCGCAGACGCGACGGCGGGGCGAGCGCGCCGGTCGACGCGGAAGCGGCCGCCGTAATCCTGCGACAATACCTGTCCAGCCGCCGATCCGAGTCGCACCCGCCCCGATGAACGCCGCCCCAGACGCCGAAGCCGCTTACGCGTGCCTGCTGCAGGGGGTGCGCGAAGGCATCGCGGGGCGACGCGACGTGTCGCTGATCGGCATCCATAGCGGCGGGGCGTGGATCGCCGAGCGCCTGCACCGTGACCTCGGCCTGGCGCGTCCGCTGGGTACCCTGTCGAGCGCCTTTCACCGTGACGACTACGGTCGTCGCGGCCTGCCGGTGGAGATGAAGGCCACCGATCTGCCGTTCGAGGTGAATGGCGCCGACATCGTGCTGGTCGACGACATCCTGTTCACCGGGCGCACCGTGCGCGCGGCGATGAACGAGCTGTTCGACTACGGCCGGCCGGCACGCATCGAGCTGGCGGTGCTGCTCGATCGCGGCGGGCGCGAGCTGCCGATCGAGGCGCGCTACTGCGGCGCGGTGCATCCGCTGGGGCCGCAGCACAACTTCGCGCTCGGTCGCGGCGACGACGGTCGTTTCACGCTGCGCATCGAGTGACCGCATGCCGTTGCGCCATCCCCAGCTGAACGAAAAGGGCGAGCTGCGCCACCTGCTGACCATCGAGGGTCTGCCGCGCGAGCTGATCCATCACATCCTCGACACCGCCGCGAGCTTCGTCGGCGTGTCCGACCGCGACGTGAAGAAGGTGCCGCTGCTGCGCGGCAAGTCGGTGTTCAACCTGTTCTTCGAGAACTCGACGCGCACCCGTACCACTTTCGAGATCGCCGCCAAGCGGCTGTCGGCCGACGTGGTGAACCTGAACATCGACACCTCGTCGACGTCCAAGGGCGAATCGCTGCTCGACACGATCGACAACCTGGTCGCGATGCACGCCGACATGTTCGTGGTGCGCCATGCGGAAAGCGGCGCGCCGTTCCTGATCGCCCAGCACATCGACCGCATGCGCGGGCGCGGCCACGTGCACGTGGTCAACGCCGGCGACGGGCGCCATGCGCATCCCACGCAGGGCCTGCTCGACATGTACACGATCCGCCACTTCAAGGGCGACTTCACCCGCCTGCGGGTGGCGATCGTCGGCGACGTGCTGCACTCGCGCGTCGCCCGTTCGGACATCCACGCGCTCACCACGCTCGGCGTGCCGGAGGTGCGCGTGATCGGTCCGCGCACGCTGCTGCCCGGCGGCCTGGAGCAGATGGGCGTGCGCGTGTTCACCAGCATGCGCGAAGGGCTGCGCGACGTCGACGTCGTGATCACGCTGCGGCTGCAGAACGAGCGCATGCGCGGCGCGCTGCTGCCTTCGGCGCAGGAGTACTTCAAGCAGTACGGGCTCACGCAGGACAAGCTCGCGCTGGCCGCGCCGGGGTGCATCGTCATGCACCCGGGGCCGATGAATCGCGGCGTCGAGATCGACTCGGCGGTGGCCGATGGCGAGCAGGCGGTGATCCTCGACCAGGTGACGTTCGGCATCGCGGTGCGCATGGCCGTGATGAGCATCCTCGCGCAATCGTGAAGCCATGAGACTGTCCGTCCTGAACGGTCGCATCGTCGACCCGGCGTCGGGGCTCGACCGGCGTGCCGATCTGCACCTGGCCGACGGCAGGGTGCTGGCGATCGGCGAGACGCCGGCGGGTTTTCGTGCCGTACGCACCATCGACGCCAGCGGGCTGGTGGTGGCGCCGGGGCTGGTGGATCTCGCGGCGCGTCTGCGCGAGCCGGGGCTGGAGTACAAGGCGACGCTGGAGTCGGAGATGCGCGCCGCGCTCGCCGGCGGCGTCACGTCGTTGTCGTGCCCGCCCGATACCGATCCGCCGCTCGATGAACCGGGTCTCGTGGCGATGCTCAAGCATCGCGCGCGCAGTCTCGACCAGGCGCACCTGTATCCCCTCGGCGCGCTCACCATCGGGCTGGCGGGCGAAGTGATCACCGAAATGGCCGAGCTCGCCGAAGCCGGCTGCATCGGCTTCTCCCAGGCCGGCGCGCCGCTGGTCGATACGCAGGTACTGCTGCGGGCGATGCAGTACGCCAACACCTACGGCTTCACGGTGTGGCTGCGGCCACAGGATCCGCATCTCGCGCGCGGCGGCGTCGCGCACAGCGGAGCGGTGGCGGTCCGGCTCGGGCTGGCCGGAATCCCGGTGGCCGCCGAGACGATCGCGCTGAGCACGATCTTCGATCTGGTGCGTCACACCGGCTGCCGCGTGCACCTGTGCCGCCTGTCGTCGGCGGCCGGGCTGGAGCTGATGCGTCGCGCCAAGGCCGAAGACCTGCCGGTGAGCGCCGACGTGGCCGTGCATCATCTGCACCTGATCGACGTCGACATCGGCCATTTCGACAGCCAGTATCGCGTCGATCCGCCGTTCCGTTCGCAGCGCGACCGCGACGCGATCCGCGCAGCGCTGGCCGACGGCACGCTCGACGCGATCTGCTCGGACCACACGCCGGTGGACGACGACGCCAAGCAGCTGCCGTTCGCCCAGGCCGAACCGGGCGCAACCGGCCTCGAGCTGCTGCTGCCGCTGACGCTGAAGTGGGCGCAGGAAACCCGTACCGACCTGCTGACCGCGCTCGGCAAGCTCACCACCGGTTCGAGTGCGGTACTGGGGCTGCGCGATGCGGCCGGGCGCATCGCGCCGGGCGCGCCGGCCGACCTGTGCGTGTTCGATCCCGAACGGGCCTGGACCGTCGACCGCGATACGCTGGCGAGCCAGGGCCGGCACACGCCGTATCTGGGCCTGGAAGTGACGGGGCAGGTGCGGTTCACCATCGTCGACGGTCGCGTCGCGTTCGAGCGATGAGGGCGTCGTGCCGTGCCGATTGCGAAACCGTGAGGATCCAGATGCCCTCGCCGACAAAGGTGTTCGGCTGCGACATCTGTCGCAGCCGCCGGCTGGCGGATCGCAGACAATAATGCCGGCACCTGTCGATGAGTCGGCTTGCGCCCGCTGGGTACAATAATCGCGGCACACGGATGACCCTTTCTCCTGTCATTGTTACTGGCGCGGCCGGCTTCATCGGCATGCACCTGTGCCGTCGCCTGCTCGCCGACGGCCGGCAGGTCATCGGCATCGACAACCTGAACGACTACTACGATCCGCGGCTCAAGCGCGCGCGCCTCGCCGTGCTGGCCGGCCACGAGGGCTTCACGTTCCACGAAACCGACGTGTCCGACCGTGCCGCGATCGACGCGCTGTTCGATCGCCACCGGCCGCAGCAGGTGGTGCACCTGGCCGCGCAGGCGGGGGTGCGCTACGCGCTCGAGAACCCGATGGCGTATTCGGACAGCAACCTCACCGGCATGACGGTGATGCTGGAAGCCTGCCGGCGCCTGCAGGTCGGGCACCTGGTGTTCGCCAGCAGCTCCAGCGTCTACGGCGCGAACCGCAAGGTGCCGTTCTCCGAACGCGACCCGGTCGATCACCCGGTCAGCCTGTACGCGGCGACCAAGCGCGCCAACGAGTTGATGGCGCACAGCTATGCGCACCTGTTTGCGCTGCCGGTCACGGGGCTGCGCTTCTTCACCGTCTACGGTCCGTGGGGTCGTCCGGACATGGCGATCTGGAAGTTCACCGACGCGCTGCTGCGCGGGCGCCCGATCGACGTCTACGCGGGCGGCGTGCTGTCGCGCGACTTCACCTACATCGACGACACGGTGGAAGCCACGGTACGCCTGCTCGATGCGCCGCGTGCAGCCCGCCGCTGCGACGATCCCGCGCAGTGGAACGCCGAAGGTCCGGACACCAGTTGGGCGCCGTTCGAGGTGGTCAACCTGGGGCGCAGCGACCCGGTCAGCGTCAACGAGCTGATCGCGCGGCTGGAGGCGATCACCGGCCGGCGTGCGCAGCGCAACGAGATGGGCATGCAGCCGGGCGACGTCGAGCGCACGTTCTCGGACACGGAAAAGCTGAACCGCATGACTGCGTTCACGCCGAAGGTTCCGCTCGATGCGGGCCTGCGTGCCTTCGTCGAGTGGTTCCGCGCGTATCACCGGATCGACTGACAGGACACACAGGGAATGCGACTCGCAGTCTTCGGAGCCGGCTACGTCGGACTCGTCACCGCCGCGTGCTTTGCCGAGATGGGCAATCACGTGACCTGCGTCGACGTCGACGCCGAGCGCGTCGCGCGCCTGAACCGCGGCGAAGTGCCGATCCACGAGCCCGGCCTGGCGCCGTTGCTCGAGCGCGGGCTGGCGCAGAAGCGTCTGGATTTCACGCGCCATGCCGCGGCGGCCATGGCCGGCGCCGAGGCGGTGTTCATCGCGGTCGGCACGCCGCCCAGCGAGGACGGCTCGGCCGATCTGTCGCACGTGCTGGCGGTGGCGCGCACCGTCGGGTCGCTGCTCGAGGGCCGCTGCGTCGTCGTCGACAAGAGCACCGTGCCGGTGGGTACCGCCGACCGCGTGCGCGAGACGATCGCCGCCGAGCTGGCGCGGCGCGGCGTCGCGCACGAGTTCGCGGTGGTGTCGAATCCCGAGTTCCTGAAGGAAGGCGCGGCGATCGGCGACTTCATGCGTCCGGACCGCATCGTGATCGGCAGCCGCGACGCCTGGGCCACCGAGATCATGCGCGCGCTCTACGCGCCGTTCTCGCGCAATCACGAGAAGCTGATCGTGATGGACGTG
>JAHDYE010000077.1 GCA_023383035.1 Burkholderiaceae bacterium | reverse complement strand
CGTGCAGTAGCCGACCGCCATCTCGCTCTTGTTGCCGGTGGTGAGCACGATCGAGCCGTACTTGTTCGACAGCGCCATCAGCAGCGTGCCGCGGATGCGCGCCTGCAGGTTCTCCTCGGTGGTGTCCTGCGGCAGGCCGCGGAACTCGCCGGCCAGCGTGTCGAGGAACGCGTCGAAGCAGGGCGCAATGGGGATCTCGTCGTAGCGCACGCCCACGCGCGCGGCCATGTCGCGCGCGTCGGCGAGCGAGATGTCGGCGGTATACGGCGAAGGCATCATCACCGTGCGCACCTTGTCGGCGCCCAGCGCGTCGACCGCGATCGCCAGCGTGAGCGCCGAGTCGATGCCGCCCGACAGCCCGATGATCGCGCCCGGAAAGCCGTTCTTGCCGAGGTAGTCGCGCACGCCCAGCACCAGCGCGCCGTAGACCTGTTCCTCGAGCGGCGGCGCCGGTTGCACCACGCCGGCCGCGAACGCGGGCGGCTCGCCCGGCGCGAGCTCGACCACCAGCAGGTCTTCGCGGAACGCCGGCGCCTGCGCGCACAGGGTGCCTTCGGCGTCGAGCGCGAACGACAGGCCGTCGAAGACCAGTTCATCCTGCCCGCCCACCAGGTTGGCCGCCAGCATCGGCAGCCCGAGGCGCGAGACCTTGTCGCGCGCGACGTCGATGCGCACGTGCTGCTTGTTCATGTGGAACGGCGACGCGTTCAGCACCAGGATCGCCTGCGCGCCGGCCGCGCGCGCGATCGCCGGCGCGCGCGGATACCAGAAGTCTTCGCAGATCAGCACGCCGAAGCGCACCCCGTCGACGTCGAACACCAGCGGTCCTTCGCCCGGCTCGAAGTAGCGCTCCTCGTCGAACACGTCGTAGTTCGGCAGCTCGAGCTTGTCGTACTCGCCGAGCACGCGGCCGCGATGGATCAGGCTCGCGCCGTTGTAGCGCAGCCCGCCGCGCCGGCGCGGATGACCGACCAGCAGGCGCACATCGAACGCAGCCGTGGCCTCGCACACCCGCTGCAGCGCGCGTTCGCAGCCTTCGTGGAACGCGGCGCGCAGCAGCAGGTCTTCGGGCGGATAACCGCTCAGCGAAAGCTCCGGCGTCAGCAATACCCGCGCGCCCTGCGCGGCTGCCTGCTGCGCGGCGGCGATAATCCGGTCGGCATTGCCGCGGAAATCGCCGACGACCTGATTCAGCTGCGCTGCGGCGATTCGCATCGACGGGAGGGTTCGTGTCCGGGGGCGAAGGAGCTGATTATCGCACGCAGGTTCTGGACGATCTCGCCGGCGTGCCGGCCGACGAATGGAACGCGCTCGCGGCCGCCGGCGCCGGCCGGGCGCGCGCGCAGCCGTTCCTGCGGCACGAGTTCCTGCGCGCGCTCGAGCTCGCCGGCTGCGTCGGCGCGCACACCGGCTGGATCGCGCGCCACCTGCTGCTGCGCGATGTCGCCGGCCGGCCGGCGGCCGCGGTGCCGGTCTACCTGAAGCTGCACTCGTACGGCGAATACGTGTTCGACTGGGCCTGGGCCGAGGCCTGGCAGCGCCACGGGCTGCGCTACTACCCGAAGCTGGTGTCGGCGGTGCCGTTCACGCCGGTGCCGGGCACGCGGCTGGCCGCGCGCGACGAGCGCGCGCGCCGCGCGGCCGTCGGCGCGCTGCTCGGGCTGGCACGCTCGTCGGGACTGTCGTCGCTGCACGTGCTGTTTGCGCTGCCGGCCGAAGCGGCGTTGCTGCGGAAGGCCGGGTTGATGCTGCGTCACGGCGTGCAATTCCACTGGCGCAATGCCGGCTACGACAGTTTCGACGCCTTCCTCGCCGGGCTGTCGCAGCCCAAGCGCAAGAAGATCCGCGCCGAACGGCGCAAGGTGGCGCAGGCCGGCGTGCGGCTGCGCCGCCTGCACGGGCGCGACATCGGCGCGGCGCAGTGGGCGTTCTTCATGCGTTGCTACGAAACGACCTACGCGCTGCACCATTCCACGCCCTACCTGAACCGCGACTTCTTCGAGCGCATCGGCGCGGCGCTGCCCGAGCACCTGGTACTGGTGCTGGCCGAGCGCGACCATCGCCCGATCGCCGCCAGCCTGCTGGTGCACGACGAGGAACGGCTCTACGGCCGCTACTGGGGCGCGCTCGAGACGGTGCCGTGCCTGCACTTCGAAGCCTGCTACTACCAGGCGATCGAAGCGGCGATCGAGCTGCGCCTGCGCGTGGTCGAGGGCGGCGCGCAGGGCGAGCACAAGATGGCGCGCGGTTTCGAGCCGGTGCAGACCGTCTCGGCGCACTGGCTGGCCGAGCCGGCTTTCGCGCAGGCGCTCGAGCACTTCCTGCAGCACGAGGACGCGCTGGTGGGCGCGTACGTCGACGAGCTGCGCGAGCACTCGCCATACCGGCCGCGCGGCAGCGCTACGGAGAGCGCGGCGTGACGAGTCCGGCGGGCAGCGGCTCCGGTTCGCGCCAGCCGCCGCCGAGCGCCTTCATCAGGTCGACGCTGTAGGCCAGGCGCGCCTGGCGATTGCGGATCATCGCCAGCTCCGCGTCGTTCTGCGTGCGCAGCGCATCGAGCAGCTCGAGGTAGCCCGAATAGCCGGCCTCGTAGCGCGAGCGCGCCAGCCGCGTGGTGCTGCGCGCCGCATCGAGCCGCGCCTGCAGCGCGCGCTCGGCCGCCGCCGCGCGTTCGGTGTTGGTCAGCGCATCGCCCACGTCGCGGAACGCGCTCTCGATCGACTTCTGGTAGCCGGCCAGCGCCTGGCGCTCGCGCGCTTCGGCCTGGTCGGTGCGCGCCTGCAGCCGGCCCGCATCGAAGATCGGCAGCGTCAGGCCGAAACCCAGCGACCAGATGCGTGCCGCGGGGCGCAGCAGGTCCGCGAGGTCGGCGCTCTGGCCGCCCAGCGCGCCGGTCAGCGAGATGGTCGGCACCATCGCCGCACGCGCCACGCCGATGCGCGCATTGGCAGCCTGCAGCAGCGCCTCGGCCTGCCGCACGTCCGGACGCCGGTCGAGCAGCGACGACGGCAAACCCGCCGGCGGCGACGGCGGCACCGGCATCGCCAGCAGGTCGCCTTCTGCGAAGGCCGCTCCGGGCCGGCCGGCGAGCGCCCCCAGCTGGCGTACCACCGCTGCGCGCTGGCGCTGCAACTCGTTCAACTGCACCTCGGCATCGGCGCGCGCGCCTTCGGCCTGGTTCACGTCCAGGTCGGACACCACGCCGCCCCGCGCGCGTGCGCGCACCAGGTCCAGCGTCTCGCCGCGCACGCGCAGGCTCTCGCGCGTGACCGCGCTCTGCGCATCGAGCGAACGCAGCGCGAACCATGCCTGCGCAGTGGTTGCGGCCACGCCGATCGCCACCACGTCGTGCGCGTAGCGGCTGGCCAGCCACTGCGCCTCGACCGCCTCGGCGCCGCGCCGCAGCCGCCCCCAGAAGTCGATCTCGAAGGCACTGGACAGCGTGGCGCGGAAATCGTTGCGGGTGAGCGGCACGCCGGCCGACACCGGCATCGCGCCCAGCTCGGTGACGCGCGAGCGCGAGCCCGCCGCGCCGAGATCGACCTGCGGCAGCAGTACCGCCCAGGCCTCGCGCAGGATCGCCTCGGCCTCCTGCAGCTGGGCGATCGCCAGGCGGATGTCGGCGTTGTGCGTCAGCGCGGCATGCACCAGCGCATCGAGCGCCGGATCGCGGTACAGGGTCCACCAGTCGGCCTGGACCGTCGCGTCGCCGGGCGCCGCGCCCTCGCCTGTCGCGCCCGTCGGGCGCCCGCTCGCCGCCGCGCCGGCCGCCGGCCCCGCGGTGGCGTCGGCGCCGGCCGTGGGGTCGACGAAGCGCTCGGGCAGCGCGATCGGCGGGCGCGCGTAGTCCGGGCCCATCACGGTGCAGCCGGCCGTCACGAACACCAGCAGCGCGAGCAGGCACGCCGCGCGTGAAGGCGCGCCGTGCGCCCCGCGGCGCCGGACCGACGTTGCCGCGCCGCCGTTCACCGCACGTCCGCCTGCGACGGATCGGCCGCGGCGACTTCCTGGCCACGCCGGCGCCGCGCCGTCATCGCGAAGAACAGCGGCACGAAGATCGTGGCGACGAAGGTCGCCACGATCATGCCGCCGAACACTCCCGTGCCCATCGAGCGGCGCGCGGCGGCCCCCGCGCCCGATGCCAGCACCAGCGGCAGCACGCCCAGCACGAACGCGAGCGAAGTCATCACGATCGGCCGGAAGCGCAGCCGCGCCGCCTGCAACGCCGCCTGTACCGGCGTCATGCCGGCGAGGAAGCCCTGCTGCGCGAACTCCACGATCAGGATCGCGTTCTTCGCCGCCAAGCCGATCAGCACCACCAGCCCGATCTGGAAATAGATGTCGTTCTCCAGGCCGCGCAGGAACACGAAGCCGAGCGCACCGGTGATCGCGAACGGCACCGCCAGCAGCACTGCCACCGGCAGGCCCCAGCGTTCGTAGAGCGCCGCCAGGATCAGGTACACCATCACCACGGCGAAGCCGAACGCGAACACCGAGGCCTGGCCGGTGCGCTTTTCCTGGAACGCCTGGCCGGTCCACGCGATCTGGTAGCCGTCCGGCAACGTCGCGCGCGCCACCTGCTCGACCGCGGCGATCGCATCGCCCGAGCTCACCCCCGGCTTGCCTGCGCCGAGCACCTTCGCCGCGAGATAGCCGTTGAAGCGTTCGAGCTGCTCGGGCCCGATTGCGCTGCGGGTGGTGATCAGCGCCTTGAGCGGAATCATCTCGCCGCTGGCCGACGAACGGACGAACACCGCCCCCAGATCGCCCGGCGCGGCGCGATACGGCGCGTCGGCCTGCAACTGCACCCGGTAGGTGCGTCCGAACTTGTTGAAGTCGTTGACGTACAGCGTGCCCATCGTGCTCTGCAGGGTCTCGAACACCTCCTGCACCGACACGCCGAGCGACAGCGCCTTCTCGCGGTCGACTTCCACCATCAGCTGCGGCACGGTCGGCCGGAAGAAGGTGTTGATGCCCTGCAGCTGCGGATGCGCCGACAGCTCGCCGATGAACGCCTGCACCACGTGCTGCAACCGCAGCGGATCGGCGTTGCCGCGCGCCTGCACGTACACTTCGAAGCCGCCGGCGGTACCCAGTCCGCGGATCGCCGGCGGGTTGAACGCCAGGGCCATGCCGTCGGAGAGCGCCATGCCACGCGCGAAGATCTCGCCGGCGATCTGCGGCGCGCTGTGCGTGCGCACCGACCAGTCCTTCAGCGGCACGAAAATGGTGGCGGCGTTGGTCTTGTTGCCGCCGCCGATCAGGTCGAACCCGTTGACGACGAACATGTGTTCGATCGCCGGATGATCGGCGAACATCTTCTGCAGCTGCGCGCCCGACTTGCCGGTGCGCTCGAGCGTGGCGCCGTCGGGCAGCATCACCGAGCCGAGCACGTAGCCCTGGTCCTCGGGCGGCACGAAGCTGCCCGGAATGCGGGTGAACAGCAGCGCCAGCAGCCCCAGCACGCCGAGGAACGCGAGCAGCGCGACCAGCCGGTGGCGCAGCGCTCCATTCACCAGGCCGAGGAACAGGCGCGTCAGCGCGGCGAATCCCGCATCGAACGGCCGGAACAGCTTCGAGCCGTGCCCGCCCGCCTTCAGCATCAGCGCGCACAGCGCCGGCGTGAGCGTGAGCGCGACGAAGCCCGAGAGCACCACCGCGATCGCGACGGTCACCGCGAACTGCTTGTACAGCTGCCCGGCGATGCCGCCGAGAAAGGCCACCGGTACGAACACCGCGCACAGCACCAGCACGATCGCCACGATCGCGCCCGAAACCTCGCGCATCGCCTCGATCGCGGCGCCGCGCGCGGTCATGCCTTGTTCGCGCATCAGCCGCTCGACGTTCTCGAGCACCACGATCGCATCGTCGACCACGATGCCGATCGCCAGCACCATCGCGAACAGCGTCAGCGTGTTGATCGAGAAACCGAACAGCCACAGCCCGGCGAAGGTGCCGATCAGCGAGACCGGCACCGCGATCATCGGGATGAACGTGGCGCGCGCGGTCTGCAGGAACACGAACACCACCAGCACCACCAGCGCCGCCGCTTCCAGGATCGTCTTGACCACTTCGCTGATCGAGGACTCGACGAAGCGCGTGGTGTCGAACGGGACGATGAAGTCGAGCCCCTCGGGGAAGTTCCGCCGGAGCTCGGTCATGCGCGCCTTCACCGCCTGCGCGACGTCGAGCGCGTTGGCGCCCGACTGCAGGAATACCGCGGTGCCGATGGTGGGCTTGCCGTCGAGCGTGTTGAAGGCGTCGTAGCTGAGCGCCCCGAGTTCGATGCGCGCGATGTCCTTCAGGCGCAGCACCCCGGAAGGACCGCCCGCGCGCACCACGATCTCGCCGAACTGCTCCGGATCGACCAGCCTGCCCTGCGCGGTCACCGTGTAGACCAGCGCCTGCCCGGGCAGCGCCGGCTCGGCGCCGATCTTGCCGGCGGCGTACTGCGCGTTCTGCGCGCGCACCGCCGCCGCCACGTCGGACACGGTGACGCCGAGCTGGGCCATGCGGTCGGGCCTGAGCCAGATGCGCATCGAGTAGTCGCGCGCACCGAAGATCGTCACGTCGGCCACACCGGGCACGCGCTTGAGCTCGTCGACCAGGTTCAGCGACGAGTAGTTCGACAGGTACAACGTGTCGAAGCGGCCGTCGGGCGAGCTGAGCGCCACCAGCAGCAGGATGTCGTTCGAGCGCTTCTGCACCGTCACGCCGTTGCGGCGCACCTCGTCGGGCAGGCGCGGCAGCGCGAGTTGCACGCGGTTGTTGATGTTGAACGTGGCCTGATCGGTGTTCGTGCCTACCTCGAAGGTGGCGGTGATCGTCACCGCGCCGTTGGACGATGAGCTGGAGTTGAAGTACAGCAGCCCCTCGACGCCCGAGAGCTGCTCCTCGATCGGCGCCGCCACCGTCTTCGCGAGCGTCTCGGCGCTGGCGCCCGGATAGCTGGTGCCGATCGTCACGGTCGGCGGTGCGATCTCGGGATACTGCGCCACCGGCAATACCTGCGAGGCGACCAGCCCCGCCAGCACGATCACGATCGACAGGACTGCGGCGAAGATCGGCCGATCGATGAAGAAGCGCGACATGCGTACCCCGCGGCTCAGCGCACGCCGGCGGCGGCCTGCGCCGGCTCGGGCGCCCGGGGCTGCACGGTCGCGCCGGGACGCAGCCGGATCAGGTTGTCGATCGCCACCCGGTCGCCGGCCTGCAGGCCCGAACGGATGATCCAGTCGCGTCCGACCCAAGCGCCCGTTTCTACCGGCCGCGGACTCACCTTGCCGTCGGCGTCGACGATCCAGACGAAGCGACCACGGTCGCCCTGCTGCACGGCGGCCTGCGGCACGACGAACGCCTCGCGCGCGCCGATTTCCACCCGCGCCTTCACGTACTGGCCGGGCAGCAGCGCGAGCGACGGATTGGCGAACTCGGCGCGCAGTTGCACCGTTCCCAACCGCGCATCGACCGTCGAGCCGGTGAAGTTCAGGCTGCCGGCGCGTTCGTAGGCGCTGCCGTCGGGCAATGTCAGGTGCACCTTCGCCGAACGCTCGTCAGCGCTGCGCAGCTGCGCATATTCGGACTCCGACAGCGAAAACCGCACCCAGATCGGGTCGGTGCGCGTGAGCGTGGTCAACAGGCTGCTTTCGGTGCCCGCCGTGACCAGGCTGCCTTCGGAGCGCAGCGCGCGGCCGGTGATGCCGGCGATCGGCGCATTCACCGTCGTGTACGAGAGGTTCAGCTCCGCCTCGCGCACACGCGCCTGCGCCGCCAGCAGCAGCGCCTGCGTCTGCTGACGCGCCGAGGCCGAATCGTCGTATTCGCGCTGGCTGATCGCGCGATCGGCGAGCAGCGACTGCAGACGCTTGGCCTCGAGCTGCGCACGCTCGGCGCGCGCCTGCGTCTCGGCCAGCGTCGCGCGCGCCTGCGCCAGCGCGATCTCGAACGGCGCGCGGTCGATCCGGTACATCGGCGCGCCGGCGCGGACGGGTTAGCCTTCGCGGAACAGCTGCCGCTCCAGGATGCCCGAGACGCGCGCGCGCACCTCGACTTCGCGCGAGCCTTCCGTGCGCGCCACCGCTTCGAGCGCTACCGGCACGGTACGCGGCCGCATCTCGAGGACCGTCACCGGCAAAGGCGGCGGTGCGCCGGCCGCGCCGGGCGCAGCGGCGTTGACCGATGCGCGCTCGCAGCCGGCCAGTGCGAACGCGAGCGCTGCGATCGGCACCGCGAGCAGATACCGGCGCGGGCGGAGTCGGTGATCGGTCATGGGACTGGACGGCACGTGCCGAAGGGGATTGGACAGAGGGCAGGCAATTATATACATTCACGAATGTATGTAAAGGCTCCTGCTTTCTCCCCTTTCTCCGTTTCCATGGCACGCCGAACCAAGGAACAGTCCGCCCAGACCCGCGCCCGCCTGATCGAGGCGGCGCGCGGCGAGTTCGAGCGCCGCGGCTATGCGCACACGACGCTCGAACAGATCGCGCGTGCCGCAGGGCTCACGCGCGGGGCACTCTATTTCCATTTCGCGGACAAGGCGAGCCTGTTCCGGGCGATGCGCGACGAAGTGGAGCTGCCGCTCATCGACCGCATCGGGCTCGACCTGGCCCCGGGCGGCGACGTCGATCCGCTGGCGGCGATCGAGCGCTTCATGCTGACCGTCATCGCCACCATCGGCGAATGCGAAACCACGCGGCGCACGGTCGAGATCCTCAGCTTCGGCTGCGAGTACGTCGAGGCGCTGGCGCCCGAGCTGGATCTGCAGCGGCACCGGCACGCCGAGCTCTACGAGCGGCTGCTCCACGCCTACCGGCGTGCGCGAAGGCAGGGGCTGCTGCACGCCGGGATCGATCCGGCCCTGGCCGCGCTCGAATCGACCGTGTTCATGTCGGGGCTGGTGCGCGTGTGGCTGCTCGATCGTACCGACCAGCTGATCGGCGCGCGGCTGCGGGCCCTGGTGCGCGCACACGTGGCGTCGCGCCGGCATTCGCCCGCTCGCGCCAACGGCAGGCGTCGCGGGCGCGGCTCGTCGAGCGCCGACCCGTAGCGGGCCATGACGGACGGCAGCGCGCGCCGCGACGTCCGATAATGCCGGCATGCGGCGCGCAACTTTCCGCGCGACACCCTGCCCCGCAACGAACGAGGTCCGACATGCTGCAGGTTCCCGAGCGCTACGCGCTGTTCATCGACAACGAACCGGTCGCGCCGCTTTCCGGCGACACGCTGCCGGTGGTCGATCCGTCCGACGGCAGCACTTTCGCGCAGATGGGGCGCGGCGGCGGCGCCGACGTCGACCGCGCCGTGCGTGCGGCGCGCAGGGCGTTCGACGGCAGCGGCACCGAACCGGCGGCCGGTCCCTGGGGCCGCCTCGACGCCGTCGATCGCGGACGCCTGCTGCGCCGCTGGGCCGACCTGATCGACGCCAACCGCGAGGCGCTCGCCCGCATCGAATCGCGCGACACCGGCAAGCCGCTCGGCCAGGCGCGCGCCGATGCGCAGGCGCTGGCGCGCTACTTCGAGTTCTATGCCGGCGCGACCGACAAGCTGCACGGGCAGACGATCCCGTACCGCCACGGCTACACGGTGCTCACGCTGCGCGAGCCGCACGGCGTGACCGGCCACATCGTGCCGTGGAACTATCCGATGCAGATCTTCGGACGTTCGGTGGGCGCAGCGCTGGCCGCCGGCAACGCCTGCGTGGTCAAGCCGGCCGAGGATGCCTGCCTGTCGCTGCTCGAGGTGGCCCGGCTCGCTGCCGAAGCCGGCTTTCCGCCCGGCGCGCTGAACATCGTCACCGGTCTGGGCGGCGAGGCGGGGCAGGCGCTCGCCGGGCATCCGGGCATCGACCACATCTCGTTCACCGGTTCGCCCGACACCGGGCGCCGCGTCGCCCAGGCCGCCGCCACCCATCATTGCCCGGTGACGCTGGAGCTGGGCGGCAAGTCGCCGCAGCTGGTGTTCGCCGATGCCGACCTCGAAGCGGCGTTGCCGGTGCTGGTCAACGCGATCGTGCAGAACGCCGGCCAGACCTGCTCGGCGGGCAGCCGCGTGCTGATCGAGGCGCCGGTCTATCGCCGCGTCCTCGAGATGCTCGCCGGGCGCTTCGCAGCGCTGCGCGTCGGCCCGGGGCGCGACGATCTCGATCTCGGGCCGCTGGTATCGCAGCGCCAGCAGCAGCGCGTCCAGGACTTCCTGTCGCAGGCGCACGCCGACAGGCTGGAGTTCGCCGCGCAGGGCACGGTGGTGGAGCATGCGCCCGCCGGCGGCTTCTACCAGGCGCCGGTGCTGGTGGCCGGCGTGCCGCCGGCGCACCGGCTCGCGCAGGAGGAGGTTTTCGGCCCGGTGCTCGCCGCCACGCCGTTCGACGACGAAGCGCAGGCCGTCGCCATTGCCAACGGGACCCGCTACGGCCTGGTGGCCGGCATATGGACCCGCGACGGTGCGCGCCAGCTGCGCCTGGCACGGCAACTGCGCGCCGGCCAGGTGTTCGTGAACAACTATGGCGCCGGCGGCGGCGTGGAGCTGCCGTTCGGCGGCGTGGGCAGCAGCGGCTACGGCCGTGAGAAGGGATTCGAGGCGCTCTACGCGTTCACCAGCCTGAAGACCGTGGCGCTGCGCCACGGGTAGCCGCGGGCCGGAGCGGCCGGCCCTGAGCGGCCGGCCCGTCCGGGCGTCGGTGCGAGCCGCTCAGACGTCGGTGAAGCCGGGCGCGGCCAGCGACAGCTGCTGCGTCGCGGCTGCGGCGCCGCCGCCCACGGCGATGCCCGCGACTGCGCCGAGCCGCGCGGCGGCCAGCGCGGCGAACCGGTAGCGCTCGCCCGCCTCGTCGTGGCGCCCCAGCTGCTCGTAAAGCTGCGCCAGCAGCAGGTGCGCCTCGAGCCCGGGCTCGGCGCGCTCGGCCAGCAGCAGGAACTCCTCGGCCTTGCCCCACAGCCCTTCGGCCGCGCACAGCCTGCCCAACGTGCGCAGCAGCGCCGGATCGTCGCCGTAACGCCCGCGCCATGCCTCGGCGCGCCGCAGGCGTTCGCGCGCGGGCACGTCTTCCAGCGTCCCGTACAGCGAGAGCAGCGACACTTCCATGCGTTCGTCGAGCGTCTGCTCGATCACGCGCGCCGCCAGATCGGCGCGGCCGGCCGTCGCGAACGCCTGCGCGGCCGCCTCGACGATCTCGTCGATCTCGCGGTCGGCCGGCGCGATCGACGCGTACAGCTGCTGCACCGAATTCGCATCATCGCCGCGAGCGGCGAACAGCGCGCGCCAGGCGCGGATCTTCAGGCCGCGGATCGCGGCCGGATGCAGGGCATCGCGCTTCTCGATCTGCCGCAGCGCCTGCAGCACGTCCTGCCAGTTGCCCGACTGCTCGTGCGCGCGCAGCGCCAGGCGCAGCGCATGGATGTGGCGCGGGCCACCCGAGCGCAGCGTCTCGATCGCGGCGATCGCGTCGGCCGAGCGGTGGTCCTCGACCGCGAGCTCGGCGGCGGTCATCAGCTGCGCATTGGCCGCGCCGGCCTCCTCGCGGGCCACGTCGAGCCATCGATCGCGGCGCTCCGTCTCGCGCATCCGGTGCGCCGCGCGCGCCGCCACCAGCGACGCCACGCCTGCCAGCGAACGATCGCCGAGCGCTGCCTGGGCGAGCCGCTCGGAGCGCCCGAAGCGCCCTTCGAACAGCGCCAGCAGGCTGTCGCGCAGCCCGGCCATCGCGGTCTCGCGCCGGCGCCGCTCGCGGTACTCGCGCACCCGTGCCGGCAGGTTCAGCGCGTTCGACAGCGCCGCCAGCAGCAGGTGCAGCAACACGAATGCGACCACCAGCACCAGCACCGCGAAGTTCACCGAGACGTCGACGCGATACGGCGGCCACAGCACGGCCACGTTGCCGTGGTTGAAGCGCATCAGCAACGCCAGCCCGACGGCGGCGGAGATGATCAGCAGGCTCCAGATGACGCGTCGCATCGTTGCTCGCCCCGAATGCCGCCCGCCGGCTCAGCGGCGCGCCTCGCGCGCGGCGCGCGCGGCACGCGTGGCGGCCAGGCTTTCGGCCAGGGTGGGAGCCTCGAGCGCGATGCGCGCGCCCATCATCTGGCGCAGCTGCGCACTGGCGCCGGCCACGCCGCGATGCTCGCCGTCGTAGTAGGCGCGCAGCCAGTGCGTCGCGCGCTCGAGGTCGTTGTGGAACAGCGCCTCGTTGCGCGACAGCAGTGCGAGCCGCGCGTTCAGCAGCAGCAGGCGCAGGTTCTGGCGCAGGAAGTAGGCCTGCTCCGGCGCGACCAATACCGCGTCCGGCGTATCGATGCGGCGCACGCGGAACAGCTGCTGCAGTTCGTCGCGCAGCGCGCTCAGGCCGGCCGCCGCGGCGTCGGTCGCGCGGCTGGCCGCATCGGTTGCCCGGGAGGCCGGATCGGCGGCGCCGGCGGGTGATTCGGCCGCGCCGCTGCCGCCCGCGGGGCGCGCGGCGCGGCCCCTGGCCTCTCCGTTCGCCCCGCGCTGGGACGCCGGCCGCGGCGCCGGCGCACGCACCGACGCGGCCAGCGGGAACATGTCGATGGTGCCCAGCAGGCTGTCCAGGCGCAGCGCGAGCGCGCCCACGTCGGCGGCGGGAAACGCCTTCAGCCGGTCGATGTCGCCCAGCAATGCGCGGCGCACGCCGGCCAGCGACGGGTCGTCCTGCCGGCCCAGGCGCAGGTCGATTTCCTGCAGCGCGCCCAGCACCACCTGCGGATGCGTGCCCAGCACCAGCTGCTGGTTGGCCAGCGCGAGCGCCGATTCGATCTCCACCAGCAGCATGTCGGTGGAATCGGAGGCAAGGCTGCGGTAGAGCTTCTCGACCTGCGCCTGCAGGCCGGCCGTCTCGAGCACCCGTCCCTCGAGCACCGCAGTGCGGTTCTGCGTGTCGCGCAACTGGTCCTGCGCGTACTTGAGCGCTGCCTCGAGCTCCGTCACGCGCTGGTCGGCGCCCTGCAGCCGGCGCGTCGCCTCGGATTCGAGCCCGCCCAGGCGCGGCCACATCCACAGGGCCGTGAACAGCGCGATCGCCAGTGCGATCCACGCGACCCATGCGTGCCATTGCGCCAGCCGGGCCGCCGGCGGCACGCGTTGCATCGGTTCGGTGGGGAGGGGGTCGGAGCGCGGCGCTCCGGCGGGGACGATCTTGTCCGGCTCAGACACTTTCGGTGCTCGGGGAATCCTCGCTGCATTCTAGCGCGGCCACGAGCGCCGGTTCGCCGGGCTCGATCAGCCGCACGCGACGCCAGCCCGATCGGGCGAGCGCGCCGGCGATGCGCGCGTGCACCGCGAACGCGACCGCCGCATGCGCCCGCGCCGACAGGCCGGCCTGCTCGAGGCGCCGGTCCAGGCGCGCCACGCCATCGACCTGCGTGAACACGAACACCGGCGCCGGCGCCTGCGCGAGCATGACGCGCAGCCCTGCCAGCGCGTCGTCGGACGGCTCGATCGGCTCGCGCCGGTACAGCGCACAGGTCTGCACTGCCGCGCCGCCGGCGCGCAGCCGCGCGATCCAGCCTTCGGCGCCGCTTTCGCCCCGCAGCACCAGGATGCGCAGCCCGCGCGGCGCGTCCAGCGGCGGCAGGCCGATCAGCGCGTCGGCATCGAACGGCGCGGCCGCAGGCGCGAGCACGCGCTCGCGCGCCACCGGCAGCCCGCAATCGGCGATCGCCTGCAGGCTGCCCGGGCCGACCACGCCGACACGCAACTCCGGCGGCCAGCGCAGCCCCGGCATGCGCGCCAGCGCGGCGACCGCCGCCGGGCTCACCGGCACGATCCAGTCGAAACGGTCCAGCCGCGCGAGGCACTCGCGCACCGCCGGCGCATCGGTCTGCTCGACGATGCGCGACAGCGGCAGCGCGAGCGCTTCATGGCCGCGCTCGTGAAGCCGCCGCTGCAGCGTGTCGATGCGCGGCGAAGGCTGCGTCAGGACGACCCGAGCCATCGCTCGGCGCCCTGTTCGCGCAGGGAGCGCGCCGCATCCTCGCCGATGCGCAGCGCCGCTTCATGATCGGCCCGTGCGCTCTCGACCACCGCCTCGACCATCGCGCTGCCGTCCTCGGCGGCCACGCGCGCCACCAGCTTCAGCCCGCCGGCGGGCGTGCCCACGCACCAGGCCGCCAGCGGCACGCGGCAGCTGCCGCCGAGCAGCCGCGACACCGTGCGCTCGGCCTGCACCTCGACCGCGGTGCGCGCATCGGCCAGCGGCGCCAGCCACGCCTGCAGGTCGTCGCGCCCCGAAAGCGTCTCGATCGCCAGCGCCCCCTGCCCCGCCGCCGGCAGGCACAGCGACGGCGGCACGATCGCCCGGATGCGCGCGGCCAGCCCGAGGCGCTTCAGGCCCGCCGCGGCCAGCACGATCGCGTCGTAGCGGCCTTCGTCGAGGCGCGCCAGCCGGGTGTTGACGTTGCCGCGCAGCGGCAGCACTTCGAGCGACGGGAACGCGCGCCGGATCTGCGCGGCGCGGCGCAGGCTCGAGGTGCCCACGCGCGCGCCCGGCGGCAGCGCCTCGAGCGACGCGAAACGTTCGCTCACGAACGCGTCGCGCGGATCTTCGCGCGCCATGATCACCGCCAGCGCGAACGGCTCGGCGACTTCCATCGGCACGTCCTTCAGCGAGTGCACCGCCAGATCGGCACGCCGCTCGAGCAGCGCCACCTCGAGCTCCTTGATGAACAGGCCCTTGCCGCCGATCTCGTTCAGCGCGCGGTCGAGCACGCGATCGCCTTCGGTGGTGATGCCGAGGATCTCGACGCTGCAGCCCGGATGCAGCGCGCGCAGCCGCTCCTGCACGTGCTCGGCCTGCCACATCGCCAGACGGCTCTGGCGCGAGGCGATCACCAGCCGTTCGGGAGAGGACATGCCGGCCTTCAGCTCACGAGGTTCTTGACCGTCGACCACTGCCGGCGGCTCACCGGCAGGCGCTCGCTGACGTCGCGCAGCACCACCTGCCAGTAGGGGTCGCCGCCTTCGACCTCGCCCTGCGGCATCACGCGCTCGAAACCGGCGATCGACGGACGCGCGACCAGCGCGTTGCGATGGATGCGCACGAAGCGGTCGCTGAATTCCTCCTCGAGCGAAGTCAGCGACTCCTCGATCAGGAACTCGCGTTCGCGCGTGCGCACCGTGATGTACTTCAGCTCGGCCTTCAGGTACACGACCTGCTCGAGCGGCACCAGGATGACGCGTCCGCGCTCGTGCACCGACAGGTGGCGGCGCCGCGTGTTGGTGGCGCGCGCGAGCTGGTCGATCGCCTGCGCGTGCTCCTGCGGC
>JAHDYE010000076.1 GCA_023383035.1 Burkholderiaceae bacterium | reverse complement strand
ATTATGTTGTGATAACAATATTGTGTTGACAACGAAACCGCACTTGTCCGCCACCATGCCGATCTCCGATGGCCGGCGCCGCAACTTCCTGATCGTCGTCTCCGACGAGCACGATCCGAGGTATCTCGGTGCCGCCGGCGCACCGTGGCTGTCGACGCCGAACCTCGATGCGCTGGCGGCACGCGGCACGCGGTTCGCGCGTGCGTGGACACCCAGTCCGATCTGCGTACCCGCGCGTGCCGCGCTGGCCACCGGCCGCCACGTGCACGACTGCGGCTACTGGGACAATGCCATCGCCTATGAAGGCCAGTGGACGAGCTGGCACCATCGGCTGAACGCCGCGGGCGTGCGCACCGAATCGATCGGCAAGCTGCACTTTCGCCGCGAGGACGATCCAACCGGGTTTCTGGCGCAGCACGAACCGATGCACATCCAGGACGGCATCGGCCTCGTCTGGGGCTCGCTGCGCGATCCGCTGCCGTCGATGCGCGGCCGCTCGCCGATCTTCGACGAACTCGGCGCCGGCACTTCGAGCTACAACCGCTACGACGATCGCATCGCGGCCCGTGCCGAGCAGTGGCTGCGCGACCGGGCGGTCGACGATGACGAGCGGCCGTGGGCGCTGTTCGTCGGCTTCGTCGCGCCGCACATGCCGCTGGTCGTGCCCGAGCGCTATCTGGCGCCTTACCTGCGGCACGCCGAACTGCCCAAGCTGTTGCCGCGCGACGGTCATCGCCGCCATCCGTGGGTGCAGCGAATGGCCGAGTTCTGGGATCACGATGCCGAACTCGGCAACGACGAGCGCCGCCGGCTGGCGCGCGCCTGCTATTTCGGGCTGATCAGCTATCTCGACGAGCAGGTCGGCAGGGTACTGCGAGCGCTGGACGAAACCGGCCAGCGCGAGTCCACCACCATCGTCTACACCTCCGATCATGGCGACAACCTCGGTACGCGCGGCCTGTGGAACAAGTCGACGCTGTACCGCGAATCGGTGGGTGTGCCGATGATCATCGCAGGGCCCGGCATCCCGGCGGGCAAGGTGCGCATGACCAACGTCAGTCTCGTCGACGTCTACCCGACGGCGCTGCATGGCTGCGGCCTGCCGTTGCTGCCCGACGAGCGCGATCTGCCGGGTACTTCGCTGATCGATCTGGCCGTGCAGCGCGACGCGCCCCGACGGCTGGGTTTCTCCGAGTATCACGCCCTGGGTGCCGACAGCGCGGCCTTCATGCTGTGCGACGCACGCTACAAGTATCACCACTACGTCGGCTATCCGCCCGAGCTGTTCGATCTCGAACTCGATCCCGAGGAGACCCGCGATCTGGCGCCCGACCCGCGCTACGCCGCGATCTGCCGCGAATTCGAGGATCGGCTGCGTGCGATGCTCGATCCCGAGGCAATCGATCGGCTCGCCAAGCGCCGCCAGCGTGATCTGGTGGCGCGCTTCGGCGGCCGCGACGCGGCCTGGCGGCACGGCAACCCCGGGCCCACCAGGGCGCCCGACGAGTGCGACAAGTATCTGATGGCATGAGGCGCGGCGGCTGCGAGCGCGCCGCGGCAACGAGGATCGAGGAGAGGAGACCAACGATGAACCGGAGAAGCGTGATCAAGGCCGGCATGTCCGCGATGGTCGCCGCGGCCGCGGTCGCGACCGGTGTCCGGGCGCAAAGCTGGCCGTCGCGACCGCTGCGGATGATTGCGGCGTCTCCGCCGGGTAACGCCAGCGACACGGTGCTGCGGTTGGTTGCGCCGCTGCTGCAGGCGGAGCTGGGCCAGCCGGTGGTGGTCGAGAACCGGGCCGGGGCCAGCGGCAACATCGGGGCGCGGGCCTGCGCCGCCGCCGCGCCCGACGGCCATACGTTCCTGAACTCGACCAATACGATGCTCACCGCCAACCCGCATCTGTTCACGGCCGGCCGGGTCGATCCATTCGAAGACCTGAGCTTCGTGCTGCCGATGGTCAACATCGGCATGGTGTTCGTCGTGCGACCCGACGGTCCGTGGAAGACGATCGGCGAGCTGCTGGACGATGCGCACCGGCATCCGGGCAAGCTTTCCTATGGCACGCCCGGCCTGGGTTCGCCGATGCACCTGATCGGCGAGCTGCTCAAGGAGCGCCTCGGCATCGACATGGCGCATCTGCCCTACAAGGGCGGCGTGCCGATGGTTGGCGACGTGCTTGCGGGGCAGATCTCGGTGGGCATCGTCGGCTATGCCGTGGTGTCCGGCTTCCTGCAGCAGGGCCGGCTGAGAACACTGGCGGCGGCAGCCGGCAAGCGCTTGTCGATCCTGCCCGATACGCCGGCCATCGGCGAGCTCGTCCCCGAGGCGTCGCTGGGCGCGTGGTGTGCGTTGGTGGCACCCAAGGGCACGCCGGCGCCGATTCGCGCCCGCGTCGCGCGCGAAGTCGGCAAGGCGTTGGCGCAGCCCGACATCGTCAGGAAACTGCGGCCCTTGGGACTCGACCAGATCCCTGGCGACGAAGATGCGGTGGCCGCGCTGGTGCGCGCGGAATACGCGCATGTAGGCGCGCTGATCAAGCGGCTCGGCATCACGATGAGCTGAATGCCGGCCGGCGTGCAGGCTCCAAGACCCAAGTCCAGGACGTCAATATTCCGTGCCTTCGTGCACGATCGAAGAGGTGATCGATGAATCGCAGAAGCGTCATCAAGGGCGGCGCGCTGGCCGCCTGTCTTGCAGCGGCGCCTGGCGGATGGGCGCAAGGCTGGCCGTCGCGACCGCTGCGGCTGATCGACGCCTATGCACCGGGCAGTGCCAGCGACAGCGTGCTGCGGCTGGTGGCGCCGCCGCTGCAGGCGGCTCTGGGCCAGCCGGTGGTGGTCGAAAACCGGCCGGGCGCAAGCGGCAACATCGCGGCACAGGTCTGTGTTGCGGCACAGCCCGACGGCCATACGTTTCTGATGTCGACCAACACGATGCTCACGGCCAATCCGCATCTGTTCACGACGGGCCGGGTCGATCCGTTCAAGGATCTGAGTTTCGTGCTGCCGATGGTCAACATCGGCATGGTGTTCGTCGTGCATCCCGACAGCCCATGGAAGACGATCGCAGCGTTGATGGACGATGCGCGCAGGAATCCCGGCAAGCTGACGTACGGCACGCCTGGGGTGGGCTCGCCGATGCACCTGATCGGCGAACTGCTGAAGGATCGCGCCGGCGTCGACATGATGCATCTGCCCTACAAGGGCGGCATGCCGATGATCAGCGACGTGCTCGCGAGGCAGATCTCGGTGGGTATCGTCGCGTACTCGGTGGTGGCCGGTTTTCTGCAGCAGGGCAGGCTGGTGTCGTTGGCGGCTGCCGGCAGCAAGCGCCTGTCGATACTGCCCGAGGCCCCGGCCATCGGCGAGGTCGTTCCCGAAGCGGGACTGGGCGCGTGGTGCGCGTTGGTGGCGCCCAGGGGCACGCCGGCAGCGATCCGCGCCCGCGTGGCGCGCGAGGTCGGCAATGCACTGGCGCAACCCGACATCGTCAGGAAGCTGCAACCGCTGGGCCTGGACCAGATTCCCGGCGACGAGGACACGGTGGCTGCGCTGGTCCGTCCCGAATACGCGCATGTGGGGGCGCTGATCAAGCGGCTTGGCATCACGATATGACGCGTTCGACCGTCCGGCTGCCGATGACCGTCCTGCGACGCGCGACCAGCCCGCCGCTGCTGCTGTTGCATGGCTTCTGTGCGGCGGCAGCGGGTTGGCTGCCCACGATGGAACGGTTGGCCGGAAACTTCGACGTGATCGCACCCGAATGGCCGGGCTTCGGCACCAGCGTCGAGCGCGCTCCTTGCACATCGATCGACGCGATGGCGGAACGCGTCATCGCGTTGGCCGACGCGCTCTGCCTGGGCCGCTTCCATGTGCTTGGCCATTCGATGAGCGGTTTCGTCGTCCAGCAGTTGCTGCTGCGTCATCCGCAGCGGATCGGCAAGGCCGTGCTGTATGGCGCGGGCCTGCTCACCAGCCGTGATGGCCGCTTCGAGACGCTGCAAGCGACGATCGAGCGCTTGCGCCGCGAAGGCGTGCACGCGACTGCCCGCAAGGTGTGCGCCACCTGGTTCGTCGAGCAGGAGCGCGCTGCGTCGTATGCGGCTTGCGTCGATCAGGGTGCCGGAATGGATGCCGAAGCCGGCATCGCGGCGCTGACGGCTTGCGAAACGATCGATTTCAGTGACCGCCTGGGTGGAGTCGACAACGAAGTGCTGGTGATCCTCGGCGATCGCGACCGTACGTTTCGCGTAGGCGATGCCGTGCAGTTGGCCGCTGCGCTGCCGAACGCCAGCTTGTGCGTGCTGCCGGGCTGTGCGCATGCGGCACATCTGGAGCAGCCCGAGCTGTTCGGGCAGGTGGTCGACGGATTCCTGAACAGCCTTTAGTCGATACGCCGGACCGCGGGCGACTGCCCGCGGATCAGCCGCGCACGCCCTGTCGCGCGAGCCACGCGCGCACGCGCTCGAAGGCCACCGCGCCGCTCACGCCGCTGCGCCGTCCGTCGACGCCGATCAGCACCGTCCTGGGCAGCTCTCCCGCCCAGTCGGGGTCGATCTCGTAGCGCGCCCGCTCGTCGAGCGGCGCCGGCGCCGACCAGTGGCGTGCGCCCTGCAGCCCCGCGCGACGCAACGCCGCCGCGACCCGTTGCGCCGGCATCGGGTCGGTCTGCACGAACGCGACGTTTGCCCGCGGATGCCCGCGCACGAAGGCCGCCCAGCGGGGCAGCTCCACGATGCATGGCGCGCAGGTCAGTCCCCAAAGGTGGACGATCACCGGCCGGCCCGCGCCGGAAGCGAGGATCTCGCGGAAGCTTCCCGGCACGAACGCCAGCGCCTCGACGTCCGCCTGTTCGCCGCCGGCCTGCGCGGCGCGCGCGAGTCCGGGCGTGCAGGCCGCCAGCGGCAGCGCGAGCAGCGATCGCCGGATGCGGTCGAAGTTCTTCATCGTTCCTCCAGCGGAAGCAGTCGATAGCCTTCGGTCCGGGTCTGCCACGACAGATGAACTTGTCCGGCGCGGGCGATCAGCAACGGATGATCGGAGTATCCGCCGGTGTGCGCCCGCTGCCGCGCCTCCGACCAGGTGGCGCCGCCGTCGTCCGAGCGGCTCGCGTGCACGGTGGTGCGCTCGCCGTCGAATTCCTTCCACGCCAGCCACAGGCGTGCGCCGTGCGCGAGCAGGGCCGGGCGCGATACGCGCCGCGCGGCGGTGCCGATGCGCATCGGTGCCGAGAAGCTGCGGCCGGCGTCGCGCGAACGGGCGTAGAACGTGCCGCTGCGCCGCTGGCCCTGGGTGAACCAGGCCGCGTGGTAGCTGCCGTCGGGCGCGATCGCCAGCGCGGGGCCGTGATGCGGGCACACGTCGGTGGCCCAGTCGTCGCGCGCGACGCGCTGCAACGGCGCGGGCGTGCCGCGTTCGTCGAAGGCGATCACCGCATGGTCGCGTACCTTTCCGTCGAAGATCGCGCGAAACAGCAGCACCGGCTGTCGCGGCCCGGCCAGCGCGATGCCGAGGCGGCAGCACTCGCAGCTCGCCGGATGTGCCAGGCGCGATTCGGAGAACGTGCGGCCCGCGTCGCGCGACCATGCGTAGGCGAGCGCCGCGCCGCGCACCTTGCGGCCGCGTCGGGCCGCGTCGGCCACGGTGCGCTTGTCGATCCAGGCCACGAACAGCGCGCCGTCGGCGTTCCAAGCAGCTACGGGGAAGCGCTGGCTGGCCGGATGATCGGTCACCGGCCTGGGCGTCGAGAAGCTCGCTCCGCCGTCCTCGGAGATCGACGCCAGCACGCGCGCGTTCCAGGCGTCGTCCTTGAACACGTCGAAGACGACCGCGATGCGGCCGCCGGCGTCGATGGCGATCTGCGGCCGCGCATCCGGCCCGGTGTCCGCATAGCCGCCGTAGCGGCCGAGCACGATCGGGTCCGGGAAGCTCGCGCCGCCGTCGCGCGAGCGCGCGACCGACACTGCTCCGCCGGCCGTCCACGCCACCCACAGCGATCCGTCGGGCGCCCAGGCGGGCGTTGCCGACGTGGCGCAGGCGAGCGAGACGTCGGCGCAGCGCAAGGGCGCGAGCGATGCATAAGGCCCCGCCGGCGCTTCGGCACGGGTGGCGTGCGCGGATGCGGCGGCGTGTGCGTGCGTGGCGGCGTGCGTGGCGGCGTGCGTGGGCGTGGCGGACTGCGCCGCCGCGCAGGGGATCGCGGCGGCAACGCACCACGACGCGACGGCGAACAGCGGCACGAACGATCGGCCGAAGCGGCGGATCACGCGAAGACGAACGCGGTGCATGGCGAAAGTCCTCCGGTCGGCAGTCAGAACGAAGCGCGCAGGCCTGCGGTGAGCAGCCGCGGGATCCCGAGCGCCGGAATGCCGCTGCCGCTCACCGTCGAGCCTTCGATGCTCGTATACGTGAGCCCCTGGTCGTAGTAGCGCCGGTTGCCTACGTTCTGCACGCTGCCCCACAGCTCGATCGTCTTGCCGAGCCGCCAGGTCAGCCCCACGTCGAGCAGCGTCGCGCCGTCGTTGCGCTGCGTGTGCGCGGTATTGTTCCAGTACGACGGAAAGGACTTCAACTGCGCCACGGCGGTGAGCGTCGGGGTGGCGCGCCAGGCAGCGCCCAGTGTCAGCATCCATGTCGGGACCTGGCCGATCTGCTTGCCGACCGGTGCCGGCGGCGTCGCGGTGGGCGTGGTGTAGTCCGAGCGGGTCAGCCGGGCCTGGGTGCGCGTCACGCTGCCGTTCAACTGCAGCGCGTCGCCCACCATGAGCCGCCCGATCAGCTCGGCGCCCCGGAACTGCGCGGTGCCCGCGTTCACGTACTGGTTCACCCGGCTGACGCTGCCGGCGGCCAGGCCGGTGCCCGCGATCAGCGGATTGCAGGCGGCCGCGGTGGTGCACAACGGCACGAAGTCGATGAAATCGCGCAGCGTGTTGTCGAACAGCGTGAAAGTCACGTCCAGGCCGGGCTTCGAGTAGTCGAGCCCGATTTCCCTGCCCGCGTTGGTCTGCGGCTCGAGGTGCGGGCTGGTCGCGGTGTAGCTGGTTCCGCTCACGAAGCTGCGATACATCTGGTTCATCCCGGGCGCAGCGAAGTTGCGGTACACGGCCGCGCGCAACGCGATCGCGTCGCTGGCGAGGTACTTCAGCCCGAGGCGCGGGTTGAAGCGGCTGTACGAGGTGTCGGCAACCGGGTTCGCCAGCGTCGCGCCGCTGGCGAAGATCGTTCCGTCGACGCTCGCATTCGAGGCCTGCCAGAAGTCCTGCCGCAGGCCCAGCGTGACGTCGAGCGGGGTGCGCGCGGGGCGCCACGTGCCCTGCGCGAACAGGCCCTGGAAGCGATGCTCGCCGCGCGCGAGGATCGCGGCGGTTCGCGCCGTGGGGCCGAACAGCTCCAGGTCGTCGTCGGCCTCGATCACCCGCAGGTCGAGGCCCGCCTTGACGTCCTGCAGCGTTCCGAAATCACGCTGATAGAAGACCGAGCCGCCGGCGTGGCGGTAGCGCGCCTGCTCGATCTGCGACACGAACGGCGTGCCGGTGCGCGGATCGAAGATGCTGAAGGCGGGCGTCTGGCCGGCGTTTCTCGTGTCCATGCCGGTGCGGCCGATCCAGCCGTTCAGGTTCACGCTGCCGCCGCCGTCGAGCCGGGTCGTCCCGCCGGCGGCGACCCGGTAGCTTTCCCACTGGTTCCGCGCCACGTTCCAGATCAGGCCGTCCTCCCGGCTGCGGTGCGCGAGCGCCTTCAGGTAGTAGCGCGAGCCACGCGTCGGCGTGAACACGGCGGTCAGCAGCAGGTTTTCGGCGCGCGAGTCGGTGGACACCATGTGCGGGTTGCGGAACTCGGCCGGGGTCTGCCGGTACCCGCCGCTCCCCGCCACGCCGAGGTCGACGCCGACGCGCAGCCGGTCGTCGGCCACGAGCGTGGCCGCAGCGTCGAGCGCGTAGCCGTCGCGGCTGCCGTAGCTTGCGCTGACGCGCCGCTCGCCGGGCCGCGGCTCACGGGTCACGATGTTGATGATGCCGCCCATCGCGAGGTTGCCCCACAGGCTGGTGGCGCCGCCGCCGCGGATCACCTCGATGCGTTCGATCGATTCCTTCGGGATCTGGCCCCAGTCGATGGTCCGGAAGAAGGGGTCGTTGACCGGCACGCCGTCGACCATCACCAGTGTGTTGACGTTGGTGGTGGTGCCGAAGCCGCGGATGCTGAACACCTGCGCGGTGGGGTGAAGCTGTCCCGCGGGCTGGTTCAGCGTGAACACGCCCGGAATCCGGTTCACGACCTGCTCGATCGAGGTCTGCGGCGCCTGCCTGATCTCCTCGCCGGTGACCACCGTGGTGCTGACGTCCATGTCCTGCAGGCGGGAGCCCCGGCCGGCCGAGATGGTCACGTCGGGCAGTTGTCCCGGCGGCGGCTCGACGGCCGTGGTCGTGGCGGCAAGGGTGGCCGGGACGAGGCCGGCGAGCAGCGGCACGAAGCCGGCGCACGGCGCGCCGACGCGCAACCAGGCGCGCCGGCGGGAATTGGGAGGATGCGTCATGTCCGATCCTGACGGGGGCGCGTCCGATCCGGCGTGCCGCGAACGTGTCGCGGGAGGTTCGGCGATGACGGGCGGACTGCTGCGGGCCGGGTGCCGTCATCGCCCGGGCTCGGGTCGGGCGAACGGGAAATCCGGGTCCGTCGCGGCCATGCAGCCGGAGCGGACCATGCTTGCGAACGTCAGGCGATGCGGGGCGGCCCACGCGGCGCAGCCGCGATCCAGGCGAACAGGAGCGCGCGCGAGTTCGCGAAACGCGGCGGCGGTTCCGCCGACAGGCGCGGTGGCGGCTCGAACGACACGAGCGCCGGTGGCGGCGCGTGGGCGGATGCGTGCGGCAGGCAGTACGGGCACTCGAAGCTGCCCGGCAGCGCGCCGCCGTGCGCCGGTTGCCGATCGCCGATGCCGGCCGCTGCTGCGCGCGCGGCGCCCTGGCCATCGATGCTGCAGATCTGCGCCAGCGTGATCGCGCCGGAGCTCGCCGCGGCGAGCATTCGCGCGGTTGCGGGCGTGAACGCCGAAGCCAGGATCGCGAAGCTCGCGATCCAGGCGAAGAGCCGGGCGTTCGATCTGAACCGGTGCATGGGTGGCCTCCGGCCGGATGCTACCTCAGGGTGATGGGTGCCTGCACGTGCGCGACATCGGTATCGGCGTGGCGGCGCAGCGCCCGCGCGGCGGCCAGGCGGCCGCTTCGCACCGCACCTTCGAGCGTCGCCGGATAGTCGGGCCAGGCGTAGTCGCCGGCCAGCCACAACCCCGGCAGATCCGCGGCGAAGGCGTCGACCTCGACGCGCGGACGATCCGGCGTGCAACGGAACGTGGCGCGCTTCTCGGTCACGGTGCGCATTGCCGCCGGCGGCGGCACGCCCAGCTGCGTGGCCACCTGGCGGCCGATGCCCTCGGCGATCGCCGCTACCGGCTTGTCGCTCAGGCGCGCACGCGCGCTGATCACGATCGCAGCGATCCGCTGCGCGCCGCATCGGCCGCGATCGAACAGCCACTGCCCGTGCTCGCCGCGCGACGGCGATTCGCGCAGCATGATCCAGCGCGGCAACGCCGGCACCTGCGACGCGGGCCAGGCCAGGTAGACCGTGGTGATGGCGTCGTAGGCGAATTCGCCCAGCCGTCCCACGCGCGAACCGGGCTGCGTGGCGTCCGGGCACAGCGGCGCGAGAAGCCGCGCGGCGGCGTGCGGCGGCACCGCCAGCACCAGCTGGGCGGCGTCGATCGGCGGCTCGTCGCCTCCGGCACGCACCTGCCAGCCGCCTGCGCACGGTGCGATCGCGCGCGCGGTCGTGCCCCAGTGCAGTTGCGCGCCGCGGGCACGCAGCCAGCGCTCGGCCGGGCCGGCGATCAGCGCGCCCAGCGTGGTGCGCGGCAGCACGAAATCGGATGCAGCGCGCGTCGCGCCGAGCGTGTCGCGCAGCACGGTGGCGAAGGCGGCGGCGCAGGCTTGTTCGGGTACCGTGTTCAACGCCGCCATGCACAGCGGCGACCACAGCCGTTCGACGAGCGCGGCAGGCTGGCGCAGGCGCGCCAGCAGTTGCTCGACCGTTTCGCCCTGCGCGGCGCGCCAGCTGCCGCCTCGCAGTGCGGTCATCAGGCGCAGCATCGCGACGCGCTCGGCCAGGGGCAGGCCGCGTGCGCGCAGCAGGCCCACCGCCAGGTGCAGCGGCGCGGGCAACCTTGCGGCCTGCAGGCGCAGGCCGGCGGTATCGTGCAGCGCGAGCGCGAAACGATCGAGCGGCGCCGCACCGTCGTGCAGCAGGTGCGCGAGCGCCAGGCTTTCGCGGTAGGCGCCCACCAGCAGGTGCTGTCCCGCATCCAGCGTCACCGGCCCGCCGCCGAAGTCGAGCCGTGCCTCGCGGGCACGCCCGCCGGGCGCCGACGCTGCATCGAGCATCCGCACGCGCCGGCCCGCGCGCGCCAGCTGCACCGCCGCCGACAGGCCGGCCCAGCCGGCGCCGACCACTACGACATCGACGCGCGTCGATGCGACCCCGGTCGATGGCGCCACGTCAGACCACCGGGGGCTTGCCTCGCACCCAGGTCCGCCAGGCAAGCCAGAACTTGCGCAGCGGCGTGAGCGAAGTGCGATGCGTCAGCACGCGAAAGCCGTCGCGCTCGACCTCGTCGAGCAGGCGCGCGTAGATCGCCGCCATCGCCAGGCCGGGGCGCTGCGCACGCCGCTCGTCGGGCTCGAGCAGCGCGAATGCCTGCCGGTAGTGCTCGCGCGCGCGCTGCGCCTGGAAGCGCATCAGCGAGACGAAGCGTTCGCTCGGCCGTGCGGCCAGCACTTCGTGCACCGGGACGTCGTAGCGCTGCAGGTCCTCGATGGGCAGGTACACGCGGCCCTTGCGCGCGTCTTCGCCGACGTCGCGGATGATGTTGGTGAGCTGGAACGCCAGGCCGAGCCGCTCGGCATACTCGAACGTCGAAGGCCGGCGCGCGCCGAAGATGCCGGCCGCGAGCGTGCCCACGACGCCGGCCACGCGATGGCAGTACAGCCGCAGGCCCTCGAAATCGAGGTAGCGGTCCTGCTCCAGGTCCATCTGCATGCCGTCGATGATCTCGATCAGCCGCGCGCGCGTGATGTTGCACGGTTGCAGATGCGGCGCCAGCGCGCGCGTGACCGGGTGCTGCGGCTCGCCGGCGAACAGCCGGTCGATCTCGTTGCGCCACCAGTCCAGGCGCGCGCGCGCGACCTGCGCGTCGCTCGCCTCGTCGACCGTGTCGTCGGCTTCGCGGCAGAAGGCGTACAGCGCGGTGATCGCGCGCCGCTGCTGCGGCGGCAGGAACAGGAAGCTGTAGTAGAAGCTCGAGCCGCTGCTGGCGGCCTTGTGCTGGCAATATTCGTCCGGACTCATGCGGCGGTCCGCCACCACAGCCGCGCCAGCGCCGGCGCGTCGCGCCACCCCAGCTTCGGGCGCCGTGCGATCGGATCGTGGCCGCCCGCGCGCAGCTGCTCGGCGATGCGCAGTCCGCCGGCGACGATCGCGCGCAGCTCCAGTGACAGCCGCCACGGCACCTGCCGTCCGAGCACCGCGCCCGATTCGAGCAGGGCGCGCGCGCGCGCGGCCTGGCCTGCGACGAAGCGTGCAAGCCGCTCGTCGGCGCGCCCCGCCGCCACCGCGCGGGCGACATCGTGCTCGTCCAGCCCGGCGGCGTGCAGTTCGTCCTGCGGCAGGTACAGACGGTCGCGTCGCCAGTCGCAGGCGAGATCCTGCAGGAAGTTGAGCACCTGCAGCGCAGTGCAGATCGCGTCGGAAGCGGGGCGGGTCGACGCGTTCCATGCGCCGAACAGTCGCAGCATCAGCTCGCCGACCGGATTGGCCGAGCGGCTGCAATAGTCGAGCACGCTGTCCCACGACGCGTGGCGTACCGGACCGACGTCCTGGGCGAACGCGGACAGCAGCGCACGCAGCGGCGTCACCGGCAGGTCGTGCGCCGCCAGGTGCGCTCGAAGCTGGGCCACCACCGGCGGATCCGCGGCCTGGCCGCACAGCGCACGATCGAGCTCGTCCAGCGCGGCCAGGCGCTGCGCCGGCGGCGCGTCGCCCTCGTCGGCGAGGTCGTCGGCGTGGCGCGCGAAGCGGTAGATCGCCAGCACCGGTGGACGAAGGCGCGCCGGCAGCAGCAGCGAACCGACCGGAAAGTTCTCGTAGTGCTCGACCGGAGCCATCGACATGGGCGCGATTGTAGGCGCGCGCGCCTTCGACGCCATTTGACGCGCGGGTGCGGTGTGCGTAAATTACTGACCGAAGCGTCATTTACAAGAATCCTCCCCGATGAACGTCCGCTCGCTGCTGTCCGGATTCGTGTTGCCGGTCGTCATCGCGCTGGCCGGCTGCCGCGAACCGGTGAACGCACGGCACGAACCGCCGCCGCGACCGGTGCGCAGCATGACCGTCACGGCGCAGCCGTCGAGCCTGGCGCTGGCGCTTCCTGCCACGGTGCGCCCGCGCATCGAGACCCGGTACGGGTTTCGCGTGGGCGGCAAGATCGCGGTGCGTGCGGTATCGGTCGGCGATGCGGTCGTAGCGGGCCAGGTGCTCGCCCGGCTCGATCCCCAGGACGTCGCGCCGGTGATTGCCGCTGCGCGCTCGCAGCTGGATGCCGCGCAGACCGAGCTCGACCTCGCGCAGCTCGAACTCGAGCGCCTGCGCGAACTGCGCCGGCGCAACTACGTGAGCCAGGCCCAGGTCGATCGCCAGCAGGCCGCGACCGATGCGGCGCAGGCGCGGCGGCGCAACGCGCAGGCCCAGTTGACCCAGGCGTCGAACAACGAGGCCTTCCAGGCGCTGCGCGCCGATGCGGCCGGTGTGGTCACCGCGATCGACGCGGAGGCGGGGCAGGTCGTGGCTGCCGGCCAGTCGGTGGTGCGGGTGGCGCGCAGCGGCGAATACGAGCTCGAGCTCGACGTGCCCGAGCGCGACCTGGCCCGCGCGCGCGCCACGCCGCGCTGGCAGGTCGTCATCCCGGCGCTCGGTGGGCAGCCGCGCAGCGCGGTGCTGCGCGAAGTCTCGCCGGTTTCCGATCCGGCATCGCGCACGTTCCGCATGCGTCTGACGCTGCAGGGTGATCCCGCGGGCGTGGCGCTCGGCATGAGCGCCGTGGTCACGGCTTTGCACGAGACCGAAGCCGCGTTCGAGCTGCCGCTGTCGGCGCTGTATTCGCGCGACGGGCAGCCGCATGTCTGGCGCATCGAGGCCGACGACACCGTGCGCCCGGTGCCGGTGGTCACCGGCGGGTTCCTCGACGATGCGGTGCGCGTCACCGGCGGATTGTCGCAGGGCGACCGGATCGTCACTGCCGGCGCCAACCTGCTGAC
Organism: Burkholderiaceae bacterium; assembly: GCA_023383035.1. GTDB lineage: Bacteria > Pseudomonadota > Gammaproteobacteria > Burkholderiales > Burkholderiaceae_E > Zeimonas. The sequence continues at coordinate 2,131 of JAHDYE010000076.1, read as the reverse complement.
GGCCGGCCAGAAGGTGCGCGTGCTGACCGCACAGGGCGGCGGAGGGGCGCGATGACGCCGGCGCCGCGTGCCCCCGCGGCGCCTTCGTCGCGCTTCAACCTGTCGGCCGCGGCGCTGCGCTTTCCGCAGCTGACGCTGTTCTTCGTGCTGGTGGTGGCGTTGGCCGGCGCGCTCGCCTACCTGCGGCTGGGCCAGCGCGAAGACCCCGATTTCACGTTCCGCGCGATGGTCGTGCGCACGCTGTGGCCCGGGGCGACCACCACGCAGGTCGACGAGGCGATCACCGATCGCATCGAGCGCAAGCTGCAGGAGATCCCGTACTTCAAATGGACTCGCAGCTACTCCAAGCCGGGCGAGTCGCTGATCGTGCTCGAGCTCGAGGACACCGCGCCTCCGCGCGAAGTGCCGCAGCTGTGGTACCAGGTGCGCAAGAAGATCGACGACATCCGCGCCACGCTGCCGCCGGAGGCGATCGGACCGTTCTTCAACGACGAGTTCGGCGACGTGTTCGGCACCATCTACGCGTTCACCGGCGACGGCTTCTCGATGGAGGAGCTGCGCCGGGTGGTCGAGGGCGTGCGCCAGGAGCTGCTGCGCGTGCCCGACGTGCAGAAGATCGAGCTGTTCGGCGTGCAGGAGCAGCGCATCTACGTCGAGATCTCCTCGCAGGCGCTGGCCGCGCTGGGCATCGACGCGCAGCGCATCGCCGCGCAGCTCCAGGCGCAGAACGCGGTGGTGCCGGCGGGCACGGTGCAGGGCGCCAGCCGCGCGGTGCCGCTGCGTGTCACCGGCCAGTTCGACTCGGTGCGCGAAGTGCAGGAGCTGCGCCTGGACGTGGGCGGCCGCACGTTGCGCCTGGGCGACGTGGCGCACGTGTTTCGCGGCTACGTCGATCCGCCGGTCTACACGATGCGCTTCGGCGGCCGGCAGGCGATCGGGCTGGGCGTGTCGATGGTGGCCGACGGCGACGTGATCGCGCTCGGGCGCAACCTCGGGCAGGCGATGGAGAGGTTGCACGTCGACCTGCCGGTGGGCGTGGAGTTCGAGAAGGTGTCCGACCAGCCGCGCATCGTGCACCAGGCGGTGGGCCTGTTCATGCGCGTGCTCGCCGAGGCGGTGGCGATCGTGCTGGCGGTCAGCTTCCTCAGCCTGGGCCTGCGCGCCGGCGCGGTGGTGGCGCTGACGATCCCGCTGGTGCTGGCCGGCACTTTCGTCGTGATGGCCTGGACCGGCATCGACCTGCACCGCATCTCCACCGGCGCGCTGATCATCGCGCTCGGGCTGCTGGTGGACGACGCGATGATCGCGATCGAGATGATGGCGCGCAAGATCGAGGAAGGCTTCGACCGCTTCGCTGCGGCCACCTTCGCGTACACCAGCACCGCCTTCCCGATGCTGACCGGCACGCTGATCACCGCTTCGGGCTTCCTGCCGATCGCCACCGCGAAGTCGGCCACCGGTGAGTACACGTTCGGCATCTTCGCGGTGGTGACGATCGCGCTGCTGGTGTCGTGGGTCGCCGCGGTGGGCGTGACGCCCTTCATCGGCAGCTACCTGCTGCGCGAGCATCCGGGCGAAGGGCACGACGTGTTCGATACGCGCTTCTATCGCCGGCTGCGCGCAACGATCCAGTGGTGCATGCGCCGGCACTGGCTGACGATCGCGGCCACGGTGCTCGTCTTCGCGCTGGGTGCGGCCGGCATGGGCCTGACCGAGAAGCAGTTCTTTCCGAACTCGAACCGGGCCGAGATCCTGGTCGAGATGTGGCTGCCCGAGGGCTCGAGCTACCGCGCCACCGAGGAGGAGGCGAAGCGGCTGGAGGCCATCCTGGCGCGCGACGCCGATATCGAGACCTACGTCGTCTACGTCGGCAACGGTTCGCCGCGCTATTACCTGTCGCTCGACCAGCAGTTGTTCCGCGCCAACTTCGCGCAGTTCGTCATCCTGACGCGCGACGTGGCCGGGCGCGAGCGCGCGCTGGAGCGGCTGCGCGGCGTGCTCGAGGACGGCTTTCCGGGCGTGCGGGTGAGGGCGTTCCGTACACCGCTCGGCCCGCCGGTGGCCTATCCGGTGCAGTTTCGCGTGCGCGGCGACGATCACGCACGGCTCAAGATCCTCGCGGAACAGGTGG
>JAHDYE010000075.1 GCA_023383035.1 Burkholderiaceae bacterium | reverse complement strand
ATGCCGGTACATCACGTCGTTGATCGTGTAGTTGCGCACGTGCCCCATGTGCAGCCTGCCCGACGGGTAGGGCAGCATCGAGCACGCGTAGAACTTGCCTTTCGGAAAGCGCGGATCGTTCTCGATCGCGCGGTAGGCGTCGCACGCCGCCCAATGGGCCTGCGCGGCCGCTTCGATCGCGGCGGCGTCGTACTTTTCGTGCATGGTGCAGAAGGTCCGGTGAGTCGCCGGCGCCGGGCCGGACAAACGATCGATTTTACACGGGGGTATCGGCCTTACACGGAGGGATCGCCCGCGCCGGCATCGCGCCGGCGTCAGCGCCGGTCGGTGCGCTCGTCGCGCGCCGCGTCGCCACGGCTGTCGCGCCAGTTCCTCACGGCCCACCAGAGCACCGCGCCGGCGAACACCAGGTTGATGCCGATGCCGATCACCCAGAACGCGGTCAATTCGTTCCCTCCAGTGTGCGTGTTCGGAGATGCATCGTCGCTACGTGCGCTCGGGGCGCGGTCGGCTGTGCAGGATCCTCTTGATCAGCGCGTCGAGAGCCGCGACTCTCCCTGATTCGCACTCCCAGATGACCTGGACGGTCCATCCGAGTTCGGTCAAGGCCTTGGCCTTGCGGTCGTCCCGCTCCTGGTTGGCCGCGATCTTGGAGCGCCAGAACTCTCGGTTCGTACGCGCCTGAACCGAGCCGTGCTTGCAGTCGTGACCATGCCAGAAGCAGCCGTGGACGTAAATCGCTGTTCGATAGCGGGGCAGAACGATATCGGGCGTGCCGGGCAGATCGCGCACGTGCAGACGATACCGTAGCCCATGGCGGTGAAGGTAACGGCGAACCGCGACTTCCGGCGCGGTATCCTTGCGGCCGACGCTTTTCATGAGGGCTGACCTTTGTGGCGGCGTCGACGACATCGGCAAAGGGCGGATGGGCATGAGAGGTCCAGGGATTCTCGCACGTACGATGAGTGTTGCCGCCACGCGCGGGCGTGGCAAGCGGGCATGGCAATACCACTCGCGTAGTGACAATCACTCCAAGGTCGCGTGTTGGACCGTGTTGTTCGATCTCCTTCTCGAGTGCGATATCTTTCGTGCGCATGCCGAACGCGGGCTGGTCGGTTTCGGCATCAATCACGTGATGGTCGGGCCGATCAACAAGACCCTGGATCTCGTGGTAACGCGGGTATCGCCCGGCAGGCCGGCGACCCAACGATCGCGGTTCACCGACCTGGTCGACCGCTATGGCATCGTGCTCGACGAGCAGGACGAGAGCGCGCTCGCGGGGCTTCCGATCCTGGAAGGAGAAATCGGAAGGGAAGACGTCTCGGAAGTGGTGGTTGCGCTGGAGGCGAAGGCTTGCATGACGGAGCACAGCAAGTCGCTTCCGCGATTGCATGCCGAGATTTTGGCGACGGGCTATCTGGCCAAGCGAGCGCAGCCTCGATGCATTGCGGTTTCCTACTCGATCGTGAATGCAGCCGAAAAGTTCGTCACGCCGAGTGGCGTGGGGAAGGTCAATGAGCATTCGCAACCCGGAGATGCGCGAAAGGTCGTCAGGATGCTCGGCCAGGCAATCCCGCTGGCGCGGGATACCGGTTCCTATGGGTACGACGTAATCGGGGTGACCGTCGTCGATTGCCGCAACGATGGCTCGCCGGTGGCGCTTGTCGGGAACGATCCTGCTCCCGATCGACATAGCCATATCAACTACGATCGAATGATCGTCGGTCTTTGCAGCGAATATCGGGCACGGTTCGGCACTTGAGTTGCAGGCCCGGCCGGGGCCCGTGTCTAAGCGGCGAGGAGCTCGAGTTGGCTCGGGACGGGGCGCGGCGGGACCGTGCCGCCCATCAGTACGAGATGGCGTTCGACGGCTTCGATGAAACCTGGCTCGAATCGCAATCTGGCTCGGCGAGTCCGTGCGAGAAATCCGAGCGTCGCCTTGGCCGAGAGAGGCTGAGCGCGTTCGACGTGTTCGAGAAATTCGGCTAAGTGCGGTGGGCGAATTCCCAGCGCGTCGACGCCGATGGCAACCGCATGGCGTCGCTTCCCGTCGAACCGCGCAGAGCGCGGTGGTCGGCCTCGTACGGGAAAGTCCCGATCGCGCTCGACGTCGTAGATTCCAGGCGTCGACAAACGTCGTCCGATCCACTCTGCCACTGGCACACTGACCGCACTGCCGACGAGGCTCCAGCGGATCGACGCGCGCGCGACCGATTCGGCAGGTTCGGTCCAGTCAGCCTCGAATCCCTGAAGGCGTTCGCCGTCGCGGATGCCTGGCTTTATCAACGAACCGTCCGGCATCAATATGGCCGGCGGTGACGGGATGCCGATCGTGCTGCCATTCTTGAGGGTCGGAACGGAGTCGACGGCCCAGCCGAGCCCGCCGAGCCCCTCCGTCCAGTAGAAACCGTGCGCCAGTCGGCCAAGATCAGTTGCAGGGCGGACCAGAAGACGGTCATCGACCAGCAGAACTTCCGCAGGATCGAGAACTCTCGATGCGACCAGCAACACACGCTCACGCCGCTGTGGGAGACCGAACGAAAAAGTATCCACGACGCGGTAAGCCCAGCGATAGCCCCGCCGTTCGAACTCGTCGACGATCGCGCGCATTGCCTTGCCGCCGTTGAGTTGCAGCATGAAAGGTACGTTTTCGACGACTACGGTTGGGACACGGCGGCGCGAAAGCAGTCGAAAGACCTCGCCGATCAGCCCGGAGCGGTCGCCCTCCAATCCTGCGGCGCGACCGGCCTGGCTGAGATCCTGGCAGGGGAACCCCGCGCAAACGAGGTCGACCGACGCCGGCAGCGTGCGAAGCCGAGTGATGTCGTCGCGATACTCGACGTCCGGAAACCTGGCTGCAAGAACAGCCTTCGAAGCCGGCAGGATGTCGCACAGCAACTCCGATGCGTGTCCGGAGCGCGCCAAGCCGAGCTCGAAGCCTCCAATTCCTGCGAAAAGACCTGCGGCACGCATATGTACGGATATCCAGCTTTTGATGACATGGTATCAGGCAACAAGCGCGAATCCAAGCGCCCGATCGATCTACGCGCGATCGATCCAAGCCATCAGGATACCGATACCCGCCTCCATCGATAAGAGCGAAGAGCCGGCGTTGCGCCGCGTGGGGGGAGCAAACCGCCTACGCATCCGAAGCATGCTCTCTGGCGCTTTACTGGGCGCCCGGACGCGCCGCAGGCTGGTGCGCCAGGAAGTGGGCGAGATCGGCCAGGTTGGCCTCCGACAGCCCGCTCAGCTCCTGCGTCATCGCAGCACCGTAGCCCAGCCGCCTGCCGCTGGCGAACTCGCGCATCGACTTCAGCAGGTAGTCCTCGCGCTGGTTGGCGAGCCGTGGCATCTGTTCGCGTCCCGAATAGTCGGGATTGTGGCAGACGCCGCAGCGGTGTTGCGCCGCCAGCGCGCGGCCGCGTTCGAAGCGCAGCGGATCGGGGGGCTCGGACGGCGGCGCGGGCGGCGCCAGCCTGGCGATCGCCTCGGCGAACGCGCGCAGGTCGTCGTTGCTCATGCCTTTGGCCTGCTCGATCATCACCGGTTCGCCGCGCCGGCCGTCGCGCAGCAGGAACAGCTGCGTCATCACGAAGAAGGCGGGCTGGCCGCCCAGCGACGGCGTCAGCGGCAGGCGCGACTGGCCGTCCGCGCCGTGGCACGCGAGGCACAAGGCCAGGCGCTGTTCGAAGCGGGGAGCGCCGACCGGCGGTGGGACAACTGCTGCGCCCGGCGTCGAGGCGGCTGCTGCGCCCGGCGCCGGGCTCGTCGTGCCGGACGCGGAGCCCGCCGGCGAGGCGCGCTCCGCAGCGGCCCCGGCCGACGGAGAGCCGCCGAGGCCGGCCGCCAGCGCGAGGCACGCGATCCGCGCGGTGTGAGCGCGTTGCCCCGGCTGTCGCGCGGCCGCCGTCATCAGCGCTTGTACGTGATGCGGTAGATCGCGCCGTTGTGGTCGTCCGACACCAGCAGCGAGCCGTCCTTCATCACCATCACGTCGGCGGGTCGCCCGAGGTAGGTGTTGTTCTCGACCAGTCCGGTGAGGAACGGCTCGACCTTCGACACGTTGCCCTTCGCATCGATGAACACCGCGACCACGTCGGCCGCGTACTTCTGCGTGCGGTTCCACGGGCCGTGGCGCGCCAGGAAGATCGCGTTCTGGTACTTCGTCGGGAACATCCTGCCGGTGTAGAAGCGCATGCCGAGCGGCGCGGCGTGCGGGCCGAGCAGCGTGGCCGGGCGCACGTAGTCCTTGCAGTTTCTGCCCCAGCCGAACTCGGGATCGGCGAAGTCGCCCTGGTGGCAGTACGGGTAGCCGAAGTGCTGCTTGCCGGGCTGGCTCAAGCGGTTCAGCTCGTCGTTGGGCAGGTCCTCGGACAGCCAGTCGCGCTGGTTGTCGCCGAACCACAGTTCGCCGGTCTTCGGATGGAAATCGAAGCCGACGGTGTTGCGCACGCCGCGCGCCACGGTTTCTTCGCCGCTGCCGTCCAGATTGATACGGAAGATGCGCGCGTACTGCTCCGACGGTTCGCAGATGTTGCACGGCGCGCCCACCGGCACGTAGAGCTTGCCGTCGGGTCCGATCCGGATGAACTTCCAGCCGTGAGGAATGTCGCCCGGCAGCTTGTCGAAGACCTTGACCGGCTGCGGCAGCTTGTCGAGGTTCGATTCGATGTTGTCGTAGCGCACGATCTCCTTCGGCGTGGCCACGTACAGCGCGCCCTTGTGGAACTCGATGCCGTTGGGCAGCATCTGCTTCTCGAGGATCGTCTTCACCTCGCGCTTGCCGCCGCGGTCGGTCACCGCGTAGACCTTGCCGGCGACGAACAGCGAGCTGACGAACACGGTGCCCTTGTCGCCCTGGCGCATGCCGCGGGCATCGAGCAGGTCGGTGGCCCACACCTCGGCCTTGAAACCGGGCGGCAGCTTGATCTTCGACACCGGCAGCTTGTCGGCCGGCGTGGGGATCGGAAACGCCGGCACCGGCGCCATCTTCATCGCGGTGTCCGTGTTCGGGCGCCCCTTCGCCCAGAACGGCTCCTCCTCCTTCTTCGCCTCGGTCTGCGCCGACGCGGCGAGCGGCAGGCCGACCAGCATCGAAACCACTGCGGCGAGCGCCGAGCGCCGGCCGGAGATCGACAGCAGCTTCATGGACTCCTCCGTGCGTTGTTCGGTGCACCGCCGCAGCGCCGACGGACGGTGCGTAGTGACGACGGGATCCTTTCGGCGTGGCCGGAAAGCGTAGCGCAGTTCGGCAGCGCTGACACCGTATCCGCGATCGATCTTATCGGGCGGTTCTCAGAAGGCGTAGCTCGCCGTCGCGCCGAGCAGAAAGGTGCGCCGTGGCGCGGGTTCGTAGTAGCGGCCGTTGGCGGCGTTCACGATCACCGAGCCGACGTAGCGCCGGTCGGAGACGTTGTCGATGCGCACGAACGGAGCGACCTGCCAGCCGCCGGTCTGCCAGTCGAACCCGGCGCGCCAGTTGAACACCGTGTACGACCCGGCGCGCTCCGAGTTCGCGTCGTCGACCGCGACGCTGGCGTTGCGGCGCGCCTCGATGCCGGTCGTGAAGCCGCTCGGCGCGTGGCGCCAGCCGAGCTCGCCGTACAGCGAAGACTTCGGCAGGCCCGGAATCGCCTTGCCGGACAGGTCGGCGCCGGTGAGGCCCGGATAGTCGCGGAAGCGCGCATCGATCCAGGTCCACGCCAGCGCGCCGGAGAAGCCCTCGCCGAAGCGCGATTCGACGCCCAGTTCGATGCCGCGCCGTACGGTGCGCGCGGCGTTGCGGAACGTGGTCCGGCCGGCGACGTTCGCATCCGGGACGATGTCGTTGCGCGTGCGGGTGTGGAACAGCGCGAAGTTCACGCGCGTGGCGCGGCCGGGCATCAGCTTGATCCCCGCTTCGTAGTTGGTGCTGCGGCTCGGTTCGAGCGCGAAGTTCAGGCCAGGCTGTCCGTCCGGGCGGTAGGCGAGCTCGGCGAAGGTCGGCGTCTCGAACCCGCGGCCGGCCGACGCATACAGGTTCACGGTGTCGCTGAGCGCGTGCAGCACGCCGATCACCGGGTTGGTCGCCGAATAGCGCCGGCTGCCGGAGTCGTCCGGGTTGACCGGCGTCACGAAGTCGTCGCTGACGTCGAACGCGACGCGCGAGCGGCGCAAGCCGCCGGAGAGCTTCCAGACGGGCGTGAACCACCATTCGCCGATCGCGTACTGATCGAAGCTCGACACCGTGTTCATCTCGTCGCGACGCAGCGCCCCGGCGATGCCGAAGTCGTTCACGTAGCCGCGCCGGCGCTCGTGCATCCGGTCGTACTCGATGCCGATCGCCACATCGACGCGCCCGCCGGCGAGGGGCTGCGAACGCGACCACTGCAGGCCGGTGCCGCCGAATCCGCGCTCGAGATCGACCACTCCGCCCGAGGACGACGGCGCTTCGCCGCTGAACGCAAGGAACTGCCTGACGTGGCGGTCGCCGAGATGGCCGCGCAGGCGCACGCGGTCGTGCGCGTTCAGGCGCCGTTCCCAGGACAGGCCGAGCTGCCGGTGGTCGACGCTCTTGCGGGTATCGAAGGCCGCTGCGCCGGTGCCTGCCTGGCGCGGATCCTGCGCCAGCTGCTGGCGCGTCAGACCGAGCGGATCCTCGGTGTCGGGCTGATCGAGCAGCGTCGCGTTCAGCGCGAGCGAGGTGTCGGCATCGGGCGACCAGGCCAGCCGCACACCGGCGAGATCGCGCCGCGCACGGCTGTGAGCGCGGTAGCCGTCGGTCTCGAAGCGCGACGCGTTGGCGCGCAGCCCCAGCGCGCCGATCGTGTCGCCGTAGCCGATGCCGAGCTTGCGGCTGCCGTGGCTGCCGGCGTTGGCCGTCGCGCGCCAGGTCGGTCGCTGCGGCGGATCTTCGGTGAACAGCGTGATCAGCCCGCCCGACGAGTTGCCATACAGCGCGGCGAACGGTCCGCGCAGCACCTCGATGCGGGCAGCGGCGTCGAGGTCGAACAGGCCGGTCTGGCCCTGGCCGTCGGGCATCGTGAACGGAATGCCGTCCTGCACCAGGCGCACGCCGCGAACGCCGAACGCGGCGCGCGCGCCGAAGCCGCGCGAAGCGACCTGCAGGTCCTGGGCGAAGTTCTGGCGGTCCTGCACGTTCACGCCCGGTACGCGACCGACCGCCTCCGACAGGTTCACCCCGCGTGTGGCCGCGCCGATCGCATCGGCGCCGAGAATGTCGATTGCCGCGGCAGCATCGAAGCTGCGCTGCTCGATGCGGGTGGCCGTGATGGTGACCGGTTCGAGCGTTCCGGTGGCCGACGGCTGCGTGGGCTGGGCGAGCGCCGGCGCCGAAGCAGCCAGCAACGCCGGTACGAGGGCCGACCGCGGCGTCCGCATCCGGATTCCGGTGTGGCCTCGCGTCATCGGTCGTGCTCTCCTGTGCAAAGCGGCTGCTCGTCCGGTGGTCGCGGCTGCGGCAACATTGCTTTCGGTCAGCCTTGCGCTTTCGACCGGTGTTGCGGCCGGGCGAACATCACGTATGCTTGTTGCGTTGCCACATGAACCGGCCGGGGAGGCTTTCCGCAATGTACGATCGAATCCTGGTACCCGTCGACGGCTCCGCGTTCTCCGAAGAGATGCTTCCGCACGCCGTCGGCATCGCGCGAGCCGCCGGTGCGCCGCTCACGCTGATGCGCATCGTTCAGAGTGACGCCGACCTGACCGAGGCGACGCGCTACGTCGAAGGGCTTGCCGGCGAACTATCGGCCGAGGGCCGCGCGGTGTCCGCGCGCGGTGATGTTGCCGATGCGGTCCTCGCCGAGGCGAGAAAGGTGCCGGGCACGCTGGTGGCGATGTGCTCGCATGGCCATAGCGGGTTGATGGAGGCGATGCTCGGCAGCGTCGCGCTGCGCGTCATCCGCACCGGCGGCAACGCCGTGCTGGTCTACCGGCCTCGCGGTACGTCGGCCGAGGGGCGGCGCCAGCCGGTCAGGATCAATTCCGTGGTGCTGCCGCTGGACGGGACGCAGGTCTCCGAGGCGATGGCTTCGCAGGCCGCGGAAATGGCGCTGTGGCTCGGCGTCGACCTCACCGTCGTCTCGGTGATCGACACCCGGTCGCGGGTCTCGGCCGACATCCCGGCCAGCGACGTGATGGAGTCGTCGTACGTGCGCTCGCGCGCCGAGGACTTTGCCGCACGCTATGGCGTGCGCACCACCTGGGAAGTGCTGCACGGCGAGCCGGCCGAAGCGATCGCGCAGTACCTCGACGGGCGCAACGATGTCGTGCTGGCGATGGTCACGCATGGCCGCCGTCCGCTCGAGACCGTGCTGCTGGGCAGCGTCACCGCGGGCTGCCTGCACAAGTGCAGCGCGCCGATCCTGACGCGCATGCCGTAGGCAGACACGCCACGCCCGTGGTTCGCGGGCGCGCCGGAAACCGTCGACGGGCGCGGTTTCCGGCCTCGGCGGACGCCGTGCCGCGCCCGGGCGCCCGACGGGCCTGGCGCCCCATCGGCGTTGCTTCGAAACGGAAATTTCCGTTTTCTGCATAATCGGGATCATGGACAACGACCCGATTCCCGTCACCGATCTGGAAACGACGGACGAAGCAGTGCCGGCGGGCTCCGCGATCCTGCGCGCGATGCGCGTCATGGAGACGATCGCCGCCAGCCAGGTGCCGCCGCAGCTCGCCGAAATCTGCAAGGCGGTCGCGCTGCCCAAGCCCACGGTGTTCCGCATCCTCGCCACGCTGGAGGCGGCCGGGCTGGTGGGGCGCGAGCCGGGCAGCAAGCGCTATCACTGCGGGCGGCGGCTGGGCACGCTGGCCGGCGAGGTGCTGCTCAATTCGCCGACGCGCGCGGCGCGCCACGCGATCCTCGAGGAACTGGTCGAGCATACCGGCGAAACCTGCAATCTCACCATCCCGAACGGCAACGCGGTCATGTACCTCGACCGGGTCGAGACTGCCTGGCCGCTGCGCATCGCGCTCGGCGCCGGCTCGAGCGTGCCGCTGCACGCGTCGGCCAGCGGCAAGCTGTTCCTGAGCCACATGCCCAGGCGTTCGCGCGAGCGCTTCATCCGGCAAAGCCCGCTGGTGCGGCACACGCACAAGACGCTGACCGACCCGCGCGCGCTGGCCGCCGAGCTCGAGCGCATCCGCCGGGAGGGCTACGCGACCGACGACGAGGAATACCTGACGGGCATCTGCTGCCTCGCGGTGCCGGTGCAGGATGGCGATGGCCGCGTGGTGGCGGCGTTGGCGATGCATGCGCCGGTGCCCCGGCTCAAGCTCGACGAAGCCCTGCAGTTCCTGCCGGCGATGCAGTCGGCCGCCGAGGCCATGGCCCAGACGCTCGACTGGTAGCCGGATGACCATTCTGGTCCTCAACAGCGGCTCGTCGAGCTTCAAGTTCGCGGTCTATCGCGGCGTCGGCGGCAGCGAGCCGCACGACGAACCCGAGGAGCTGCTGCGCGGCCAGGTGCACGGGCTGCCCGATTCGCCGGTGATGGTCTGGCGTGCCGATGGAGTGCACCGCGGCGAGTTGCCGTTTCCGGCGCCGGCCGACCAGCGCGCGGCGTTGCGGGCGGTGCTCGAGCACCTGCAGGCCGAGGGGCTGATCGACCGGATCGAGGCGGTCGGGCACCGCGTGGTGCACGGCGGCGGGGCGCTGGTCGTGCCGCACCGGGTCGATGCGGCGTCGCTCGCGCTGATGGAGACGCTGGTGCCGCTCGCACCGCTGCACCAGTCGCATTGCCTGGCCGGCATTCGCGCGATGGCCGATGTCGCGCCCGGCGTGCCGCAGGTGGCCTGCTTCGATACCGCGTTCCATGCCTCGCAGCCGTCGTTGCACACGACGATGGCGCTGCCGGTGTCGTGGCGCGATCGCGGCGTGCGACGCTACGGCTTTCACGGGCTGTCGTACGAATCGATCGCGCAACAACTGCCGGCGCTCCTCGGTGCCCGCGCCGATGCGCGCGTCGTAGTCGCGCACCTGGGCAGCGGCGCCAGCGTATGCGGCATGCGCGAGCGCCGCTCGGTGCGCACGTCGATGGGGCTGTCCACGCTGGACGGTCTGGTCATGAGCACGCGGCCCGGCGCGGTCGACGTGGGCGTGGCGCTGTATGCGCTGGAGCAGCTCGGGCTCGACCTGGCGACGTTCGGTCACGGCCTGTATCACGAGTCGGGCCTGCGCGGCCTGTCGGAGATCTCGGGCGACATGCGCGTGCTCGAGGCCAGCGACGATCCGCGCGCGCGCTTCGCGATCGACGCGTTCTGCCAGCGGGCGGCGCAGGAGATCGCCGCGACCACCGTGGCGCTCGGCGGCTGCGACGCGATCGTGTTCACCGCCGGCATCGGCGAACACAGCGCAGCGGTGCGCGGCGCCATCGTCGGACTGCTGGGCTGGATGGGGGCGCGCATCGACGCGCAGGCGAACACGGCGAACGGCCCGCGCCTGCATGCGGCCGATTCGTCGATCGGTATCTGGATGGTACCCACCGATGAGGAGAGGGTGATCGCGCGACACACGGTCACGCTGGTGCGTGGCCGCCGCGGGCGCTGAAACCCGCGTATCAGGCCTGGCCGGCGAGCCAGTGCGCGTACAGGTTGGCCAGGATGCAGCTGTTGATGCGCGTCTGCACGCTGTCGGCGCGGCTGGTCAGCAGCACCGGCACGGCCGCGCCGATCACCAGGCCGCCGAGTTCGGCGCCGGCGAGCCAGGCCGCCTGCTTGTACAACGTGTTGCCGGTCTCGATGTTCGGCGCGAGCAGCACGTCGGGATCGCCCGCCACGGGCGAGACCACCGCTTTCTCGGCGGCCGCGCGAGCCGAGATCGCGAGGTCGAAGGCGAGCGGTCCGTCGACGATGCCGTGGCGGATCTGGCCGCGTTCGGCCATCTTCGACAGCGCGGCGGCCTCGATCGTGACCGGCATGGCCGGGTTCACCGTCTCGGTGGCGGCCAGCACCGCCACTTTCGGCGTCGCGACGCCGAGCGCGCGGCACAGGTCGATCGCGTTCTGCACGATGTCGACCTTGTCCGCCAGGCCGGGAGCGATGTTGACCGCGGCGTCGGTGAGGGCGAGCAGCTTCGGATAGGCGGGAAAGCCGAACACGAACACGTGGCTGATGCGCCGGCGCGTGCGCAGGCCGGCGTCGCGCGCCACGATCGCCGACATGTACTCGTCGGTATGAAGGCTGCCCTTCATCAGCGCGTGCACCGCGCGATCGCGTGCGAGCAGCGCGGCCTGACGCGCGGCCTGCGGCGCATCGTCATCGGTGTCGACGATCTCGAAGCGGTCGGTCTGCCGTTGATGCCGCTGCATCAACGCCGTCATCGCGGCGCGCGGACCGACCAGCACCGGTTCGATGTAGCCGGCGTCGGCCGCCTCGAACGCCGCATCCAGCGCCGGTGCCGACATCGGATAGACCACCGCCGTACGCGTCGGCTTCAGCGCGCGCGCGCGCTGGCGCAGGGGATCGAACAGCGAGCTCATGCGGCGGCTTCCGGATCGGTCGATTCCGCGATCATGCCGGAAGAACGGCGGCCAGTGCGACAGCGGCCGCATCGAGCACCGGGCGCAGTCCGACGGCCCGCTTCAGCGACAGGCGCCCGATCGGTCCGTGCACGGCCAACGCGGCCACCGGTCGCCCGTCCGCACCGGGTACCGGTACCGCGATCGCCACCAGGCCCACCAGGAATTCCTCGCGGTCGAGGCTGTAGCCGCGACGCAGGATCGTGCGCGCTTCGCGTTCGATCGCGGCCCGGTCGGTGAGCGACTTCGGGGTGGCTGCCCGCAGCGGCAGCGCCGCCAGCACGCGCGCGCGCTGCGCCGCCGGCATGTGAGCCAGGAACAGCTTGCCGCTGGCGGTGCAGTGCAGCGGAACCCGCGAGCCCGGCTCGAGATGCAGGCGCAGCGGCCAGGCGGACTCGACGCGGTCGAGATAGAGCACCTCGGCGCCGCAGAGCACGGTCAGGTTGCAGGTTTCGCCGACCCGGTCGACCAGGGCGCGCAGGATCGCCCGCCGTGGCGCGTTGGCCGCGTCCTGGCGCAGCGCGGACAGGCTGAACTTCAATGCCGCCGGGCCCAGCGCCAGGTGGCGTTCGCTGCCCGCGCGCACGATCCAGCCCGCCTGCTCGAGCTGGCTGCACAGCCGGTGCACCGACGGCTTGGGCCAGCCCAGCTGCAGGGTCAGCGCATGCAGGCTCAGGCCGCCGGGATGTCGTGCCAGCTCGGCCAGCAACGCGAGCGTGCGCGCGGCGACCGAGTCGGCGTCGGTCCGGGCCTCGGTGGCGGCGCCTGCAACGGGACGGGCTCCCGGGACGGATCGCGTCGCCGCGAGACGCGGCGCGGCGTCGTCGGCCGCGCCACGCGCTGCTCCGCGCGCTACCTGAACAGCACGCCGGGCAGCCACAACGCGATCGCCGGGAACCACAGCACCAGCAGCAGGCCGACGAGCTGCAGGGCCATGAACTGCATCATGCCGAGATAGATGTCCTTCAGATCCCATTGCGGCACGACGCCTTTCAGGAAATACGCCGACAGCGCCACCGGCGGCGACATCCACGCGGTCTGCAGGCACACCGCCACCAGCGTGCAGAACCACACCAGATCGATGCCCAGCTTGTTGACGATCGGCAGGAAGATCGGCACCACCACCAGCACGATCGGCACCCACTCGAGCGGCCAGCCGAGGATGAAGATCAGCAGCAGCATCAGCAGCAGCATGATGGTCGGCGAGAACTCGAGCGCGAGCAGCATGCTCGCGAGGTAGTCGGCGCTGCCCAGGCGCGAGAAGACCGAGCCGAAGTAGTTCGATGCGGCGACCAGCAGCAGGATCATGCACGAGACCTCGACGGTCGACATCATCGAGCGCCGGAAACCCGGCCAGGTCATGCGCCGGTAGGCGAGCGTGAGCAGCAGCGTCGCGAACGCACCCATTGCCCCGGCGTCGGTCGGCGTGGCGATTCCCGCGAGGATGACGCCGAGCGTGGCCAGGATGACGATGACCACCGGCACCGCGCCGATCACGAGCTCGCGCAGCACTTCGGGCAGCGGCCTGCGTTCGTCGAGCGGCAGTGCCGGGCCGAGCTTCGGGTTCCAGTAGCTGCGCACCAGCGTGTAGACCGCGAACAGCGTGGACAGCAGCAGGCCCGGGAAGACCGCCGCGGCGAACAGGTCGGTGGCCGGCACGCCGACCACCGGCCCCATGACGATCAGCAGCACGGACGGCGGGATCAGGATGCCGAGCGTGCCGCCGGCGGTGATCGCGCCGGCGCTCATGCGCACGTCGTAGCCGCTCTTCATCATTGCCGGCGCGGCCATCACGCCGAGCAGCGTCACCGAAGAGCCGACGATGCCGGTGGCTGCCGCGAAGATCGTCGCGGTGACGATCACCGCCAGGTACAGCGAGCCGTTGACGCCGGCCAGCAGCAGTTGCACGCCGCGGAACAGGCGCTGGATCAGCCCGGACTCCTCGAGCAGGTAGCCCATGAACAGGAAGAAGGGCACCGACGCCAGCGTCGGATCCCGCATCACCGAAAACACCTGCAGCGTCATCAGGTGGATCGCGACATCGCCGAGCGCGAACTGGCCGACGCCCAGCGCGATGGCCACCAGCGTGAAGGCGATCGGGAAACCGATGAAGATCGCGACGAACAGGATCGCCAGCGCGACCAGCCCGATGATCTCGGGGCTCAAATCCACACTCCCCGGCGCGCGGCGACGCAGCTCTTGATGAACTCGGAGACGCCCTGCAGCAGCATCAGCGCGGTGGCCACCGGAATCGACAGCTTGAACGGCCAGACGATCGGCATCCAGGGGCTGGTCACCATGCGCTCCTGGCGCACCCACGAGGCCCAGAAGAAATCCCAGCCGACGACCAGGAAGGCGATCATCGCGGGGAAGAACAGCAGCAGGTAGCAGACCGCGTCGACGCTGCCCTGCGTGCGCACCGACCAGTTGCCGTAGAAGCTGTCGGTACGGATGTGGCCCTTGCGCATCAGCGTGAAGGCCGAGCCGAGCATGAAGAAGCTGCCGTACAGCATGTAGGTCATGTCGTACGCCCACGCGGTCGGCGCGTCGAACAGATAGCGCGCGCCGACCTCGTAGACGAGACTGCCGACCATGGGAATCAGCAGCCAGGACACCGCGCGCCCGGACCACAGCGCGACGGCGTCCAGTGCGGCGACGAGGCGCACGAGCAGCCCCGCGCCGGCGGGCGAGTCGCTCATTTCTTGTCTTGCAGGGCGGCGTTACCCATGTTCGTGTAGAGCGCGTTGATCTTGGTCCAGTAGGGCACCACCGTGCGGGCGAACGCGCGCTGTGACTCGAGCACTTCCTTGAAGAACGGGTCCTTGGCGGCGTGGCGGTCGAGCACGGTGTTGGTCGCCTTGATGAACGCCGGGAAGAAATCGGGCGGCGTGTCGTGCACGACCACCTGCGCATCGGCCTTCAGCTTCTCGAGCGCCTTCGCGTTGCGCGACACGTTGAACACGTAGGTATCGGCGATCGTGGCCATCGCGGCAGTGCGCAGGATCTCCTTGATGTCGGGCGCCTGCTTGTCGAACCAGCCCTTGTTGAAGATCACTTCGCCGACGTCGGTCGCCTGGTGCAACCCCTGGAGGTAATAATGCTTCCAGACCCGGTGCAGGCCGAGGTTCACGTCGTCGGCCGGGCCGATCCACTCCGCGGCGTCGATCACGCCGCGCTGCGCTGCCGGAACGATCTCGCCGCCGGGCATCGCCACGGCCGCCACGCCCATCTCCTTGAAGATCTCGCCGGTGATGCCGGGCGGCGAGCGGTACTTCATCTTCTTGAAGTCCTCGACGCTGGCGATCGGCTGCTTGAACCAGCCGAGCGGATCCGGGCCCATCGGCTGCAGCAGCATGCCCTCGACCCTGACCTTCAGGATGTCGCTGAAGAGCTTCTTGTACAGCGCCTCGCCGCCGCCCTCGGCGAGCCAGGCCATGTGCGAGACCTGATCCATGCCGGAGCCGGCGCCGGCCATCGGGTTGGAGAACAGGCCCGCCGCCGGATGCTTGCCCGACCAGTAGTGCGTCCACGCGAACCCGCCCTCGACGATGCCCTTGTCGACCGCGTCGAGGATCTCGAACGCCGGCACCACGGCGCCGTCGGGCAGGACGTCGATCTTGAGCTTGCCGGCCGTCATCCGGTCGACCCGGTCGGCATAGCGCTTCATCAGCTCGAAGTAGATGCTGGCCGTGGGGACGGCGGTCTGGATGCGGATCTTCTGCTGCGCGGACGCGGTGCCCGTCATGGCCAGGCCAGCCGTGGCGAACACGGCGCAGGCGAACTTGCGGAACCAGGGTTTCATGTCTCCTCCGTAAAGCGACTTGTCGTGATGAGCCGACCCGGATTGCCGTGCCGGCCTGCGGTGCGTCCGCTTTCGCGCATTCACTTCCGCGTTGCGCTGCGGGCACGTCGACAGCGGGAAAAAGCTATCACCCGGGCTGCGCGGCGACAACGATCGACCGGATTCAGCGTTCCGGAAAATCGCTTTCTGCATTCCGTCTGATTGAATCCATGGGCGGGATCCGATTCAATCCGGTCACGGACACGTCGCCGGCGCGACGGACGCGCAGGCGCGCCGCGGGCTGCGGTGAAATCAATGGACGAGTACGACTACATCGTGGTGGGAGCGGGATCGGCGGGCTGCGTGAT
>JAHDYE010000074.1 GCA_023383035.1 Burkholderiaceae bacterium | reverse complement strand
AGCCGCGCACCGCCGTAGCGCGGCACGGCACCCGCCTCGATCAGTGCGTCGTACACCCTGCGCAGCGAGCCGCCGTCCGCGCCGTCGGCCACGAGCAGCGCGACGCGCCGCGTGCGGATGCCGCCATCGCCCGGCCGCGCATGCAGCGACAGCGCGGTCGAGCTCTCGACCTCGGGTCGGCGTGCCTTCGGCGCCGCGGCAGGCTGGGCCCGCGGAGTCTCGATGCCGAGACCGGCGGCGAGCCGCGAAGCGAGCTCGCCATCGACGTTGGCGAGCATCGCGACGATGCGTTCGCGCACCGCCGGTACCTGCACCCGCGACAGCTCGAAGCGGAACGCGCCGACGATGTGCGCCTGTTCGACGGGCGTCTGGCTGTGCCAGAACAGGCGCGCCTGCGAGAAGTGATCGGCGAACTTCTCGGGCTTGGCGCGCAGCTTGTCGTCGGCCGCGAGCGGCTGCGGGAACGAGACGTACCCGCGCAGGCCGGCCTGGAACGGGCAGCCGCCGCCCAGCGAGTTGGGCTCGTAGGCGACGCGGCCGCGCGGCACCGCGCGCCGGTGCATGCCGTCGCGCTGGTTGTTGTGCACCGGCGCGAGCGACGCGTTGATCGGGATCTCGTGGAAGTTCGGGCCGCCCAGCCGGCTGAGCTGCGTATCGAAGTACGAATGGTTGCGGCCCTGCAGCAGCGGATCGTTGGTGAAGTCGATGCCGCGCACGATGTTGGCGGTGCAGAACGCCACCTGCTCGGTTTCGGCGAAGAAGTTGTCCGGATTGCGGTCGAGCACCATTCGTCCCACCGGCCGCAGCGGTACCAGCTCTTCCGGAACGATCTTCGTCGCGTCGAGCACGTCGAAGCTGAAGCGCTCGGCCTGTTCGTCGGTGAAGAGCTGCAGCGACAATTCGTATTCGGGGAAGGCGCCGGCCTCGATCGCCTCCCACAGGTCGCGGCGATGGAAGTCCGGATCGGCGCCGCTGATCTTCACTGCTTCGTCCCACAGCAGCGAATGCGTGCCCGCTGCCGGTGACCAGTGGAACTTGCACAGGACCGACGCGCCGGCCTCGTTGACCAGGCGGAACGTGTGCACGCCGAAGCCCTGCATCATCCGGTAGCTGCGCGGGATCGCGCGATCGCTCATCGCCCACATCAGCATGTGCGTGATCTCGGGCATCAGGCCGGCGAAGTCCCAGAAGGTGTCGTGCGCGGTGGCCGCCTGCGGCATCTGGTGATGCGGCTCGGGCTTGGCGGCATGCACCAGGTCGGGGAACTTCATCGCGTCCTGGATGAAGAACACCGGGATGTTGTTGCCCACCAGATCCCACACGCCTTCGTCGGTATAGAACTTCACCGCGAAGCCGCGCACGTCGCGCGCCGTGTCGGTCGAGCCGCGTTCGCCGATGACGGTGGAGAAGCGCACGAACACCGGCGTGCGCTTGCCCGCTTCCCGGAACGGCGCCGCGCAGGTGATGTCCGTCAGCGCCTCATGGCACTCGAAGTAACCGTGCGCGCCCGAGCCGCGCGCGTGCACGACCCGTTCGGGGATGCGCTCATGGTCGAAGTGCGTGATCTTCTCGCGCAGGATGAAGTCTTCCATCAGCGTCGGCCCGCGCAGACCCACCTTCAGCGAGTTCTGGTTGTCGGCGACCGGAACGCCCTGGTTGGTCGTCAGCGCCTGCCCGCCGGAGTCCACGCGCGCGGCATCGAGCGAGCCGTCGTTCGCGTTCACGCCGGGGCGTACCGCCCCGCTGCCCAGCTTGGTGGTGGCAGCCGTCTCGGTCAGCGTGCTGCCGGTGGCGGCGGGATCCTGCGGCGCGACGGATTGCCCCTGCGGCGGGGCGAGCGCGGCATCCCGGCCGTACTCGGCCGGCTTGGCCAGGTTGGACGGCATCGATTCGGCCATCGCCTGCGCCGCGGCCATGCGTTGCGCCGACTTCTGCAGCATCTCGTCGGCGGCGCCGGCGGTCGAGTCGTCGGCGCGCGCACCGTGCGACGGTCCCGACACCGACGCGCGCAGCGAACCTGTTCCGGGACTGGCCGACACCTTGGCATCGGCAGCCGCCTTGGCGGTCGGGGCGCGCCGGGAAGCGGGTTTGGCGGAGCGGCGTGCGGGGGGCGTGGATCTGGCCATGGCATTCCTGCTGGTGGGCGGTCGAAGGGCGACGCACGACGGCAATCACCATTCCCGCGACGCGGCGGGAACGCCGCGTGCCGCAACCACGGCTGGTTTTCGTCGCACGGGCCGCACCGCATGCGCAGCGTCTCCGTCACCGTCGCGGTGTCCGCATTGCCCCCGTCCGGCAGGCCGGCCCGGACCGGTCGCGATCGCACGCGCCGCGCTGCCGGCGTGGCAGGATTTGCCGCAACCCGACGCAGCGTGGCCGTTTCCGGTGCCTCGGGCGGCGCGCCGGCGTTGTCGCGCTAGGCCGGCCCGACACGATCGTCCTGGGGCGCGCATGGGAAACGTCCTGCCGGGCCTGTGGCAGTCGATCTGGCACTACCGGGGGCGCACCGCCGGCGCGCTCGGCCTGCTGGTGCTGGCGAAGATCGCCGCGGTGCTGGTGCCGCTCGCGCTGAAGGGGATCGTCGACCACTTCGGCCAGAGCGAGGCGCAGGCCGCGGCGGCGGCGGCCACGGCGACGCGCGTGGTAGTCACGCTGCCGGTGTTCCTGCTGCTCGCCTACGCGCTGCTGCGCTTTGCCGGCACGCTGTTCACCGAGCTGCGCGACCTGGTGTTCGCGCGCGTGACGCTGCGCAGCGTCGCCGACTTCGCGCAGCGCACTTTCGTGCAGCTGCTGGCGCTGAGCCCGCGCTTCCATGCCCAGCGCAACACCGGCATGCTGATCCGCGACATCGAGCGCGGCACTGCGGGCATCGGCTTTCTGCTCGGAGCGGGCCTGTTCACCGTGCTGCCCACGCTGGTCGAGTTCGTCGCCGTGCTGGTGGTGATGTTCGTCGCCGGCTACAGCCCCTGGTTCACGCTGGCGATCGTCGTGACGTTCTGCTGCTACGCCTGGTACACGACGCAGCTCACGCGCCGGCGCGAACTGCGCCAGCGCGTGGTCAACGAGATCGAGTCGCGCGCGCAGGGCAGGGTGGTCGACAGCCTGCTGAACGTCGAGATGGTGAAGACGCATGCGCGCGAAGGCTTCGAGCACCAACGCTACGCGCAGGTGCAGCGCGAATGGATCGAGGCGTCGGCGGCGAACCAGCGCGCGCTGTCGACGCTGCACATCGGCCAGAGTGCCATCATCGCCGGCGGCGTGGCCACCGTGATGCTGCTGGCCGGCCAGTACACCACCGAGGGCCTGATGAGCGTCGGCGACCTGGTGCTGGTGAACGCCTACCTGATCCAGTTGTGCCTGCCGCTGAACACGCTCGGCTTCGTGTTCCGCCAGACCGCCGATGCGCTGGTGGACGCCGAGAAGCTGTTCGCGCTGCTGCGCCTGCGCGCCGACATCGAAGACCGGCCCGACAGCCGGCCGCTCGCGCTGCACGGCGGCGAAGTGCGCTTCGAGAGCGTCGACTTCGCCTACGAACCGGGGCGGCCGATCCTGCACGGCTTCGACCTGCGGCTGCCGGGGGGACAGACGGTGGCGGTGGTGGGCGGCAGCGGTTCGGGCAAGTCCACGCTGGCACGCCTGCTGCTGCGGCTGTACGACCCGCAGGGCGGACGCGTGACGATCGACGCACAGGACCTGCGCGGCGTGACGCTCGCCAGCCTGCACGAGTCGATCGGCGTGGTGGCGCAGGACACCGCGCTGTTCAACGACACCATCGCGTTCAACATCGCCTACGGGCGCCCGGGTGCGGGCCTGCCCGACGTGATCGAGGCGGCCAGGGCGGCGCAGGTGCACGAGTTCATCCTGTCGCTGCCGCAGCAGTACGAGACCGTGGTGGGCGAACGGGGAATGAAGCTGTCGGGCGGCGAGAAGCAGCGCATCGCGATCGCCCGCGCGCTGCTGAAGAATCCGCCGCTGCTGATCTTCGACGAAGCCACCTCGGCACTGGACACGCGCGCCGAACGGGCCATCCAGGCCGCGCTCGACCGGATCGCGAAGGGCCGCACCACGCTGGTGATCGCGCATCGCCTGTCCACCATCGTGGGCGCCGACTGCATCGTCGTGATGGACCAGGGGCGCATCGTCGAAAGCGGGCGCCACGAGGCGCTGCTGGCGCGCGACGGGCTGTACGCGCAGCTGTGGAACCTGCAGCAGCAGCAGCGCGAGTTCGAGCGGCTCGAACGCCGGCTGGGGCGCCAGCCGGTGAACCTGGCGGTGCTGCTGGCCGGCACCGTGGATGCGTTGCGCGATGCCATCGAGGCACGCCGCATCACGCTGTACACCGACATCGATGCGGGCAACGTCAGCGTCTCGGGCGACCCCGGCACGCTCGGGCAGGCGCTGCACGAGCTGTGCGCGCAGGCCCTGCGCGCCACGCCTGCGGGCGGACGCATCGAGATCCGGCTGCAGCGCCACGACGTCAACGCGCGCATCAGCATCACCGACGGGCGCGGCACGTCGTTGCCGGCCCGCCCCGCGGCGCGGGCCGGCGAGCCCGACGGACCGCCGATGGACCCGCTGGCGGTGCGCTCCATGATCGAGCGCCAGGGCGGACACTTCGAAGTGGCGCCGCCCGACGGCACGCGCGGCATGCGTTACGTGATCGAGCTGCCGCTGCAGGCCATCGTGCCCGCTGCGCCGCGCCCCGCGACGGCCGGGCGCGCCGGTCCGCCGCCCGCACCGCTGCTGCGCGGGCTGGACGTGATGTGCATCGACGACCATGCCGACGCGCTCGAATCGCTGGTCATGATGCTGGGCACGGAAGGAGCGCGCGTGCTGCCGTTCCAGCGCGGCAGCGAGGCGATCGGTTGGCTGGAGCACCAGCCGCCCGAGCGCTGGCCGCAACTGCTGGTGTGCGACATCTCGCTCGGCGAGGACGAGAACGGCTACCAGGTGATGCGGCGCATCCGGCAGCTCGAAGCGCAGCGCGGCGTGGCGCTGGAGCGGCGCATGCCGGCCGTTGCGCTTACCGGGCTGGCGCAGCCCGAGGACCGGCTGCTCGCGCTGATGGCCGGCTTCCAGCTCCATCTGGCCAAGCCGGTCGAAGCGCCGGTGCTCGCCAGTTCGCTGGCGGCGCTGGCAGGGCGCCAGCCGGAGCTGCCGGCGGGCAGCGGCGGCGCCTGAGTCGCGGCGCGCCGGCCGGCCGTTCAGCGCCGGCGCGGCGCCGGGCCGCCGCCGGCCGGTACGTCCAGCGCCCGCAGCGCCGCAGTCGGCGTCTGACGCCAGCGCGCCGCTTCGGCCCACGGGTCGTCCAGTGCGAGCCGTTCACCGGCATCGCGCACCGTCCAGTGCGCGCCCGAGCGCAATCCGTCCAGTTCGTCCCATCGCACCGGTACCGACACGCCCAGGCCCGGGCGGGCGCGCACCGACCAGGCCGCCACGGTGGTGGCGCCGCGGCCGTTGCGCAGGTAATCGACGAAGATCCGGCCGACGCGGTTCTTCGGGCCGCTTCGGGCGACGAAGCGCTGCGGCAGCGTCCCGGCCAGGTGCACCACGATCGCGCGCGCCAGCGACTTCACGGTGTCCCAGTCGTGACGCGGCTGCAACGGCACGATCACGTGCAGACCCTTGCCGCCGCTGGTCTTCAGCAGGCTCGCCAGTTCGAGTTCCTGCAGCAGCCCGCGCAGCAGCGTGGCCGCTTCCTGCACGCGCGGCCATGGCACCCGTTCGCCCGGATCGATATCGAACACCATGCGGTCGGGCCTGTCGATCGCACGCGTGCGTGCATTCCAGGTATGGAACTCGATGACGTTCATCTGCACCGCGCCGAGCAGGGCTAGCGGGGCGGGAATCGCGATCAGCGGCTCGTGGCCGGGATCGAGTTCGGGATCGAGGCGACGCATGCCGGGAATGCGCAAGCCTCCGGCATGCTTCTGGAAGAAGATCTCGCCGCCCACCCCGTCGGGTGCGCGCACCAGCGAAACCGGACGGTCGCGCAACTGCGCCAGCAGCGCGGGTGCCGCTTCGGCATGGTAGCGCAGCAGCTCCAGCTTGGTGGTCCCGGTGGACGGGTCGACGATGCGCTGCGGATGGGTGACGCGCAGGCCTTGCGGCAGCACGGCCGTGGCGGCGCGCGCGACCGGCACCGCGCGTTCGCGGGTGATGGCGCGCGCCGGCTTGTCGTCGCGCAGGCCGTGGAACACCGCCTGGCGCACGCGCCCGTCGCGGGTCCACTGCGCGAACGAGACTTCCGCCACCAGCACCGGTCGCACCCAGTGCAACCCCGCGCCGCGCGCGTCGGCGGGCAGCGGGTCGAACGGCGCGTCGCGCACGCGCAGCGCCGCCAGCCGGTGCGCCAGCGCGCGCAGCCGGCCGGCGTCGAAGCCGGTGCCAACCCGCCCGGCGTAGCGCAGCGTGCCGTCGGTCTCGTGCACGCCGAGCAGCAGCGCGCCCAGACCGACCCGCGAGCCCTGCGGGTCGGTGTAGCCGACCACCACGAACTCCTGACGTTCGGTGCACTTGAGCTTGATCCAGCTGGTCGAGCGGCCCGGCTGGTAGGGCGCGTCGAGGCGCTTGCCGATCAGGCCCTCGATGCGCAGGCGGCAGGCCGTGCGCAGCAGCGCCGCCGGCTCGACTTCGAACGCCTCGCTGAAGCGCACGACGGGCGGTGGTGCACCTGCGGCCAGCAGCGTGCCCAGTCGATCGCGACGCTCGGCCAGCGGCTTGCCGCGCAGGTCCTGGCCGTCGTGGAACGGCAGGTCGAACAGGTAGTAGACGACTTCGCCGGTGCGTCCCGCGTCGAAGGCGTTCTGCAGCTTCTGGAAATTCGGTACGCCCTGCTCGTCGAGCACCACGATTTCGCCGTCGAGCCAGCTCGCATCCAGCCCGAGCGAGCCGACCGCCCGCGCCAGGCTCGCGAGCCGGGAGGTCCAGTCATGGCCGCCGCGCGTGATCAGCTGCACCGCGCCGCCCTGGATGCGCGCGAGCAGGCGATAGCCGTCGAGCTTCAGTTCCCAGGTCCAGCCGGCTTCGTCCGGCGCCCGGTCGACGCGGGTCGCGAGCTGCGGCGCCAGCGTCAGCGGCAGTGCGGCCGCCGGCGCGCGGCGCCGGGATCCGGCATCGGCGGCGACACCGTTCAGCACGCTTTCGGGCCGTTCGGCGATCACGTCGTACGCGGCTGCAGGACGTGCGGCCGCGTCGCGCGCCTTGATCAGGAGCCAGGCAGGATCGCGTTGCGCGTGGCCCGCGCGCAGGCGCACGAGCTTCCAACGGCCCGACAGCTTGTGCCCCACCAGCTCGAACTCCAGCTTTCCCGCGGCCAGGCCGGCGGCCGCATCGCCCAGCGGCCGCCAGGCGCCCCGGTCCCAGACGATGACGGTACCCGCGCCGTACTGCCCTGGCGGGATCACGCCCTCGAAGGACCCGTAGGCGAGCGGATGATCCTCTACCGCGATGGCCATGCGCTTGACGCCGGGATCCAGGCTCGGCCCCTTGGGAACCGCCCAGCTCCTGAACACGCCGTCGAGCTCCAGACGCAGGTCGTAGTGCAGATGCGATGCCGCGTGCTTGTGCACCACGAAGCGCAGCTCCTTGCGCGCACGCCGCAACGTGCCCGGCGGCTCGGGGGTGACATCGAAGCGCCGCCGGGCGCGGTATCGCTGCAGCGGATCGGAGCGTGCCATGAAGTGCACGGGCAAATCCCGCGCCGCGGCGGCCGGCACGGCGTTTGCCGGCGGCGGACATGTTGCACGGCAGTCCGGAGGCTGCCGGGAGTGCCGGTCTTGTGCCTCCCCGGCGGTTGTTTCAGGCGCGTGGCCGCGAGGTTCGTGGCAGCCGCCGCATCGTGGCGGACGGATGGCCGTATTGTCTATCACACGGCGTCGTGACGCGGCCATCACGCTGGAGCTACGAGAGGTAATGTCATGTCCCGATGCAGCATTTGCGGTAACGACTACGCTGCTTCGTTCGAGGTCACCACGGCCGAGGGCCAGCGCTTCACGTTCGACAGCCTCGAATGTGCGGCGCAGCAACTGGCACCCGTGTGCGGTCATTGCGGCTGCCGCATCCTCGGCCACGGCATCGAGGGGGCCTCGGCCAGATACTGCTGCGCCCATTGCGCCCGCGAAGGCGGAGAGGTCGAAGCGGTCGACAACACCTCGGGCTCCTGACCGGAATGGACTGAGCCCGGTTGCCGACGAGGCGCCGGCATTCCGGTCGGGAGCCCGGCGTGCCCGAGACGATGCACAGGCCGGCCGCAATGGATTACGCTGACTCCACCGAACGCGCCGGACGACGATCATTGCACGTTGACCGATTTCGCCGATGGTTCGCGGCCTCCTGGCCTACGGCCTCGCTGCGAACTTACCTGGCGGCCATCATGCTGATCGCCACCATACCGGTGGTCGTCCTGATGAGCGTGCGCATCTTCCGCGACGTGGAGGCGCGCGAGGCGCGCATGTGGTCCGACCTGGAGCGGACCGCGCGCGCCACCGCGCAGAGCGTGGAGCGCGAGCTGGGTTCGTCGATCGATGCACTGGCCATCCTCGGACGCACGACGCTGCTGTCCGGCGAGGACACGCGCGCCTTCGAGCAGGCGCTGCGAACCGGGCCGCGGCTGCGTCCCAACTGGAGCGGCATCTTCCTGGCCGATGCAAGGGGAAAGCTGCTGTTCGACTCGATGGTGTCGCCCGGCGGCGACGCGGCCGCGTCCGGCCCGAGCCTGCGCGAAGTCCCGGAAATCCTGCGGCTGCGTACCGATTCGGCCCCGATGGTGTCCGGGCTGGTCCGGCAAGGCAACGGCAATCGCTACGCGACGGCGGTCGCGGTGCCGCTGGTGGACAAGGGCGTGCTGCGCTATGTGATCGGTGCCTGGGTCGACATCGCCCCGTGGCAGGATCTGCTGCAGAAGTCGGTGCCGCCCGATGGCGGCTTCCTCACGCTGGTGGACCGCGAGCGCCGCATCCTGGCGCGAACCCGGTTCCAGGACCATTTCGTGGGCCGCACGCTGCCGGCGGGCCTGATCGGGCAGGCCGAGGCCGGTCAGGCGCGGGTCGTGCGGGAGGACCCCGGGGGCATCGAGCCGGTCTACCATGCCTGGCAGGTGGTCCCGACGTCGGGCTGGACGGTGCTGGTCGGCGTCCCGGCCGCTCCGCTGGACACGGCGATGCGCCAGGCGCTGGTCACGACGATCGGCGGGGCGCTGCTGTGCGTCGTGCTCGGCCTGTATTTCGCCTTCCTCGCGGCGCGGCATCTGGTGGGGCCGCTCGGCCGGCTCGCGGCCGGCAACCCGCCCCGCTACGATGGCTACATCGCGGTGCGCGAGGTGGCCACGCTGCGCGAAGCGCTGAACGCTGCGCACGAGCGCGACGTGCAGGCGCGGCTGCGCCTGCAGGCGACGGCCAACGAGTTCGAAACCCTGTTCAACAGCAGTCCGACCGGGCTCGCGTTCGCGCACGATCCGCAATGCCGCGAAGTGACCTGCAATCCGGCCATGGACCGCCTGTTCGGCGTGAAGGGCGGCGTGGCGCCCAGGGTGGAGGTGCTGCACCAGGGACTGCCGCTGGACGTGAAGCTCCATCCGCTGCGGCGCGCCGCGGCCAGCGGCGCGCCGGTACCGCCGATGGAACTGGAAATCGTGGTCGAGGGCGGGCGGCGGCGCCATGCGCTCGCCCAGGCGGTTCCGCTGCTCGACGCGCGCGGCGAACCGCGCGGGGCCATCGCGGCCTACGTCGACATCACCGACCGTGTGTACAGCGATGCCCAGCTGGTCAGCGCCAACCGGCGCCTGCGCGAAAGCCAGCACCTGGTGGATCTGGCGCAGGAAGCGGGCCACGTCGGCTACTTCCACTACCACTTCGCGGCGAAGGCGCTGAACTGGACGCAGGGCCAGGCCAGCCTGTTCGGTCTGGACAGCGAGGCGAGCGTGCCGCGCGCCAGGACGTTCCGCTACTGGGGCCGGCGCATCGAGCGCAGGGACCGCCAGCGTCTGGAGCAGACGCTGCGCCGCGTGTTCGCCGGCGGCCAGGAGAAGGAGACGGTCGAGTATCGCGTCGTGTTGCCCGACGGCGCCATTCGCTGGCTGTCGACCCGGGTGCTGGTCCTCTACGGCCCGGACCGGCGGCCCGATCAGATGATCGGCGTCACCGTGGACATGACCGAGGAGAAACGTGCGCAAAGCGAACGCGCGCGCCTGGCGGCGCTCGAGCGCGCCGCGCGCCTGGAGGCGGAGGCAGCGAGCAAGGCGAAGGACGAGTTCCTCGCGATGCTGGGACACGAGCTGCGCAATCCGCTGAGCGCCATCGCCGCAGCGATCGAGGTGCTCGAACGCGTTCCCGGCGACGACGACATTGCCGCCAACGCGCGCAGCATCGTGGCACGGCAGACGCGGCACCTGGCGCGCATGATGGACGACCTGCTCGATGTCGGGCGTGTGATCGCGGGCAAGGTGCTGCTGGTGCGCCGGCCGATCGACCTCGGCGTGCTGGCGCGTCGGGTGGCCGCCACGCTCGACGTGACCGGCGAAGCGCGCGGCCATTCGCTGCGGCTCGAGCTCGGGCAGCAGGCATGGGTCGATGCCGACGCGACCCGGCTCGAACAGGTGATCACCAATCTGGTGACCAACGCGATCAAGTACACGCCGCCGGGCAGCGAATTGACGCTCAGCGTCGCCGGCGAAGGCGACGAGGCGGTTCTGCGCGTGCGCGACAACGGACCGGGCATTCCGGCGAGCCTTCTGCCGCACATCTTCGACCTGTTCGTGCAGGGGGAACGAACGCCCGACCGGCGTGCCGGCGGCCTCGGGATCGGCCTGACGCTCGCCCGGCGCCTGGTGGAACTGCATGGTGGAAGGGTGAGCGTGAACAGCTCCGCCGACGGCACCGTGTTCGAAGTGCGCCTGCCGGCGATCGAGGCGCCGGCCAACGAGCCGCAGCCAGCGGTCTCGGACCGGCCGTCGCGTCGCCATCTGGTGCTGGTGGAAGACAACGAGGACGCGCTGAGCGGGCTGCGTGCGGCGCTGGAACTCGACGGGCATTCGGTGCTGGCCGCATGCGACGGGCCGAGCGGCCTGAAGGCGGTGCTCGAGACGCGGCCCGACGCCGCCATCGTCGACATCGGCCTGCCGGGCATGACCGGTCTGGAACTGGCCCGGCGCAGCCGCGCCGCCGGCTACACCGGGCTGATGATCGCGCTGTCGGGCTATGGCCGCGAGCCGGACGTCGAGCGGGCACTGGCATGCGGCTTCGATCACCATCTGGTCAAGCCGGTCGACGCGCTCGCGCTGCAGCGCCTGCTGGCCGAAGCGTGATCCCTTCAGGGGCGCCCCGGGCGATGCGCATTACCCGCCGGTGCGGTGCGCCGATGCGCCCGGCGCAACGGGTCAGCGTGCGGTGCCGCGCCGGAACAGGTTGACGATCGCCAGCAGGATCACCGCGCCGATCAACGAAACGATCAGCGAACCGATGCTGAAGACGCCCTGGTTGATGGTGGGCAGGCCGAGCAGCGGCGACAGGAAGAAACCGGCCAGCGCGGCGCCGACGATGCCGACCACGACGTTCAGCACGATGCCCTGTTGCGCGTCGGTGCGCATCAGCATGCTCGCGGCCCATCCGACGAGACCGCCGACGATCAACCAGATGATCAGATTCATGGTGTGCTCCTGTCAGAAGGGTCGCGCCGGGATGGCGCGCGCCGATGTACCGGTCGGGGACGGCAATCGGCGTACCCCGTCAAGTCCCCCGACGCGCCGGCCGCCTGTACCACCCGGGTGCGGCGGCGATGTATCCTTGGCAACTCCCGAAGCGCAACAGCGGTGCGAAAATCCCGCCGGAGGTCCGGCCGCCGGAGGTACGCCCGTGGTCGCGCCGCCCAGCAGGTCGCCGCAGTTCCGATTGCGGCTCGAACGGACGAGCGCCTTCCATGCCACACGCGTTGATCGTTGAGGATGATGTCGATGCGGCCCAGATGATGGCCGCGCTGATCGTGACCGAGAGCTTCACCGTCGCCACCGCGCACACGCTCGGCGACGCGCGCCGACAGATCGTGTTGCAGCAGCCCGATATCGTGCTGCTCGACCTGCAGCTTCCCGACGGCAGCGGACTGGACCTGTTCGACGAACCCGAGCTGGTCGCGCAGTCCGAGGTGGTGCTGATCACCGGGCATGCCAGCCTCGACACGTCGATCCAGGCGCTGCGCCTGGGCGTGGCCGACTATCTGCTCAAGCCGGTCAGCCCGAAGCAGCTGCACGGCATCCTGTCGCGGGTGATGCGACCGTCGGCATTGCGGACCGAGCTGGCGACGATGAAGGCCCAGTGGAAGGACTGCGGCAACTTCGGCCACCTGTGGGGTCGCTCGCCGGCCATGCAGCTCGTCTACGAGCAGATCTCGCGTGTGGCCGGTACGGCGGTGCCGGTGTTCGTCACCGGCGAAAGCGGCACCGGCAAGGAGCTGGTGGCGCGCACGGTGCACGACCTGAGTCGACGCCGCAAGCGACCGTTCGTCGCGGTCAACTGCGGCGCGCTGTCGCCGAACCTGATGGAGAGCGAGCTGTTCGGCCATGAGCGCGGCAGCTTCACCGGCGCCGACCGGCAGCACCAGGGATTCTTCGAACGCGCCAATGGTGGAACGCTGTTCCTCGACGAGATCACCGAGATGCCGATCGAGCTGCAGGTCAAGCCGCTGCGCGTGCTCGAAACCGGCACCTTCATGCGCGTGGGCTCGACGCAGATCCTGGAGACCGACGTGCGGGTGATCGCCGCCAGCAACCGTCCGCCCGAGCAGGCGGTCGTCGCCGGCAAGCTGCGCGAAGACCTGTTGTACCGGCTCAACGTGTTCCCGATCGTGCTGCCGCCGCTGCGCGAGCGGGCCGAGGACATTCCGCTGCTGGCCGAGCATTTCCTGGCCGAGGTCAACGCCGTCGAGGGCAGTGCCAAGCGTTTTTCGGCCGATGCGCTCGACAAGCTCATGACCTACCGCTGGCCGGGCAACGTGCGCGAGCTGCGCAATGCCGTGCAGCGCGCCTACGTGATGGCGGCCGGCGACGTGATCGGCAGCGAATGGGTGCCGGGCGACGACACGCCTTCGGCGGCGCCCTCCGCGGACGTGCCGGGCGCGTCGATCCGCGTGCCGGTGGGCACGTCGATCGCCGAGGCCGAGCGCCAGCTCATCATGGCCACGTTCGCCCATTGCGGACACAACAAGGAGCGTACCGCCGCCGTACTCGGCGTGAGCCTGAAGACCCTGTACAACCGGCTCAAGGAGTTCGCCCGGGAGTCACCGGACGGAACGCCGGACGACGGTCCGCCGTCGCGGCCGTCCGGCCGCGGCCGCCCGACGTCGTAGCCGATCCGTGCACGGTGCGGCCTCACAGGCCGCGCAGTGCCGGAGCGTGCGGTGCCGGTCCGCGCAGGGCGGGACCGAACACGTCGGCCAGCGATCTGGTTTCGGGCAGCACGTAGATCACGATGCCGCGTCCGCCGTCCCAGGCCGGCTCGACCACCTCGTCGTAGAAGCGTACCGGCACGTTGATGCAACCGTACGAGATGCGGTTGTCCGCCGGCGAAGGCGAGTGCAGGCGCGCCAGGCGGCGTTCCGATGCGGCGAGCGGGCGCACGCGATGCATCGAGACGCCGGCATCGTAGTCGACCCAGATCACCGGCTCGCCCTGCAGGTTGGTGCCGCGCTCGGCGACGAAGCGGCCGGCCGGCGTCGTGCGTTCGTGCGGCAGGATGTCGGCGAGCGCGCGTTCGCCGATGCCCGGTACGGTATCGTCGCCGGGCGCCATACCGAGCAATACCGGCGCGTCGCCGCGCGCACGGCCGTCGGGGTCGAAGACGAACAGGCGCGCATGCCGCTTGTCGATGACGAAGAACGGCGCGCCGCCGTGATCGCCCGAGGCGAGGATCCACGCCACCACGCGGCGCGTCTGCGCCGACGCCCGCTGCGCGAGCGGATCGACGCGATCGCCGACGACCGCCATCGGCGCGGCGAGCATCCGCGGCGACGCGACGACGGCTTGCGCCGCGGCGCCTGCCGCCCACGCGCCGGTCACGAGCGACACGGCCAGCGTTGCGGCGGCAAGGCGCCGCGCGGTGCTCATGGCGAGGACACGCGCCATACCGCGTTGCCGACGTCGTCGGCCACCAGCAGCGCGCCGCGCGCATCGATCGTCACGCCCACCGGACGTCCGAACGCCTCGCCGCCGCTGCCGAGGAATCCGGTCAGCACGTCCACCGGCGCGCCGCTCGGGCGACCGTCCCGGAACGGTACGAACACCACCTTGTAGCCGCTGTGCGGGCGGCGGTTCCACGAGCCGTGCTCACCGATGAACATGCCGTCGCCGCCGAACGGCGCCGGCAGCCTGCTGCCCGCCGAGGATGCCAGTCCGAGCGGCGCGACGTGGTTGCCCAGCGCGTATTCGGGAGTCTTCGCGCTGGCCACCAGGTCGGGGCGTGCGGGCTTGACGCGCTCGTCGACATGCTGGCCGAAATAGCTGTAGGGCCAGCCGTAGAACCCGCCGTCGGTCACGGAAGTCAGGTAGTCGGGCACGAGGTCGCTGCCCAGTTCGTCGCGCTCGTTGACCACCGTCCACAGCACGCCGGTGGAGGGGTCCCACGCCATGCCGTTGGGATTGCGCAGCCCGGTAGCGAACAGGCGCTTGTTGCCGCTGGACAGATCGACCTCCCAGATCGCCGCGCGTCCTTCCTCCTTGTCCATGCCGTTCTCGGCCACGTTGCTGTTCGATCCCACCGTGGCATACAGCCGCGTGCCGTCGCGATTGGCGATGATGTTCTTGGTCCAGTGGTGGTTCAGCGGTCCGCCGGGAAGATCGGTAACCGGTTGCGGGCTGCCTTGCGCGCGCAGCGCGCCGGGTGCGTAGTCGAAGCGGACGACGGCGTCGGTGTTGGCGACGTACAGCGACGAGCCGACCAGCGCCATGCCGAACGGCGAGTTCAGGCCTTCGGCGAAGACGTGCCGCTCTTCTGCCACGCCGTCGCCGTCGGCATCGCGCAGCAGCGTGATGCGGTTGGCGCTCGGCACACCCGCGCCGGCCCGTTTCATGAAGAACCGGACGAACTTCGCCTTGATGCCCTTGCCCTGCTCGGGGCGCTCGGGTGCATTGCTTTCGGCCACCAGCACGTCGCCGTTGGGCAGCGCCAGCAGCCAGCGCGGGTGGTCGAGCCCGCGCGCGAAGGCGTTCACCCGCACGCCGGCCGCCGCTTGCGGCGTGGCGTCCTGGGGCCATCCCTTGGCAGGCGCGACGTTCACCGTCGGCAGCAGCGTGCGGGTCGGTGGCGGCAGGGTCGGATTGGCGCCTTCCGTGGCGGCGGGCGGCAGTCGCGCCATGTCGCCGCAGGCGGCGAGGCTCAGGCCGAGCAACGCGCCGATCGCGACCGGAGCGGGGCGGAACCGTGAATTCATGGGGTCGCCCTCCGGGGAGCGGGGATGGTTGATGCGATGAGCAACCCGCATTCCCGCGCGGGCCGACGCGGCGATTCCCGGCGGGCGGGGCGCGCGCCCGGCGCTTATCCGTCGAGCAGGCGCGGCAGGCTGCGCAGCGCCACGGTCAGCAGCAGTCCCTGCAGCGTGGTCCAGTGCCACAGTACGGCGCAGCAATCGAGCGACGCGCGTGCACGCGGCTGCAGCAGTCCGTTCATCGTCCTGGCCACCAGGAACGCGCC
>JAHDYE010000073.1 GCA_023383035.1 Burkholderiaceae bacterium | reverse complement strand
GAAGGACGGTTCGTCTGGTACCGCGCCGACCTCACCACCATGAACGCGCTGGTCGGCTACCTGACCGAGAACTGTTGCCGCGCCAGTTCCACCTGCGATCCGTCGTGCGGACCGAAGGGAGCGCGGCAATCCGTAGCCGTCGCTCCGAAGCGCCGGAAATCGGCGGCGCAAACCACTTCGTAGTCGATCCCATGGCCACCGACACTCGTCTCTACAACGTCCTCTTCCTCTGCACCGGGAACTCGGCTCGCAGCATCATGGCCGAGTCGATTCTGCGCAGCATCGCCGCCGGCCACTTCAGCGCCTATAGCGCGGGATCGCAGCCGACCGGACGAGTGAACCCGTTCGCCTTGGAGCTGCTGCAGAAGAACCACCTGCCGACTGACGGGCTGCGCAGCAAGAGCTGGGATGAGTTTGCCCGTCCGGGGTCGCCTCGACTCGACTTCATCTTCACCGTCTGCGACAACGCGGCCGGGGAGGTGTGTCCCGTCTGGCCCGGCCAGCCCATGACGGCGCACTGGGCCATCCCCGATCCCGCCGCCGTGGAAGGCGACGACGACGCGAAGCGCAAGGCTTTCGCCGATGCCTGCCATACCTTGGCCCACCGCATCCGTACCTTCGTGAGCTTGCCGCTCGACAAGCTCGACCGTCTCAGCCTGCAGCGTCGGCTGGAAGACCTGGGTCGGTCGCCGACCGCGCCCACGACCTTGTGAGCGTGCCGATGACTCGTCGGCTCGGATTCCTCGACCGCTACCTGACGCTGTGGATATTCCTCGCCATGGCGGCCGGCATCGTGGCCGGCCACCTGCACCCCGGCGTCGCCGCGTTCTGGGGGCAGTTCCAGAGCGGCACGACGAATGTGCCCATCGCCGTCGGCCTGATCCTCATGATGTACCCGCCTCTCGCCAAGGTCCGGTACGAGGACTGGGGCGATGTGTTTCGCGATCGCGCGGTGCTCGGGCTGTCGCTGCTGCAGAATTGGGTGATCGGCCCCCTCCTCATGTTCGTGCTGGCGGTCGTGTTTCTCCACGACCAGCCCCACCACATGGCCGGGCTGATCCTGATCGGACTTGCCCGGTGCATCGCCATGGTCATCGTGTGGAACGAATTGGCGAAAGGCGATACGGAGTACTGCGCCGGTCTGGTGGCCTTCAACTCCGTCTTTCAGGTCCTCTTCTTCCCGGTCTACGCCTGGGTGTTCATCACCGTCCTGCCGGGCTGGCTGGGCCTGCCGTCCTTTGCCGTGAACGTCACCATCGGCGACATCGCGCAGAGCGTGCTCATCTATCTTGGTATCCCCTTCGCGGCAGGCGCCATCACGCGGTTCGTGCTGGTGAAGGCCAAGGGCAGGCATTGGTACCACGAGCATTTCATCCCCAAGGTCAGCCCTGTCACGCTCGTCGCGCTGCTCCTCACGGTCTTCGTCATGTTCTCCCTCAAGGGGGATCACATCGTCCGCATTCCCTTCGATGCGATCCGTATCGCCATCCCGCTGGTCGTCTACTTCGTGCTCATGTTCCTCGTCTCCTTCTGGCTGGGGAGAAGGATCGGCGCGGACTACTCGAAGACGACCACGCTCTCGTTCACAGCGGCCAGCAACAACTTCGAGCTGGCCATCGCGGTGGCCATCGCCGTGTTCGGGATCGGCTCCGGCGAGGCGTTCGCGGCCGTCATCGGTCCCCTCGTGGAGGTGCCGGTGCTGATCCTGCTCGTCAAGGTAGCGCTGTATTTCCAGCGACGCCACTTTACTGCTCCCGCACCTGCCGGCTTCCGGGCACCCGACATCTGCCCGTGACCTCGGGCAGCGCCGGTTCTCCCGGCGCACTGCCACCATCCGAAGGAGTCTTCATGTCTACCAGCACCGATCTGAAGGAAGTCGTCCGGGAGAAGTACGGCCAGGCAGCCAGCCTCGCGCAGAAGGGAGGTACGAGCTGCTGCGGCACGGCTCCGAGCCTTGCGAGTTGTTGCGACCCCATCACCTCCAACCTCTACGACGCCACGCAAGCAGGCGAGGTGCCGGCGGAAGCGCTGAAGGCGTCCCTGGGCTGCGGCAACCCCACGGCGCTCGCGGAGCTGAAGCCAGGCGAGGTTGTGCTCGACCTCGGCTCCGGCGGCGGCATCGACGTGATCCTCTCCGCCCGCCGTGTGGGACCCACGGGCAAGGCGTACGGCCTCGACATGACGGACGAGATGCTGGCCCTCGCGCAGGAGAACCGGCGCAAGAGCGGTCTCGCCAACGTCGAGTTCCTGCGGGGCGAGATCGAGAACATCCCCCTCCCGGCCAATGCAGTGGACGTGATCATCTCGAACTGCGTGATCAACCTGTCCGGCGACAAGGATCGCGTTCTGCGGGAGGCGTTCCGGGTCCTGAGGCCCGGCGGCCGGTTCGCCGTCTCGGACGTCGTGGTGCGCGGCGAGGTCCCGGACGCTATTCGGAAGAGCATGGAGTTGTGGGTCGGCTGCATAGCCGGTGCCCTGGCCGAAACCGACTATCGCGCCAAGCTGGCGAGCGCCGGCTTCATCGAGATCGACGTGGAGGTGACGCGCGTCTACGGCGTCGAGGAGGCAACGACCTTCCTTGCCGGTCAGGGGTTGGATGTCGAGGCGGCCGCGCGGGAGGCAGACGGCAAGATCGTCAGTGCCTTCATCCGCGCCACCAAGCCGAAGCAGGCGAGCTGCTGCGCACCGGACTGCTGCCGGTAGCACCGCGAATGCATCGGCGTCCGGGCTACGCTGCGGCTTCCTGCGTCAGTCCAGGGCAACGGATTGCGCGCGCGATCTCGACCGTCAGGTCGCGCCGGCTCGCGCGCGGCGCCACGATGTGGATGGCGGTGTTCGCCGACATGGGCGCGAGCCTGCGGGTGGTGTTCAACGGCCTGCGCCTGCTGCGGGCGAACGGGATGGCGCCTGCCGACCAGCGTCCGTGAACGCCTGCCGCGTCATCGGGTAGTGCGTCGAGCGCCCGAACCGCGGGAACGTCTTCGAATCGGCGCGCAGTTCGGCCAGCACCGGCGAGGCGAGCGCGTCCAGCAGCGCGTCCATCGAGTCGAACCTGACTTCGTTGCGGATCACGGTGGGGTCGGCGCGCAGCCCCGGCAGCGCCACGCCTGCCGGCACATAGCACAGCACTTCGCGCACGCCCGGCAGGCGCGCCAGGATCGGCGGATGGTGCGCGACGTAGTGGGCCGCGAAGCCGGCCGCATCGTCCACCGGCCCGTAGTAGTGCACCACCAGCGACAGCGGCGCTGCATCGTCCGCGCGCGGTGCCGGCACCGGTTCGCGCAGCACGCGGAACAGGCCGGCCCGGCATTCGCCTGCCGCGCCCACGGCGTGCAAGGCGCTTCGCAGCTGCGCGTCGCCGGCCAGGCGCTGCAGCGCCTGTGGCGTCGCGGCATGGCATTCGATGATCGTGAAGGGCGGCGGCCCGTCGCCGAACAGCGTGAGCCGGGCGTGCTCGGGGTGCGGCATGAAAAGCTCGAAGCGGCCGCAGTCGTCGGGCGCAGGCACGCCGTGCAGCGCGGGGTACGACGTGTCGACCGAGGGCGGCGGCGCCGAGGCAGTGCGGTCGAACGTGAAAACCAGGGCGTGATCGGTGCTCATTCGTCGATGCTCGTCCGTGATGTCTCGTGCGGCGTGTGGAAGGCGCGCAGCTGCTGTTCCATCGCCTGCATGGCGGCGTGCAGACGCGGCATTCTCACGTATCCGTACCCGCGCACGCTCTCGGGCAGCCGCGCGAACTCGAGCGCCGCGGCGAGGTTCCCGGTGTGAAGCGACGCGGCGATGTGTTCGAGCCCTGCGCAGTAGCGCTCGGTGAAGCGGCGCTGCGCGATGCGTTCGGCCTGCCGCGCGAACGGATCGAAGGCGGTACCGCGCAGCCGGCGCAGCGTGGCCAGCGCTCGCAGCGCGACGACGATCCACGGCCCGAAGCTGACCTTCCCGCGGCGTCCGTCGCGCGTGCCGCGCCGCGGCCACCACGCCGGCGCGAAATGAAACACCGGCCGGGCCTGCGCGCCGTGGCGTTGCCTGAGCGCCGCGAGGAATGCCGGATCGCTCGCCAGTCGCGCGACTTCGTATTCGTCCTTGACCGCCAGGGCATCGAAGACGTTGCGCGCCGCGGCGTTTGCGAGGCCGCTATCGGCGCCGGTCACGTTACGCTCGGCCTCGGCCACGGCGCGCACGATCCGGCGGTAACGATCGGCGAGGCGCCGATCCTGGTAGCGCTGCAGCTCGGCGGCAAAGAACTCCACGGCCGAGTCGAGATCGGCGGGCGCCGCCGCCTGCTCGTCGCGCAGCAGTGCCGCCACCGCCGCAGGCTCGGCCACGGCGAGCCGACCCCAGGCGAACGCATCGAGATTGGCCTCGACCGAAATGCCGCGATCGCGGATCGCCTGCTCGGTCGCCGCGCGACCGACCGGCAGCCGTCCGCCTTGCGCGGCGGCGCCCAGCAGGACCATGTTGGCATAGAGGGTGTCGCCGAGCGCGCGTTGCGCGATCGCCGATGCATCGACCGTGACGATCGCGCCGCGGCCGAGCAGGTGCTCCAGCTGCGCGCGGTATGCCGCTACCGGCAGCGGGTGATCGGGATCCAGTGCCTGTTCGAGCATGGGCAGCGCTTCGTCGGCGACGACGGCCTGCGCGCCCGGCGACAGTCGCGCCAGCACGCCCGGCGAAGCGGCCGACGCGAGGTCGCCGGCCAGCAGCAGATCGGCGCTCGAGGCCGGAATGCGCGTCGCGCCGGCGATCTCCGCTGCGTGCGTGATGCGCAGATGCGTGCTGACCTCGCCACCCTTGCGGGCGAGCCCCGTATTGTCGAGCTGGGTCACCCGCAAGCCGTCGTGCAACGCTGCGGCGGCGACCACCGACCCGATCGTCACCAGGCCCGCACCGCCGACGCCGGCCAGCACGATTCCGTACGGACGACCTTCGTGCAGCCGCGCGCGAACCGGCTCGGGCAGCGCAGCGAGCGACGAGCGCGGCACGGGCACCGGATGCCGGGCCTCGGCGGCGGCATTCTCGATCGTCACGAAGCTCGGGCAGTGGCCATCCAGGCACGACAGATCGGTATTGCACGACGAAGCGTCGATCCGGCGCTTCGGTCCGAACGGCGTTTCGATCCGCCGCACGGCGCTGCAGTGTGACTTCCCGGAGCAGTCGCCGCAGCCTTCGCAGATGCGCTCGTTGATCACCACGGCCGGCTCGCCGGCGAAGCGCGCGCCGCGCTTGCGCAGGCGGCGCTTCTCGGTGGCGCAGATCTGGTCGTAGACGATCGCCGAGACGCCGCGATGCTCGCGCAGCGTGCGCATCACCGCGTCGAGATCGTCGCGGTCGGCGAGCCAGGCGCCTGGAGGAAGATCGTTCGGAGCACCTGCGAAGCCGGCCCCGCGTCCGGTGACGACCGCGATGCGCTTCACGCCCTCCGCATGCAGTTGCCAGGCGATGCGTGCCGCGTCCGGCGCACCCTCGACCGGCTGCCCGCCGGTCATCGCGACCGCGGCGTTCACCAGGATCTTGTACGTGATCGGGAGGCCGGCCGCCACGGCTGCGCGGATCGCCAGCACGCCGGAGTGCGAATAGGTGCCGTCGCCGAGATTCTGGAAGACGTGCGGCGTGTCGACGAAGGGCGCGGCACCGATCCAGTTCGCGCCCTCTCCGCCCATCTGGCAGAGCATCGTGGTGCGCGAATCCGGTACCCACAGGGCCATCGAATGGCAGCCGATGCCGGCCATCGCGCGCGAGCCCTCGGGAAGCCGCGTCGAGCGGCCATGCGGACAGCCGGCGCAGAAGTGCGGCGTGCGCAGCGGACCGGCGACGCGGCGCATGGTAGAGGCGCGGGTCGTCGCGAGCTGCGCGGCGACCGCTGCGAGCCTTGCCGCAGGCAGCGCCTCCCCGGCGGCGAGCCGTTCGAGAACCGCGCCGGCGAGCGTCACGGGTTCGAGCTCGCCGTGTTCGGCCAGCAGCGGCCGCCCGGCGGGATCGCGCTTGCCGGCGAACCGGGGCCGTTGCGCCGGCAGCCAGTGATACGCGAGCTCCTTGAGCTGCGGCTCGATCACCGCACGCTTTTCCTCGACGACGACGACTTCGGCGAAGCCGCGCAGGAAGTCGGCGTTGTCGACGTCCTCGATCGGCCAGACGAGCGCGATCTTGCGCAGACCGATGCCGTGCCGCGACAGTTCCTCCGCGTCGAGACCGAGGATCGCGAACGCCTCGCAGAGGTCGCGAAACGCCTTTCCGGCGGCCACGAAGGCGATGCGCTTGCCGTCGCGCGGTGCGATCACGGTGCGATCCAGGCCGTTGGCGCGCGCGAATGCCCGCGCCGCCGGCAGCTTGAAGCGCAGCGCCCGCTCGTCCTGCGCCCAGCGATCGTCGGACTGGCGGCAGTTCAGGCCGCCCGGGGGCAGCGCGAAGTCACCGGGCAGGACGAAGCGCGCCGCTGCGCCCCCCGATGCGAGCGATGCCGAGCTTTCGACCACGTCGGCGACCAGCTTGAAACCGGTCCACAGGCCGCAGTAGCGCGACATCGCGAAGCCGGCCAACCCCAGGTCGAGCATGTCCGCCACGTCGGCCGGATACAGGATCGGAGACATCGCCGCGACGAGCGCCTGCTCGCCCTGGTTGGCGATCGTCGACGACGAGGCCGCCGGGTCGTCGCCGGTCGCGACGAGCACGCCGCCCCGCGCGGCGGTGCCCTCCATGTTGGCGTGCTTGAGCACGTCGCCGATGCGATCGAGCCCCGGATTCTTGCCGTACCACAGCGCGAACACGCCTGCGTGGCGCGGCGCGTCGAAGCGTTCGATCTGCTGCGTGCCCCACACGGCCGTCGCCGCGAGCTCTTCGTTCAGCCCCGGTTCGAAACGGATCGCCGCCTGCGCCAGCGCCTCCCTGGCACGCCACATCGCGAGATCCACGCCGCCCAGCGGCGAACCCCGGTAGCCCGATACGAAGCCGGCGGTGTCCAGCCCCACGGCACGGTCGGCGGCCCGTTGCAGCAGCATCAGCGACACCAGCGCCTCGGTGCCCGACAGCAGTACCCGGTCGGCGCCGGGGGCGGCGATCGGCGCAGCCTCGCGCCGTTCGCTCATTGCCGTTCCGCCTCGTGGAAAGCGCGTTCGGCCGCGAGCAGGAAAGCCTTCATGTGCCGGCGCACTTCCCGCCGGTCGCGTGCCAGGAACGCGGCATGCAGCGTCTCGAGGCCGGCCAGCGCCACGCGCTGCGTATGCGGATCGCCCAGGGTCTTCAGACGCACGACCTGGGCGTGATCCACGAAGCGCGAGATCGCTTCCACCAGTCGCGGATTGGCCACGCAGCCGAGCCATGCGGCGCGGAAGTCCATGTTCGCAGCGATCATCTCCTCCGCGCTGCCGCTCGCGACGGCCTTGCGAGCCCGTTCCAGCGCCCTGCCGAGCGCCGCCTCGGCCGCGCCGTCGAACGCGGCGACCGCGCTTGCCGCCGCATCGGGTTCGAGCAGGCGGCGCACTTCGAACAGATGGCGAACGTCGGCGGCATCGAGCGCCGGCACCGCGAAGCCGCGCGTCGTGCGAATCAGATAGCCCTCGTTCACCAGCCTGAGCAGCGCCTCCCTGACCGGCATGCGCGAAGTGCCGTAGGCCCTGGCGATGTCGAGATCGATCAGGCGTTCGTGCTGCCCGATCGCACCGGACTGCAGGCGTGCGCGCAGGTCCGCGTGGATGCGTTCGCTCAGGCTGCCGGGCCGGCCGAGCGAACGGATCGACTGCACGGTGCTGCGGGGCGACAAGATGACGTGTCTCCTTCGTGCTTGCGTATTCTGAATACAGTATATATTATACGTTTTCAACGGGCTTTG
This sequence comes from Burkholderiaceae bacterium, assembly GCA_023383035.1. Lineage (GTDB taxonomy): Bacteria > Pseudomonadota > Gammaproteobacteria > Burkholderiales > Burkholderiaceae_E > Zeimonas. The sequence continues at coordinate 7,933 of JAHDYE010000073.1, read as the reverse complement.
CCACACTCTAACCGAACCGGCACCACGACGTGCCTCCACGGGCCCGCACACAGAGAGGGAGACAAGGAACATGGCCGTTACCCGACGCACCGTGCTCGCAGCAGGGGCTTCGCTGCCGCTGGCCGGAGTCGCACGCCGCGCCTTCGCGCAGGAAGCGACCCTCAACGCGGTTCACTTCACGCCGGCGCAGGTGAGCTACGCGCGCAGCTTCCTGAAGTACGTGGAAAAGGTGAACCAGCGCGGCAAGGGGGTCGTGCAGATCAAGGTACGCGGCGGGCCCGAAGTGATCCCGTTCGCGCAACTCGGCGAGGCGCTGAAGAACGGCGTGGTCGACATGGTCAATTTCCCGGCGGGGCCGATGCTCAACATGGTTCCCGAAGGCGAGGTGTTCTCGGCCACGTCGAAGAAGCCCTGGGAACTGCGCGAGAACGGCGGCTTCGAGCTGATCGACGGCATCTTCTCGCGCAAGGCGAACGCCCACGTGCTGGCGCACGTCGACGGCGGCGCCGGCTTCCATGTCTTCACCGTCGACGAACCGGTGCGCACCGCCGACGGCGGCGTCGACTTCTCGAAGCTGAAGATCCGCAGCGCCGCGCTGTATCGCGAGTTCCTCGAAAGCCTGGGGGCGGGCGTCGTGGTGCAGGGGCCCGGCGAGGCCTACACGTCGCTGGAGCGCGGGCTGGTGAACGCGAACTGCTACACGGTGCTGGGCTACCAGAATTTCGGCTGGAACAAGTTCACCCGTTTCCGCATCGATCCCGGTTTCTTCCAGACCGATGTGCTGATCATGATCAACAGGGCCGCGTGGGAGCGCCTCGGCGCGCCGGCGCGCAAGCTCCTGCAGGACGTCGCGATCGAGCACGAGCGCGAGAGCTACGAGGAGAACGTGGCCGGCACGCGCGAGCAGGGCCGGCAGATGATCGACGCCGGAATGAAGGTGGTCGAGCTGCAGGGAGCGGGTCGTGCCGCGTATCTCGAGAAGGCGGCGCGCGTGAGCTGGGAGCGCCTGGCCAAGCGCGACGCGTCGCGGATCGCCGAACTGCGCGCGAAGTTCGCCAACTGATCCGATCCGCGAACGCCCGCCCTCGAGGCGGGTCCAGCCACGCTCATCGGGACGACGGCACGTGACGGCACTCTTCGCCTGGTCGCAGCGTATCGGCGCCGCGCTGACCGTGCTCACGAAGGCGCTGCTCGCGCTGATCGTGGTGCTGGTCTGCGCCGATGTGCTGGCGCGCAACATCGGCCAGTCGCTGGCCTGGAGCGCGTCGCTCGTCGAATACCTGCTGATCTACGCGACCTTCCTGCCGATGCCGGCGCTGGTGCGCGGCAAGGGACACGTGTGCGCCGACTTCGCGCGTCGCGCGTTGCCCGAGCCGTTGCGCAGCGTGGTCGAGCGCGCCGTCTACGTGCTGTGCGTGGGCATCTGCATCTATCTCGGGGCGGTTGCCTTCGATCGCCTGCTGGAGACCGCGCACTCCGGCGCCTACGAGATGCGCACCTTCGACATGCCGCAGTGGCTGATCTACCTGCCGATGGTGATCGGGCTGTGGCTGTCGTCGATCGAGTTCCTGCGGTACCTGCTCGGCGTCGATTCGCTCTACGGCGGCGACCCGACCCAGGTGGAGGGGTTCTGAGCGTGGAATGGCACGTCGTCCTGGCGATCATGATCGGCGTGCTGCTGGTGCTGATGGGCATCGGGATGCCGGTCGCGATGGCGTTCTTCGCCACCAACATCGTGTGCATCTTCCTGTTCATGGGAGGATCGGTCGGCATCACCCAGATGGTGGCCAACTTCGGCGACGCGGTCTCGCTGTACGCGCTGACGCCGATGCCGTTGTTCCTGATCATGGGCAGCCTGTTCTTCCGCTCGGGGCTGGGCGAGAACGTGTTCCGCGCGATCGACATGTGCATCGGGAACCTGCGCGCGCGCCTGGCCTACCTGACCGTGCTGGCGGGTGCCGTGTTCGCGTCGCTGTCGGGCTCGAGCCTGGCGAACACCGGAATGATGGGATCGACGATGGTCCCGACGATGCTCGGACGGGGTTACAAGCCGCACATGGCCTACGGTCCGGTGCTCGGCGCGGGATCGCTGGCGGTGATCATCCCGCCGTCGGCGCTGGCCGTGCTGCTCGGTTCGCTGGCGCAGATCGACGTCGGCGCGCTGCTGATCGCGGGCGTGCTGCCCGGACTGCTGCTGACGACGATGTTCATCACGCTGATCTTCGTGCAGGCGCGCATCGACCCCGCCGCGGCGCCCCAGTACGCCGCAGAGCGGTTCACGCTGCGCCAGAAGACCGCCGCCGTGGCGATCAACGTGGTGCCGATGTCGGTGATCATCTTCCTCGTGGTCGGCACGATCATCCTCGGCATCGCCTCGCCGACCGAGTCGGCCGCGCTCGGCTGCGTCGGCGTGGCAGGCCTGCTGGTGGTCTATCGACGGTTCTCGTGGGACGTCATCTGGCGCTCGCTCGACGATGCGATGAAGGTCACCGGAATGACCTTCCTCGTCATCGCGGCATCGACCACGTTCGCGCAGGTGCTCGCGTTCTCCGGCGCGTCGGGCGGGTTCGTGCAATGGCTGCTGGAGTTCGGCGCGTCGCCGATGATGCTGCTCGCGCTGATGGTCGGGGCGATCCTCGTGCTCGGCATGTTCATGGACCAGCTGTCGATGATGCTGATCACCTTGCCGATCTTCATTCCGATCGCAGGATCGCTGGGGTTCGATCTGGTGTGGTTCGGCATGATCCTGCTGCTCGCGTACGAGATCGGCTTCACGACGCCGCCGTTCGGCCTGCTGCTGTTCGTCATGCTGGGCGTCGCGCCGCGCGGCACGACGCTGGGCACCGTTGCCCGGGCAGCGCTGCCCTACGTGCTGTGCACGCTGCTGCTGATCGTGCTGATCGCCGCGTTTCCGGGGATCGCGCTGCTGCTGCCCGGCCTGAAGTAGGGGTCGCCGCGGGCCGCACTCGAGCGGGCAATCCGGGTCGAACGGCCCAGGCGCAGGCGGTCGAACCGGAACCTGCGCCGGACGGAGCCGGGCGCAGGCGGTCGAGCCGGATGCCGCGTCAGCGTCCGCGCCGCGCCGACGCGAGGAACGCTTCGAGCCGATCCATCGCACGCACGAGATTGGCTTCGGTCTTCGCGTAGCAAAGCCGGATCTTGCCCTCGGCGCCGGCACCGAAGGCGGCACCCGGCGCGAGCCCGACACGCGCCTCGGTGACGAGCTGCTTGCAGAACGCGAGCGTGTCGGCGACGCCGTCGACCTCGAACATCACGTAGAACGCCGCCTGGCACGGTGTCACGCGTACGCCGGGCATGCGCTGCAGCCGCTCGACGACGAAGTCGCGGCCGCGGCGTGAGCGCTCGACGAGCTCGGCAACGAACGGCTCGCCGTCGTCGAGCGCAACGACGCCCGCTTCTTGCAGGAACGGCTGGCCGCCGCTGGTGTTGTACTCGATCAGCTTCTCGAACGGCATCGCAAGCGAGCGAGGGTAGACCATCCAGCCCATGCGCCAGCCGGTCATTGCCCACGCTTTCGAGAAGCTGTTGACGACGAATACCGGGTCGTCGTCGTGCGTCGACTGCAGGATCGACGGCACGACGGGGCGGTCGTAGACGAAGCGGTGGTAGACCTCGTCGGCGAGCAGGAAGATGCCGCGCCGGCGCGCAAACTCGAGCAGCGCACGCTGTTGCCCGGGAGGGATCGTCCAGCCTGTCGGGTTGCCCGGCGACGCGTAATAGATCAGCCGCGTGCGTTCGTCGCAGCGGTCGAACAGTTGCTGCAGATCGAGCACCCAGCCGTCCTCGCCGCTGTGCATCGCGACTTCGCGCACTTCGGCGCCCTGGACTTCGGCAGCGCGCTCGACGTTCGGCCAGGTCGGCGTGACGAACACCGCGTTGTCGCCCAGCCGGATCACCGTCTGGCAGATCAGCATCACGGCGTTCATGCCGGCGCTGGTGACGGCGATGCGCTCGTCGGCGAGCTCGACATTCCACAGCCGCCGGTGATAGCGCTGCAGCGCCGCCCGCAGCTCGGGAATGCCGCGCTTGTGCGTGTAGAACGTCTTGCCTTCGAGCAGCGCGGTGTGCGCCGCGTCGCAGATGAAGCGCGGCGTCGGCACGTCGACCTCGCCAGCCCACAGGCCAACCACGTCGGCGACCTGAAAGCCCAGGCGCCAGACCTCGATGATCGGCGAGTCACGCAGGTGCTCGATTTCGGGGCGTATCGACAGCGTCACGGGTTTGCCTCCTCGCTGACGGGCGCGGCCGTGGTCGCCGGCCGGCATCTCGTCGTGCAACAGCCGGGTCACGTGACGTCCGGTGACCGGACTTCGCAACGTGATGGCCTTCCTCGATTACATGCTGAGATCATATATTGACATTGGCACATATCGGGTGTCAAAGTGGCAGCGTGGCGACGCTAACGAGGAGACCAATGAAATGAACAAAGTGCAGAAACCGAGGCGCGCACTGCTCGCAGCAACGGGCGCGTTGCCGTTGGCGATGGTGCTGCCGCGCGCGGCGCGTGCCCAGGCCGGGCCGATGCGCATTCTGGTTGGCTTCCCGCCGGGCGGCGGAACCGACGTCGTCGCGCGCTTGCTGGCCGACAAGATGAAGGATCTGCTCGGAACGACGATCATCGTCGAGAACCGGCCCGGCGTCGGCGGCATGCTGGCGACGCAGCAGTTGAAGGCTGCGCCGCCGAATGGCCAGACGGTGATGCTGACGATCGATCATTCGCACGTCGTGGTCCCGCTGACGTTCAAGGACCCTGGCTACCACCCGACGCGCGACTTCACCGCGCTGGCCGGCGTTGCCAGCTACTACAACGCGCTCGCGGTCAGCACCACGATCGGCGTCGGCAGCTTGCCCGAGTTCGGCGCGTGGTTGAAGGCCAACCCGTCGAAGGCCAACATCGGCGTGCCGGCCGTCGGCAGCGTGCCGCACTTCGCCGCGCAGATCGTCGGCAAGGCGCTCGGCGTCGAGGTCGTGGTGGTGCCGTACAAGGGCGGCGCCCCTCTGACGCAGGATCTGCTCGGCGGTCAGGTGCCGGCCGGCATCAGTTCGCTGACCGAGCAGCTCGACTACCACCGCGCCGGCCGCATCAAGACGCTGGCGGTGTCAGGCACCGCGCGTGCGAAGTCCGCGCCCGACGTGCCGACGTTCCAGGAACTCGGGCTGCGCGGTGTCGACAAGAACCCGTGGCTCGCGTTCTTCGGACCTCCCGGCCTGCCGGCGGAGTTCGTCGACCGCTTCACGAAGGCGGTTGCCACCGTGCTGCGGATGCCCGAAGTGAGCGAAAGACTCGCCTCGGTGGGCAACGAGACGACCTACGCGACACCGGCCGAGCTGCGCGAGTGGGTGTCGTCAGCGACGGCTCATTGGGGTCCGGTGATCAAGGAGTCGGGCTACGTGCCGCAATGACGAAGCGTGCGACGGCCGGAGTGGCGCTGCCCGACAAGCCGGCGGTGCCCGCGCTCGAAGAGCTCATCCCGTACCTCGTGTTCCGCATCTCGCGCCGGCTCAATGCGCGGCTGCGCGAGCGCATGCGCCAGGAGGGCGTGACGATCCACCGCTGGCGCGTGCTCGCGGTGCTGAGCGCGAAGGGGCGCTGCAGCGCGTCGGAGCTTGCGGCGATGACCGTGATGGAGCAGTCCGTGATTTCGCGCGTCGCCGACAAGATGGTGCGCGACGGGCTCGTCAGGCGCGAAGTGAGGGCAGCCGACCGGCGCGTATCGGAACTGCGGCTCAGCGCGCGCGGCAAGGCGCTGGTCGAGCGGCTGTGGCCGGTGTACGAACAGCATGGCAGGCACGCGATCGAGACGTTGACAGAGGCCGAGTGGCGTACGCTGGTGCGGCTGCTGCAGAAGGTGTCGACGGCCATGGACTCGCAGGAGAAGGCTGAATCATGACGACGATCTCGCACGCGGCGAGTGCGCTGTGCCCGGTGCCGATGGCGCGCGCATTCGCATACCTGACGAGCGCGGCCGGGATGGCGCGCTGGTGCCTTGGCATGTCCGGCTGCGCCGAAGTCGAACCGGGGCTGATGCGCGGCCGCTCGCTGTTCGACGGCAGCCAGGCGTACGTGCATATCGACGCCGACGCGGCGCGGGGCATCGTCGACTACCACTGCGGCGCGACGCCCGACGCGCTCGTGCCGCGTATCCACGCACGCGTCGTGCCGGGCCCCACGCTCGGCCACCGCGCCGACCAATGCGTCGTGACGCTGCTCGCTTGGCGCGAGGCCGGCATGGACGACGCGCGCTGGGCCCGGCTGGTCGCGAGCCACGAGGCCGAGGTTCTGCTCGTGCGCGAGCAACTGGCCGCACAGGCCGCGCCATGAGCCGGCGCTTCGTCTCGACCGGCTCGCCCTGGGAAACGCTGGCCGGCTATTCGCGCGCGGTCGCCGACGGCCGCTGGGTGTTCGTGTCGGGTACGGTTGGCGCCGACCCGGCGACCGGGCAGCTTGCCGACGGCGCGCGCGCGCAGGCCGAGCGCTCGCTCGATGTCATCGAGGCTGCGCTCACCGAGGCGGGTGCGACCGTGACCGACGTCGTGCGCGTGCGCGTCTACGTGCCGGACCACAGCGACGTCGTCGCCGTCAGCGAGGTCGTCAAGCGCCGCCTCGGCGCGGCGCGCGCGGCCAATACGACGATCTGTGCGCCGCTCGCGGTGGCCGGTGCGAAAGTCGAGATCGAGGTGACCGCGCTGAAGCCGTCGCCGGATCGCGGCGACTGAGTCGCCACGCGATGTTCGATCCGCAACGCCCTTCGTTCAAGAAGCGCCTGAGCGACGGCGACTGCCTCGGCGCCGTATGGCTCGCGCTTGGCAGCGCCGCGCTCGTCGAGATGGCCGCGCGCGAACGCCCCGACGCGATCGTGCTCGACGGCCAGCACGGGTTGTGGCAGCGGCGCGAGCTCGAGGCGGCCATCGGCCTCGTGCCCGGCGAGATCCCCGTGCTGGTGCGCGTCGAGGACAACGCCATGGCGGTGATCGGCGGCGCCCTCGATGCGGGCGCTGAAGGCGTGATCGTGCCGCTCGTCGAATCGGCCGAGCAGGCTGCGCGGGCGGTCGCGTCGGTGCGCTATCCGCCGCGCGGCCGCCGCTCGGGCGGCGGCGTGCGGCCGCTGCATGACTTCGGCCGCTACCTGCGCGGCGCCGACGCGCTCGCCACCGTCGTGATGATAGAAACGCGCGCGGGCGTCGAGCAGGCCGCCGCGATCGCGGCCACCGAAGGCGTGGACATGGTGTTCGTCGGCACCGGCGATCTGGCGCTGTCGCTCGGTGCCGGCCCGGCCGACGTCGCGTATGCCGACGCGCTGGCCGCGGTGCGACGCGCGTGTGCGGCGGCGGACGTGCCGTGCGGTATCTTCACGAGCTCGCTCGAGGCCGCGTGCGCGCGGCGCCGCGAAGGCTACCGGATGGTCGTCATCGCGTCGGACATCGACGTTGCGGCCCGCGGCTTCGGCGCCGCCGCCAGCGACTTTCGCAGCTGAAGGCGCGCACATCGGGCGCCATGATCGCGGCGATCGTCCGCCAGGCCTGGCTCAGCGTGAAGCCGCCGGTGAGGGCGAGCAGCATCAGCCCGTCGGCGCGGTTGGCAGCGGCCGATCGCGGTCAGGAGGTTCGACCCGAAGACGGACCGCACGGTCGTGCCGCATCCGCAGCGGCGGTCGCGGACGGCGCGGCCCCGCCCGTCGCCGGCGGCGCCGCCACGCCGGCCGCGTGCGCCTGCCGGTCGGCATGGTACGACGAGCGCACCAGCGCTCCCACCGCCGCGTGCGAGAAGCCCATCTTCGCGGCTTCGGCCTCGAACATGCGGAAGGTGTCCGGATGCACGTAGCGGCGCACCGGCAGGTGCGCGCCGGACGGTGCCAGATACTGGCCGATGGTCAGCATGTCGATGTCGTGCGCGCGCATGTCGCGCATCACC
>JAHDYE010000072.1 GCA_023383035.1 Burkholderiaceae bacterium | reverse complement strand
CGCCGTTCGAACCGAGCACCGTGGCGATCTCGCCCTGGCGAACCCGCAGGCTCACGCCGCGGATCGCCTTGATCGGGCCGTAGGCGCTTTCCACGTTCTGCAGCTTCAGAACCGGATCGGCGGTCGGCGGAGTTCCGGTCATGCGACCCGCCTCAGCGAAGTCGTGTCGTCGGCGGTTCCGAGATATGCCTCGACGACGGCCGGGTCGTTCTGTACCTGTTCCGGCGTGCCCACCGCGATCACTTCGCCCTGGTTCATCGCGAGCACGCGATCGGAGACTTTCGACACCAGCGACATGTCGTGCTCGACCATCAGCACCGTGATGCCGAGGTCGTCGCGGATGTCTTCGATCCAGAACGCCATGTCGCCGGTCTCCTCGACGTTCAGCCCGGACGAGGGCTCGTCGAGCAGCAGCAGACGCGGCTCCATGCACAGCGCACGCGCCAGCTCGACGACCTTGCGCACCCCGTAGGGCAGCCCCGCGACCATCGTGTCGCGGTAGTGCTGCAGGTCGAGAAAATCGATCACTTCCTCGGCCTTGCGTCGAGTCTCGCGCTCGGCGCGGCGCACGCGGGGGGTGAAGACCAGCTCGCTCCAGAAGCCGCTGCGCCGATGCACGTGTCGGCCGATCAGCAGATTCTGCAGAACCGTCGCATGCTCGAAGAGCTCGATGTTCTGGAAGGTGCGTGCGATGCCGAGATCGGCGATGCGGTGCGGGGGGAAGCGGTCGATGCGAACGCCGTCGAACTCGATCGTGCCGGAGGTCGGCGTGCAGATGCGGCTGATCAGGTTGAAGACGGTGGTCTTGCCGGCGCCGTTCGGTCCGATCAGCGTGAAGACCCCGCCTTTCGGGACGTCGAAGCTCACGCCGTCGACGGCGAGCACTCCGCCGAAGCGCACCGTGAGATCGCGCGCGGACAGCAGGAGGTCGCTCATCGCAGCCGGTCCGACTTCTGGAAGGATTTCTGCCGGCGGAACATGCCGGCGCGGTAGAACGGAAAGAGATCGAACCATGTGCGCAGCTTCAGCCAGCGGCCGTACAGTCCCATCGGCTCGAAGAGCACGAAAGCGATCAACACGATGCCGTAGACGAACGCCTGCAGGCCGGTAGCCTCGGCGATCGCTCCGGGCAGGAAGTCTTTCCCGAGCGTGATCAGCTGCGGCATCGTGATCAGGAAGACCGCGCCGAGGAACGCGCCGTGGATCGAACCGAGTCCGCCGATGACGATCATCAGTAGCAGGTCGACCGACTGCAGGATGCCGAACTGGTCGGGCGAGAGGAACCGGATCTGGTGCGCATAGAGCGCGCCGCCCACGCCCGCGAGCGTGGCCGACACCATGAACGAAAGCGTCTTGTATCGCGCGAGATGAATGCCCATGCTCTGCGCGGAGACCTCCGAGTCGCGGATCGCGACGAACGCGCGCCCGGTGGGCGCGCGCAGCAGGTTCAGCACGGCGAGCGTCGCCAGCACGGCAACGACCAGGCAGACGAAGTAGAACGACGTCCGGCTGTCGGCCTTCCATCCGAAGATGTCGATCGTCGGCACGAGCTTCCCGGCGTTGCCGCCGGTCACGCTCTCCCAGCGCGCGAGGATCTCCTCGACGATGAAGCCGAAGGCGAGCGTGGCGATGGCAAGGTAGATTCCCTTCACGCGCAGCGCGGGCAGGCCCACGATCGCGCCGACCGTGGCCGAGAGCGCGGCGGCTGCGGCGAGCGACAGCGGGAATGGCCAGCCCATCGAGGCGAGCACCGTCTCCGTGTAGGCGCCGACGCCGAGGAACGCCGCGTGCCCGAGCGAGAACAGGCCCGTGTAGCCGGCGAGCAGCATCAACCCGACGCCGACGATGCCGTAGATCAGCACGAAGGTGAGCTGCGCGAGCCAGTATTCCGGCAGCCCCGTGGGAGCGATGACGAGCAGCACCAGCAGCAGGCCGTACCAGAACCGGTCGCCCGAGTGACGGGCGAGATCGATGTCCTGGTCGTAGCGGGTCTTGAAGAGGAAGCGCATCGCCCGCTACACCTTCTTCGTGAGGTTCTCGCCGAACAGGCCGTTCGGCTTGATCACGAGCATCAGCAGGACGGCGACGTAGGCGGCGACGTCCTTGAAGCCCTCGGGCAGAAAGAAGCCGGACATCGATTCGACGACGCCGATGATGATGCCGCCGACGATCGCACCCGGCAGGCTGCCGAATCCGCCGACGACCGCTGCCGGAAAGGCCTTCAGGCCGATCAGCCCCATGTTCACGTGCACGAAGGTGATCGGCGCCAGCAGCAGGCCCGCGACCGCCGCGACGCCGGCGGCGAGGCCCCAGATGAGCCCGTTCAGGCGCTTGACCGGGATGCCCATGTAGTAGGCGGCGAGCTGGTTCTGCGAGCTCGCCTGCATCGCGACGCCGATCCGGCTGAAGCGGAACATCAGGTACAGCAGCGCGCACAGCAGCGCCGTGGTGAGGATGACGACGAGCTGTTCGACGGCAAGCACGAGGCCGCCAGCCTGCACGATCTCGTTGCGATACGGTACCGGCAGCGTGTGCGTCTCGGTGCCCAGGTTCGGGATCATCGTGATCGCGCCGCGCGCGACGTAGCTGATGCCGATGGTGAGCATCACGATCGAGAACACTGGCTGGCCGAGGATCGGACGGATGACGGCGAACTCGAGCGCGATGCCGAAGAGGATCATCGCCGCGACCGCCGCGAGCACTGCCAGCCAGAACGGAAAGCCGAGGCCGGCGATCAGCGCCAGGCCGAGGAAGGCGCCGAGCATCATCAGTTCGCCTTGCGCGAAGCTGACCGTTTCGGTGGCCTTGTAGATCAGGACGAAGCCGAGCGCGATCAGTCCGTAAATGCAGCCCTGGGCGATGCCGCTCACGAACAACTGCAGTGTCTGCAAGAACCCTGTCTCCTCGTTCTCTTGTCCTGGCGCGCCGGGCGAGCGGCGCGCCGATCGTGGAAATCCCGAGGCGGGAGCGCCATCGCGTTCGGCAGAATCGCTCGGGCGCCGTCCTCTTTGTCGCGCGGGATCAGCCCGCGCCGACCGAGGACGCGCGCGGCGATATCAGCGGGCAGGTGCGCATCGATGAATGCGCGAACGTCGGCGCGGAAAGGCCTCGTCCTTGCGCCGGGCGGGAGGAAGAGCGGCCTTCGCGGAGCCGCTGCCGCCTGCTTCGCCCGGCACCGGCTCAGTGCTCGCCGAAATACTCCGACGTCGTCACCCAGCGTCCGTTGCGGATCTCGGCGAAGCGGTAGAGGCTCGATCCCAGTCGCTTCGTCGCACTGAACGTCATTTCGGGGCTGCCGAAGATATCCGTCGGGAAACGGGTGTTTTCGATTGCGCGAATCAGCGCTTCCGTGCTCAGGTCGCGACCTGCCTTGTCGAGCGCGACGATCATCGCCTGGGCGTACGCGTATCCGTAGACCGAGTGCATCCAGGGCTCTTCGCCGAACCGGTTCTTGTAGCGCTGGATCCAGTCGCGAACTTCGGCGGATCCGCTGTCCGCGTACGGGACGGCTGCCGTGTGCGTGGCGACGATTCCGTCCATTGCCGGGCCGCCGAGCTTGTGGATCTGGTCGTAGTAGATCATGGTGGTTCCGAGAAAGACGGGGCCGAAGCCGATCTTCTTCGCCTCGGAGACCGCTCCGATCGTTTCGCGAACGAGCGTGCCGAGGACGACGAGATCGCAGCCCGCGCTCTTCATCCGGGCAACCTGCGACGAGAAGTCCGTGGCCCCCCGCTTGTACGAGGTCTTCTCGACGATCTGCATGCCGACGGTCTTCAGGCCATCCTCGGTGCCCTTCAGGTGCTCGATCCCGGATTCGTCGTCCTGATAGAGGATGCACGGCTTCTTCAGCACCCTCTGCTTGATGAGCAGCGGTACCGACTGGCGCATCTGATCGTAGTAGGGCGTGAAGGAAGCGAACTTCAGGCGATGCGCGGGGTCGAACATCTGGCTCGCAGGGCTGAACGGAAACAGGTTCATCACGTTCCGTTCGAACATGAGCGGCATCACTGCGATGTTCGTCACCGCACCGATGTGGCCCAACATCAGGAAGATCCTGTCCTGTTCGAGCAGCTTGTGCGCCGCCAGAACCGCGCGCTTCGGATCGTACGCGTGATCTTCCACGATGAAACGGATCTTCCGGCCGTGGACCCCGCCCTTTTCGTTCTGCTCCTCGATGCGCATCAGCATCCCGTTGCGGCTCGCCTTTCCGAGGCTGGCGATCGGACCCGAGAGGTCCTGCATGGACCCGATCACGATCTCGTTGGCGGAGACCCCTTGTGTCTGGGCGCCAGCCGATCCCGCCGCCAGCGCCGTCGCTGCGACGAGCATCACCAGTTTCGAGTGCATGTCTTCTCCGTTTCGTGGGTCGCGCGACGAGCCGCAGCAGTCGCGATAGAGAAATAACGCTTGATCAGTCTAGTTACCGATTGTTCATATGTCAACGAAGACGCGCCGTGTCCGTCGTCGGCCCCGCGGCCCCTCGTTGGCCGGCCAGCATCTCCGCATAGAGAGTGCTGATCGCCTCGGCAACCCGTTCGCCCATCCAGCCGCCTTTGGGGTCGTACCACTTGGTCACCCACGCGAGTCCGCCGGTGATCAGCAACGAAGCCAGCCGGGGATCGCACGGCAGGATCGAGCCGTCGCCGATGCCCTCGGCGATCCAGCTCCGGAACTCGTGATCGAGCGCCCTTCGCTGCGTGAGTATTTCCTCGGCCTGTTCCGGCGCGAGCGCTCCATCCTCGAGAAGGATGAAAGTCACCGTGGGCGAGGCGGTGAACGCGGCAACGTAGTTGAAGATCATTCGTCGCACCTTGCCGAGCCCGGTGCTCTGGACGGCCGCGTCGTCCCGCGCGGCGTGGGCCGCTTGCAGCGAGCGAAGGTGCATGGTGTAGAGCAGCTCGCGCTTGCTCGACACGTAGTTGTACAGCGCCGCCTTGGTGATGCCCAGCTCCTTCGCCAGGTCGCTCAACGAGGTTCCGTGATACCCGTGCTCGTTGAACCACCGGGCGGCCGTTTCGTAGAGCACCTCTTCCTTCAGTTCGCGCTGCTCCCTGCGACCCGGTATGCGGCTGCCCCAGCTCGCCGTTTCGAGCGATTCGTCGCGCTTCGCTCGCGACGATGTCGTGCGCGCTGCCGACTTCCGGTCGCGCCGAACGCGGGCGGGATCAATTCCGCCGGCAAGGAGGCGACGCGCCTCGTCGCGAAGTTCCCTTGCACCCTGGATCCATGTGCCGTGGGTCTCGTCCCGATAGCCGGAAAGCGGAACGACCGGATAAGCGCCGAGCGCCAGACGCTTCTCCTTTCCGCCGAAACGGTACTTGAACCGCCACAGTTTTCCGCCTGCCGGCGAAATTTCGATGTAGAGGCCGCCACCGTCGAACATGCGCACGGGTTTTTCGGCGGGCCTGGCGCGACGAATCGCGGCGTCGGTGAGGGGCATCGGATGTCCAGGAAGGATTGATCGGGCGTCGATGCCCCCGATTATGCCCCATGACGGCGCCGTTCGTCGCCTTCAAGCGCACACTCCCAGCTGGCGGGCCGCGAGCTCGACGAGGATCTCCTCGGCTCCGCCGCCGATCATCATGATCTTCACTTCGCGGTAGATGCGCTCGACGCGCGTGCCGCGCATGTAGCCCGCGCCGCCGAGGATCTGCACGGCGTCGTCGGCGCAATGACGCATCACCCGCGCGGCGCGGTTCTTCGCCAGCGCGATCTGCGCGGCCGGCCGTTCGCCCCGGTCGATGCGCTCGGCCAACTGCGCGAGCCACGCGAGCACCGGCGCGATCTCGTCGATCATGCGCACGAGCTTGTGGCGGATCACCTGGTGCGCGACGAGCGGCTCGCCGAAGGTGCGCCGCTCGCGCGCCCAGGCGAGCGCATCCTCGAAGCAAACGATCGCGAAGCCGATCGCTTCCGCGGCCATCCCGAGCCGCTCGCCATTGAAGTTGCGCAGGATCAGCCGAAAGCCCGCGTCGAGCGGACCGACGAGGCGATCGCGGCCGACCGGACAATCGTCGAAATGCAGCTGCGCGGTGTCGGAGCACCACCAGCCGGTCTTGCGCAAGGGCGTGCGGGAGAAGCCCGGCGCATCGCGATCGACGAGAAAGAGCGAGATGCCGTCCGGCCCCGTACCCGAGGTGCGCGCGGCGACGAGGTAATGGTCGGCGCGCATGCCGGAAGTGATGAAGGTCTTCGAGCCGTGCAGTCGCCAGCCGTCGGCGTCGGCGCGTGCGCGCGTGCGCAGCTGTGCGACGTCGGAGCCGCCCGAGGGTTCGGTGACGGCGAGCGCTCCGATCGCTTCGCCACGAAGGATGGCGGGCACGATGCGTTCGACGAGCGCGGGCGCCCCCGCTTCGAGCAGCGGGCCGAGCATGATCGTGTGCGTCATCAGGCCGGCGAAGAGTCCGCCCGATCCGGCGCGCGTGAGCTCGATCGTCGCGACGATGCGCGAGAGCGTGTCGCAGGGCGTGCCGCCCAACGATTCCGGATAGCCCAGCCCGAGCAGTCCGATGCCGGCCGCCTTGCGGTGCAGTTCGCGCGGGAACTCGCCGGCCTCGTCCCACGCGTCGACGTGCGGCGCGAGCTCGCGCTCGACGAAGCGCCGGATCGCGTCGCGCAACTGGCGATGCTCGTCGGTGGCGCCAGGCTGGCGCGTCACGTCCAGGCACGCGGCGAGTCGATCGTCGATCATGCAGCCTCCGGTTCGATCCGTACGAGAAGCGTGGCCGGCGAGACCTGTGCACCGACCGACACGGCGATCGCCGCGACCCGTCCGCCGGTGGGCGCATCGATCCGGTGCTCCATCTTCATCGCCTCGATCGACAGCAGCGTCTGGCCGGCGCGGACGCGTTCGCCTTCGGCCACGGCGAGCGATGCGATGCGGCCGTGCATCCGTGCGCGCAGCTCGCCGCCGGCGTGGGCGCTCGCGCGGCGTGCCGGCAGTGACGCGGCGTCGACGACGCCCGCTGCGAAGCCGCAATGGTCGAGCCACATGCGCAACGGACGGGCGGGCGGGCCTTCGAAGGCGACGTGGATCGGCAGCCGGTGACCGTCGATGCGCATCGATTCGGCCGATTCGATCTGCAGCGTGCTTTCGTGCGCGCCGATGCGTACCGTGAGCGCGTCGTCGTGCGCGGCTTCGACCTCGGCGTTCCAGCGCATCGGCTCGTCGACGGGGGGCTTCGCCCGGCGGCGGGTGCCTTCGCCGCGTTCGCTGCCCGCGCTTTCCTCGGTATCGTCGTGGGCGTGAGCCTGCGCGTCATCGACGCCGGCGCCGACCACGGTGAGCGACACCCGCGAGCGGCGCGCGCCGTTCGACGACCAGTTCGCGAGCGGCCCGTGGCGGCGCATCACCGCTTGCGCCCACAGCGCGCTCGCCACCGCCTGCCATCGGGAATCGGGCGCGGGCGCGGGCGCGCGCCAGTGCGAGGCTGCGTCCTCGAGCCAGCCCACATCGAGATCGCCGGCGACGAAACGCGGTGCGCGCAGGCATTCGAGCAGCAGCGCGCGGTTCGTGGTCGGACCGAGGATCGAACTGCGCGCGAGCGCCGAAACCAGGCGCAGCCGCGCGTCTTCGCGATGGCGGCCGCGCGCGACGAACTTGGCGATCAGCGAGTCGAAGTGCGGCGAGACGCGCGTGCCCGCGCCGAGCGCGTGGTCGACGAGCACTGCGTCGTCGTGCGCGATCCGCCAGCCGTGGATGGCGCCGCTGCGCGGCACGAAACCGGCGAAGGCGTCTTCGGCGCACAGCCGCGCCTCGATCGCGTGTCCGTCGAAGCGAAGGTCGACCTGCGCGAAGGGGAGCGGTTCGCCGCGCGCGATGCGCAGCTGCATCTCGACCAGATCGACTCCGGTGATCGCCTCGGTGACGCGGTGCTCGACCTGCAGCCGCGTGTTCACCTCGAGGAACCGGAAGTCGCCGCTGCGGTCGAGCAGGAATTCGACGGTTCCCGCTCCGACGTAGCCGGCCGCCTGCGCGAGGCGTACGGCCGCTTCGCCCATCGCCGCGCGCGTCTGCGCGGAAACGCCCGGCGCGGGCGCTTCCTCGATGATCTTCTGGTGGCGGCGTTGCGTCGAGCAGTCGCGCTCGCCGAGGTGCACGCAGTGTCCGAAGCGGTCGGCGAGGATCTGGATCTCGACGTGGCGCGCCCCGTCGACGCATCTCTCGAGCAGCAGCCGTCCGTCGCCGAAGGCGGAGTGCGCCTCCTTCGCCGCCGCTTCGCGCAGCCGCTCGAAATCGGCCAGCGAATCGACCCGACGCATGCCGCGCCCGCCGCCGCCCGCGGCGGCCTTGATCATCAGCGGCATGCCGATGCGTTCGGCCTCGGCCGCCATCGCCGCCGGCGACGGGTCGTCGCCGGCGTATCCGGGCAGGCAGGGCACGCCGGCGCGCTGCGCGATCGCCTTCGCCCGCGCCTTGTCGCCGAGCGCCTCGATCGCCTCGGCGGGCGGCCCGACGAAGACGATGCCCGCCGCTTCGCAGGCGCGCGCGAACGCCGGGTTCTCCGAAAGGAAGCCGTAACCGGGATGAACGGCGCCGGCGCCGCTGCGCCGGCAGGCATCGATCACCGCCTCGATCGAGAGGTAAGCGGCGAGATCGGAATCGGCGCGCAGCTCGAGCGCCTCGTCGGCGGCGGCGATGTGCGGCGCGTCGCGCTCGCCCGGCGCGTGCACGGCGATCGTGCGCAGGCCCAGCGCGCGTGCGCTGCGCAGCACGCGGTGCGCGATCTCGCCGCGGTTCGCGACGAGCAGCGCGTCGAACGCGTGCGGCGGGGACGCGAAGCGTTTCATCGGCGCGGCAGGATGCCCATCGTCTTGGCGATGATGCCGAGCATCACCTCGTCGGCGCCTCCGCCGATCGAGACGAGCCTGGAATCGCGCCAGAAGCGGTTCACGCGCGTGTCCTCGATGTAGCCCATCCCGCCCCAGAACTGCACGCACCAGTCGGCGACCTCGCGCGAGACTCGTCCGGCCTTCAGCTTGGCCATCGACGCGAGTTGCGTGACGTCGGCGCCGCCGACGTACAGTTCGACCGCGCGGTACAGCAGCGCGCGCAGGCATTCGATCTCGGTGTTCAGCTCGGCGAGCTTGAAGTGGATGAACTGGTTGTCGAGCAGCGGCTGATCGAAGGCGCGGCGCTCGCGCAGGTAGCCGATCGTCTCGGCGAGGATCGCGCCTGCCCCCAGCGAGTTTGCCACCCCCCAGAGCCGTTCCTCCTGGAACTGCATCATCTGGTAGGCGAATCCCATGCCTTCCTCGCCGATCCGGTAGCGCTGCGGCACGCGCACGTCGTCGAAGAAGATCTGCGCGGTGTCCGAGGAGTGCATGCCGGCCTTGTTCAGCTTGCGCGCGATCTGGACGCCGGGCGTATCCATCGGAAGGCAGATCAGCGTCTTGTTCCGGTGCGCCGCGCCGTCGGAGGTGTTCGCCAGCAGGCACATCCAGTCGGCCTGCGTGCCGCTGGTGGTCCACATCTTGCCGCCGCGGATGCGGTAGTCGCCGCCGTCCTTGTGCGCGAAGGTGCGGATCGAGGCGACGTCGGAGCCGGCGCCGACCTCGGACACGCCGAGGCAGGCGACGCGCTCGCCGGCGATCGACGGCGCGAGGAACTCGCGCTTGAGTTCGTCGCTGCCGAAGCGGGCGAGAGCCGGTGTGGCCATGTCGGTCTGCACGCCGATCGCCATCGGCACGCCGCCGCAGTGCGCGTGCCCGAGCGCCTCGGAGACGGCCACCGAATACGAGTAGTCGAGGCCCGAGCCGCCGTACTCGACCGGCTTGGTGACGCCGAGGAAGCCGAGCCGCCCCATCTTGCGGAACAGCTCGTGTGCGGGAAAGACGCCGGCACGCTCCCATTCGTCGACGTGCGGATTGATTTCGGCGTCGACGAAGCGGCGCACGGAGTCCTTCAGTCGTTCGTGTTCCTCGGTGTAGATCATCCTGCTCTCCGTTCGTGTGTGCGTTCGTCGATCCTAGGGGCGGGCGACGCCGAAGCTCGACGGACGCAGCACGCGCGCCTGCGCGCCTGCGCAGGTGTCGAGCAGGAAGCCGAGCAGCTTGCGGGTGTCGCGCGGATCGACGATGCCGTCGTCGAGCAGCCGCGCGCTGGTATGCAGCACGCCGGCCTGCGCTTCGAAGTGCTCGACGATGCGCGCGGACAATGCGTCGAGCTTCGCCTCGTCGACCGGCTCGCCGCGCCGGCGTGCGGTGGATTCGCTGACGATGCGCATCGGCAGCGCGGCCTGCTCGCCGCCCATGACGGCGGGTCGCGCGTTCGGCCCCGAGAAGACGAAGCGCGGACCGAAGGAGCGTCCGCACATTCCATAGTTGCCGGCGCCGAAGGAGGCGCCGCAATGCAGCGTGATCGACGGAACCGTGGCGTTCGAGACCGCCTGGATCATCTTCGAACCGTGTTTGATCATTCCCGCCTGTTCGCTCGCGCGTCCGACGATGTAGCCCGTGGTGTTCTGCAGGTAGAGCAGCGCCGTTGCGCTCTGGCAGCAGGCCTGGATGAAGTGCGTGGCCTTGCTGGCGCCGGCCGGATCGATCGGTCCGTTGTTGGTGACGATGCCGACGCGATGGCCGTGCAGTTCGGCGTGGCCGCATACCGTCTGCGGGCCGTAATCGGGCTGGAATTCGAGGAAGCGCGAGCCGTCGACGATGCGTGCGATCACCTCGCGCATGTCGAAGGGCTCGCGGAAATCGAGCGGAACGACGCCGGCGAGCTCCTCGGGCGCGTGCAGCGGCTCTTCGAAGCACGCGGACGACGCAGCGGTATCGCTTCGGGCGTGCGGCGACGCGTCGTCGTCGAAGCCGAGCCGGCCGACCACCTCGCGCGCGATGCGCACCGCGTCGGCGTCGTCGTCGGCGAGATAGTCGGCCAGCCCCGAGATCGTCGCGTGCATCTCGGCGCCGCCGAGTTCCTCGTCGGTAGCGATCTCGCCGGTGGCCGCCTGCAGCAGCGGCGGGCCGGCGAGGAAGGCTTTCGCGCGTCCGCGCACCATGACGACGTAGTCGGACAGGCCCGGCAGGTAGGCGCCGCCTGCGGTAGACGAGCCGTGCACGATCGCCACCACCGGAATGCCGGCGGCCGAGAGCCGCGCCAGGTGGTGGAACAGGCGTCCGCCGTGCACGAAATCCTCGACGCGATAGCGCAGCAGGTTCGCGCCGGCCGATTCGATCGATTGCACCAGCGGCAGGCGGTTCTCGAAGGCGATCTGCTGCGCGCGCAGGATCTTCTCGCCGCCCATGCTCGGGATCGCGCCCGCGTCGATGCCGGAATCGTTGACGACGACGACGCAGCGCGTGCATGCGATGAAACCGATGCCGCAGACGACGCCCGCGCCGGGAATGCTGCGCTGCGGGTCGGCGACGTCGAGCCGGTAACCCGCCATCGTCGAGAGCTCGAGCCACGGGCTGCCCGCGTCGAGCAGCCGTGCGAGCCGCTCGCGCGGCAGCAGCTGGCCGCGTCGCTCGAAAAGCGGCGCCGCGCGCGCCGAGGCATCTCGCGTGCGCTGCTCGAGCGCGCGCAGCTCGGCGATGCGCTCGAGCAGTGCGGCTCGACGCGCCGCGAATTCGGCGCTGCCGGTGTCGATTCCCGTGTCGAGAGGGAGCATTCGTGCGACGGCGTTGTTCAGGATTGGTCGAGCACGCGCGGACGGCTCGCGAGCGGAAAGGCGTCGAACGGACGCGTTGCGTCGCTGTCGTGCTCCATCGGCTGCGCGGGCCAGGGGTGGCGCGCGTTGGGCACGCCGCCGTCGACCCGGATGCAGCTTCCGGTGATGAACGCCGCGGCAGGCGACAGCAGGAAGACGATCGCCGCCGATACCTCGGCTTCGGTTCCGAAGCGCTGCAGCGGCACGACGCGATGCAACCGGCGCATCTGCGCGATGGTCTCGGGCGGGTAGCGGTCGAGCCCGCTCGAGGCGATCCATCCGGGCGCGACGGCGTTCACGCGAACGCCGCTGCGCGCCCATTCGGCGGCGAGCGACTCGGTGAGGTTCAGCATGCCGGCGCGCGCGGCGCCGGAGTGCGCCATGCCCGGCATGCCGTTCCACATGTCGGCGATGACGTTGACGATGACGCCGCCGTGCGCGTGCAGGAATTGCCGGTACGCCTCGCGCGCGACGAGGAAGCCCCCGCTCAGGTTGGTTCGCAAGACCGCTTCCCAGCCGTTGAGCGAGAGGCTTTCGGCGGCCGCCGTGAACTGCCCGCCGGCGTTGTTCACGACGGCGTCGAGCCTTCCGTGCGCGTGCAGCACTTCGCCGACCACGCTCCGGACCGCTTCTTCGTCGCGGATGTCGAGCGGGTGACGGGTGACTTGCGTGCCCTTGCCGTGAAGCTCGGCGGCAACCGTCTCGAGCCGGTCGGCCTTGCGGCCGGCGAGGGCAACCGCGGCGCCGAGCGCCGTCAGCTCGTGCGCGGTGCAGCGGCCGATTCCCGACCCGCCTCCGGTGACGAGCACGACCCGCCCCGCGAACAGACCGGGACGGAATGCGCTGCGATAGTCGGTGGAGGGCATGGCGGAAGCGCAATAATGAGCATTACTCAATAAAATGCCCGTCGGCTCCTGCTCCGTCAAGCTGCAGTGCAGCATACCTGGTGTGCGCAGCGAGGGAACAACGGGAGGCGATTGCGTCGATGGCCGCGATCCCACGACCTGCTCTATACTGAGTCGCACTCACGATCGCCCGAACGATGTCCGCAACGTTGCCCCGCAGAAGAAAACCGGTTCGCCGCGACGAGATCCTCGCCGCCGCCCGCGAGGTCTTCCTCGAGCGTTCCTTCGAGAACGCCTCGGTGGCCGAGATCGCCGCCCGCGCCGGGTGCGTGGAGGGAACGATCTATACCTATTTCCGCAGCAAGCGCGAGCTGCTCGATTCGCTGTTCGTGACGTTCTACGATCGGCTAATCGCCGACATCGAGGCCGGCTTCGCCGCCATCGTCGACACGCGGGCGCGGCTGCATTACCTGATCGCCCGTCACCTGCAGATCGCGATCGACGATCCCGCCTTCACGCGGCTGATCGTCAGCGAGTCGCGCGGCCACCAGCCGTACTTCGGCTCCCAGCTGCACGCGCTGAACCAGCGCTACGGTCAGTTCCTGATGCGCACGCTGCGCGACGGCATTCAGCGCGGCGAGTTGCGTGGCGACCTCGATGTGGCGCTCGCGCGCGACCTCGTCTTCGGCGGAATCGAGCACCACGTCTGGAACCGGCTTGCGCGGCGGCGGCAGCTCGTTGCCACGCGCACGGCGACCATGATCGTCGAGTTGCTCTGGAGCGGCTGGGCGGCGCAAGGCGTCGACGACCTGCGTGGCCTCGCGCAGCGCGTGCAGCGGCTCGAGCGTCGTATCGATCCGCGCTGAACGCGCCCCACGTCCGATTCTTCGGGTGCGGTCCGCTGCATCCGCTGAGCGGGGGAAACCTTCGCGGGCAGTGGCTGAACAGAAGTTGAAGAGAGTGCGACTGCGGGTGCGGCCGGTGCCGGTCACAGCCTGACGAGCGCCGCTGGCAAAGAGAGCTCCCATGCCCATACGTCGCGATTCGAGCTTCGATGATTACCTGGCCGAGACGCTGAAGGATCCGGCCGAGGCGGCTGCCTATATCGAGGCCACCCTCGAGCTGGAGGGCACGGACGGGTTCGCCGTATCAGCGTGGGTCCAGCTCCCGCGCCCGCCCCGGCCGATCAACGTCCGGCCACCTCGAAAAGGCGAAGATCCACAGCCCAGCCCACTGAACGATCGGGACCAGCCAGACGAAGAACCATAGCCAGCTCATCCCGGCGCGGTTGCTGATCCGCGTCAGAAGCAGTGCTGGCGCGACGATGAAGATGCAAATGATGAGCCAGTGCCAAATCGAGAAGTCGCTCATCGGTTACCTCTTCGACGGCCATGGCGCGAACGCCAGAACGAGCGCCCAGATCAGAAACCCGAGGAACGGCACGAGCACCACCAGCGAGATATAGGGCGGCAATCCGGTGCGCCGCGTGATCTGCCACATGGGCGGCAGAAGAAGCAGCGCCATCAGCACGACGCCTACGATTGATTCATCCATCCTTCTCGCCTCGCGTGTCGGCCGCCGGTGGCCATCACCGCTGTCGCGGCTGGTTGTATGCGGGCGGCGTGCTGAACTCGTCGCGCTGGCTGCCGCGCTTTCGGGTGTAGGGATTCACGCCGTAGATGCTGTTGCTGTTGCGCGCACCGTAGTTATCGTAGCGTACGCTGTTGGGGGCCGTCACCTAGTGGATGAACACATCCTGTCTTTCGAATGCGGATCGGCGTCACCATCCGACTTCCCACGGAGGGACGGGCGCGAAGCGCTCGGCGAGGAAGTCGATCAGCGCGCGTACGCGCGACGACAGCGTGCGGTTGGGTAGATACACCAGGTAGATGGCGCTCTCGGGTAACACCTGATAACCGCGCAACAGCGGTACCAGTTGCCGCTGCCGCAAGGCGTCCCCGGCCATGTAGACGGGCAGGATGCCGATTCCCAGGCCGGCAGCAACGGCCGCGCGCACTGCGTCCACGTCATCGGTTTCGAACATGCCGGAGACTTGCACGGAATACTTCCGCCCGTTGCGCCGCAGCGTCCAGACGCCCTTGGGCGCGAGCGTCGGAAACAGCACGCACTCATGCTTGCGGAGGTCGTCGACGCGACGCGGCCTCCCGTGTCGCTCGAGGTACGCCGGTGTCGCACATAGCACCGACCGGTTGACCGAGAGCTTGCGCGCCACCAGATTCGGGGCCGGGCGAAACGACACCCGAATACCCAGGTCGAATCCTTCGTCGCCCAGGTCGACCACGCGATTGCTGCAGGAAAGCTTGACCTGGATCCTCGGATACTTCTGATGGAACTCGGCGAGCGCGGGCATCACATGCCGTACCGCAAACGCCGGAGCGGCCGTCATTCTCACCAGGCCAGCCGGTTCGGATTGGGTTCGGGTCAGCCGCTGCTCGGCCAGCTCCGCTTCCTGCACGATCCTCGCGCAATGCTCGTAGAAGAGGGTGCCCGCCTCGGTCAGGCTGAGCCTGCGAGTAGACCGGTTCAGCAACTTCACCGAGAGCGAGCGTTCCAGGGCGCTCACGTGACGACTCGCGAGCGACTTCGACATGCCGAGCGTCTCCGCGGCAGCGGAGAAGCTCTTCGCTTCCACGACCTGCGCGAACACTCGCATCCCGTTCAGCCGATCTTTCATTGGTAACGCCGCTGCAACACTGGATTGCAGTGAACACGATTTATTCCCGTTCTGCAACGACGTAGAGTGTCCTCACAGACGCGGAACGGATGGTTCGCAGGGAAAAGCCCGATCCGCGCCCAACCGAGGAGATTGTCATGAGGCGTGAGATCGTCAGAGTCGGACAAATGGAGATTCGCTACCTCGTTGACGGCGCGCAGGAGGGCGGATTGGGGCTGTTCGAGTTGAAGGTTCCGGTCGGCGCTCACGTGCCTCCGCCGCACAGCCATTCCAGCAACGAAGAGTGCGTCTACGTGCTCGAGGGCGTGCTCAGATACTCGGTCGATGATGAGACCCGCGACTTGAAGCCGGGCGAATGGATGTCGACGCCAAGAGGTTCCGTGCACCATTTCAGCAATCCCGGCGACGAGACCACGCGCGCGCTGGTGATGCTTACGCCGGACATCGGCGAGCAGTTCTTCCGGGACGTGGGGGTCGTGGCGAACGCGGATGGGCCGCCTGACCGGGCGAAACTCGTGGAAGTCATGACGCGGTACGGGTTGGTGCCGGCCCCGCCGAAGCAGGCGCCGCACATGGAGACGGTTTCGTGAGCCGGGCCGGGGTTCGAGCATCGTCGACGCCACCGAGATCCGCCTGCGCGGCGGGTGGCGTCAGCGTCCGAGCTGCGCGACCCACCAGCGCAGGCGCGTGGTGCGCGTCACGTCGCGCCCGGTATAGGCAAGTATGTACCGATCGACCAGGTCGGCGATCGTGATGGTACGTGTTCCAGTCGCGGTTGAAGGACGGGGCCACGCTGCGTATGACGATCGGCGAGCCGGCGACGTGGTCGATTCCGGCGGCGCAGGCCGAAGCGCGGCGCCTGCAGGGGCTGATCGACCAAGGCAAGGATCCGCGTGCCGAGCGCGCCACCACGGTGGCCGCGCATGCTGCCGAGCGCGAAGCCGCGAAGGTGGAGCGTGCGCGCCGGGAAGTGAGCGGGCTGGATGCCTGGCGCGCGTACTGCAAGGATCGCGCGTCGCAATGGGGAGCGATACACCTGGCCGACCGTGAGCGCATGGTGCAGGCCGGCTGCAAGCCGCGCGAGCGCACCCGCGGAAAGGTGACGAAGCCCGGGCCACTGCGCAC
>JAHDYE010000071.1 GCA_023383035.1 Burkholderiaceae bacterium | reverse complement strand
TGCTGATCGACGACGCGATCGTGGTGCGCGAGAACATCGTGCGCCACCAGGCGACGGGCAAGCACCATCGCGACGCCGCCTTCGACGGCACGAAGGAGATCGGGCTGGCGGTGGCGGCGACCACGTTCACCATCGTGGCGGTGTTCCTGCCGATCGGCTTCATGGGCGGCATCATCGGGCGCTTCTTCAAGCAGTTCGGCGTCACGGTCGCATTCGCGGTGATGCTGTCGATGCTGATCGCCTTCACGCTCGACCCGATGCTGTCGTCGGTGTGGCGCGATCCCGACGCCCACGGCCCGCGCGGCAACGGTCCGGTCGCGCGCCTGCTGCGCGCCTTCCAGGCCGCGATGCTGCGGCTCGAAGGCGGCTACGTGGCGCTGCTGCGCTGGGGGCTGCGCCGGCGCGCGCTCGCGCTCTTGGGGGCTGCGGCGCTGTTCGCGGCCGCGTTCCCGCTGATGAAGCTGGTGGGCACCGAGTTCGTGCCCGAGGCCGACAACAACGAGCTGTACGTGCAGTTCTACACGCCGGTCGGCTCGTCGCTGCAGTTCACCGAAGACAAGCTGCGCCAGGTCGAGGCGGCGCTGCGCGAGTTCGACGGCGTGCGCACCACCTACGGCACCATCAACACCGGCATCGCGCAGGGGCGCAACTACGCGACCGTGTTCGCGCTGCTGGTCGACCGCGACGCACGGCCCATGTCGGTGCAGGCGATGCGCAAGCCGGTGCGCGAGCGGCTCGCGCGCATCGCCGGCGTGACGGTGACCGATCTCGGCAACCTGAACGCGGTCAGCTCGGGCAAGCCGATCCAGATCAGCATCCAGGGCCAGGACGCGGCCGTGCTCGACCGGGTGGCGGCGCAGGTCACGCAGGCGATCGCCGCCGTCAACGCGCAGCTCGGGCACGACGGCATCGTCGAGGTCGATACCAGCTCCAAGCCCGCCAAGCCGACCGTCTCGGCCGAGATCGATCGCGCGCTCGCCTCCGACCTCGGCATCGGCGTGGCGCAGGTGAGCGCCGCGCTGCGTCCGCTGCTGGCCGGCGACGCGGTCACCACCTGGCGCGCGCCCGACGACGAGAACTACGACGTGCGCGTGCGCCTGCCGCGCGGCGATCGCAGCTCGGTGGCCGACCTGGAGCGGCTGTCGCTGGTCTCCACGCGCATCGACGCCCACGGCAGCCCGCGCATGGTGGCGCTGCGCCAGATCGCCGCGTTCCGCCAGGGGCTCGGTCCCACGCAGATCAACCGCAAGGCGCTGGCGCGCGAAACGCTGATCTCGGCCAACGTCGAAGGCGTGGCCGCGGGCAGCGCCGGCGCGCTGCTGCAGCGCCGGCTCGATGCGCTCGAGCTGCCGCCCGGCTACCGCTTCGAGACCGGCGGCTCCAACCGCGACATGGCCGAGAGCTTCGGCTATGCGCTGCAGGCGCTGGTGCTGGCGGTGCTGTTCATCTACATGATCCTCGCGTCGCAGTTCGGCAGCTTCGTGCAGCCGGTGGCGATCATGGCGTCGCTGCCGCTGTCGCTGATCGGCGTGGTGCTCGCGCTGCTGGCCTGGCGCTCGACCCTGAACATGTTCTCGATGATCGGCTTCATCATGCTGATGGGCCTGGTCACGAAGAACGCGATCCTGCTGGTCGATTTCGCCAACCAGGCGCGCGCCCGCGGCATGGAACGCACCCGGGCGCTGCTGCGCGCGGCCGAGATCCGCCTGCGGCCGATCCTGATGACCACGCTGGCGATGGTGTTCGGCATGCTGCCGCTCGCGCTCGGCAGCGGCCAGGGCGCCGAGCAGCGCGCGCCGCTGGCGCACGCGGTGATCGGCGGCGTGCTCGCGTCGACGCTGCTCACGCTGCTGGTGGTGCCGGTGCTGTACGCCGTGCTCGACGACCTCGCGACGCGCCTGGGCGCGGGCGCGCGCAGCGGGCTCGCGGCGGCATCGGAATCGCCCGCGGCGGCCGCAGTGGATTCCGACGCCCCGCTTACCCCCCGCAGTGTGCGCGGACCGGGTTGCTAAAATACGCGCACGCAATCCTCCTTTCGATCCGGAACCCTCACATGGACATCGAACTCGCCCGCTTCAACATGATCGAGCAGCAGATCCGGCCTTGGGACGTGCTCGACCAGGCGGTGCTGGACGTGCTCTTCGTGCGGCACCGCGAGGACTTCGTACCTCCCGCGTATCGCGCGCTGGCCTTCACCGACATGGAGATTCCGCTGACCCTCGACGGCCAGCCGACCGGCGAAGTGATGCTCGCCCCGAAGGTCGAGGCGCGCATGCTGCAGGCGATCGTGCCGGGCAAGCGCGACAGCGTGCTCGAGATCGGTGCCGGATCGGGCTACATGGCCGCGCTGCTGGGCCACTTCGCGCGCCGCGTGATCAGCTGCGAGATCCGCGAAGACCTCGCCCGCTTCGCATCGGAGAACCTGCGTCGCGCCGGCGTGGGCAACGTATCGGTGGAACACCGCCACGGCCTGCGCGCGGCACCCGGCGAACGCTTCGAGGCGATCATGGTGTCGGGTTCGGTGCCGTTCGTGCCCGAAACGCTGCTCGAGCGCCTCACCGTGGGCGGGCGCCTGATCGCGATCGTCGGCGAGCTTCCCGTGATGACCGCGCAACTGATCACGCGCGTCGCGGAACGCCAGTACTCGGCGGAGAACCTGTTCGACACCGTGGCGCCGCCGCTGGTCGAGTTCCCGCAGAAAGAGAAGTTCGTCTTCTAGGCTCGTCATGCGCGAGATCCGGCCCGAGCAGCTGGCCGCCTGGCTGGCGCCGTCCGATGCCGCCGGCAGCGCGCCGGGCGGGGCAGCGCCGCTGCTGCTGGACGTGCGCGAGCACTGGGAATACGCGTTGTGCGCATTGCCCGGCAGCACGCACGTACCGATGCGCGAGATCCCCGCACGCCTGCACGAGCTCGACCCCGCCGCCGCCATCGTGTGCGTCTGCCATCACGGCGTGCGCAGCGCGCAGGTGGCGATGTTCCTCGAGCACCGCGGGTTCGACGCGGTGTTCAACCTGACGGGCGGCATCGACGCGTGGGCGCGCCGGGTCGATCCGTCGATGCCCACCTACTGATTCGCGGAGCCTCGCCGATGAGAGCGATCCCGACGCCGAAGACGCTGATCGCCGCGCTGTGCCTGAGCGCGGCGGCCCCGTCGTTCGCGCTCGACCTGATGCAGGCCTGGAAAGCGGCGCTGGCCAACGACGCGCAACTGGCCAGCGCGCGCGCGCAGCTCCAGGCCACGCGCGAGCGGGTGCCGCAAGCGCGCGCCGGGCTGCTGCCGTCGGTGAGCGCCACCGCGGCGATGAACCGCAACGCCATCGACACCAACGTCACGTCGACGCGCCACTACACGTCGGAGAGCTACGGCATCCAGGCCGCGTATCCGCTGCTGCGCCTGCAGAACGTCGAAGCCTTCGAGCAGAGCAAGCTGGCGGTGGCGGTGGACGAGACGCAGCTCGAGCAGGCCAACCAGGACCTGACGCTGCGCGTGTCGCAGGCCTACTTCGACCTGCTGGCGGCGCAGGACAACATCGAGACCATCCGCGCGCAGATGCGCGCGATCTCCGAGCAGCTCGCGGCGGCCATCCGCAACTTCGAAGTCGGCACCGCCACCATCACCGACCAGCAGGAAGCGCAGGCGCGCTACGACCTCGCCGTCGCGCAGGAGATCGCCGCCGGCAACGAGCTCGAAGTGCGCCGCGCCGCGCTCGCGCAGCTGATCGGCCAGCCGGTGGGCGAGCTGAACGTCCTGCGTCCCGGCCTCACGCTGGAAGGCCCGCAGCCGGCCCGCGAATCCGACTGGATCGACAACGCGCGCGAAAGCAACCTGCTGGTGCAGCAGCAGCGCGTGGTCACCGAGATCGCGCGACGCGAGATCGAGCGGCAGCGCTACGGCCACTATCCGACCGTCGACGTGGTGGGCCTGGTCGGACGCAACGAGAACCCCGCGTTCAACCAGCTCGGCGTGCGCAGCCACAACGCGGTCGTCGGCGTGCAGCTTTCCATTCCGCTGTACGTGGGCGGCGCGATCGACGCGGCGGTCCGCGAAGCCGCGGCCACCCACTCGCGCTCGCTGTCCGATCTCGAGAACCTGCGCCGCGTGGCCGAACAGAGCGCGCGCCAGGCGTATCTCGGCCTGAACAGCGGGCTGGCCCAGGTGCGCGCGCTCGAAGCGGCAGAGCGCTCCAGCCGGCTGGCGCTCGATTCGAACCTGCTCGGCTACCAGGTGGGAGTGCGCATCAACATCGACGTGCTGAACGCGCAGCAGCAGCTCTTCACCACGCAGCGCGACCTCGCCCGCGCCCGTTACGACGCGCTGCTCAACGGACTGCGCCTGAAGTCCACCGCCGGAGCGCTCGGCGAGGGCGACGTGGGCCGGGTCAATGCACTGCTCGCGCCCCCGCAACCGCGACGCGAGGAAAGCTCCGGCGCAACGCCCGCGCCGGCGCCGTCTCCCGCTCCCGCGCCCGGCGTCGCCCCGGCGCCCGGCACGCCGGCACCCGGCAGCGTTCCCGCTCCCGGTTCCGTGCCTGCCCCCGGCTCTGCGCCTTCCATGCAGCCGGCACCGCAGGGCGGCTCGAAGGCCGGCACGCCGGTGCCCGGACTGCGCGTGCCCCCGCAGCCTGGCAGCCGGGTCACCAAGCCCTGAGCGCGCGCACGTCGCGGGCGCAGCGGTCAGGGGTTCGCGGACGGGCCGATCAGCGGCGCCAGCGCCTGCAGCGTGCGCTCGGTGGCGCCGCGGTGACGTTCGGCGAACGCGAGCGCGTGGTCGCTCATCGACTGGCGCTGCTCGGGATCGAGCACGATCGCCAGCGCCTGGCCGACCGCGCGCGATGCGTCCGGCGCGCGAATCGCCGCGTCGGCCTCGATCGCCTGCTCGGCGGCTTCGGCGAAGTTGAAGGTGTGCGGCCCGACGACCACCGGTACGCCGGCCGCGCACGCTTCGATCAGGTTCTGTCCGCCGAACGGCAGCAGCGAACCGCCGATGATGGCGACGTCGGCCAGCGCGTAGTACGCCGCCATCTCGCCCATCGAATCGCCCAGCAGGATCTGCGCGTCGCACCGCTGCGCCTCGCTCAGCCGGCTGCGCCGCGCCATGCGCCAGCCGCCGGCCTCGATCAGCGCCGCCACTTCGTCGAAGCGCTGCGGATGCCGCGGCACGATCACCAGCAGCGGGGGGAACCGGCTCGCCAGCGCCGGCGGCTGCAATTGCGCGGCCCAGGCCTGCAGCAGCAGCGCTTCCTCTCCTTCGCGCGTGCTGGCGGCGATCACGCAGAAGCGCGGCAGGCCGCCGCTGCGCTCGCCGGCGAGCCATGCCACGCGCCACCGGTGCCCGAGCGCCTCGAGCGCCGGGGCTGCCGTCACGTCGAACTTCAGATTGCCGAGCGCAGGCGCTGCGGGCCTGCCCAGCCGGGCCAGGCGGCGCGCATCGTCATCGCTCTGCGCCAGCACCAGATCGAGCGATGCGAGCGCCGGCCGGATCAGCGCCGCCCAGCGTTTGCCCTTGCGCAGCGACCGCTCCGACAGCCGCGCGTTGACCAGCGCCATCGGCACGCCTTCGCGGCGCGCCATCGCCACGAGATTCGGCCACAGCTCGGTTTCGATCATGATGCCGATCGATGGACGCCATGCGCGCAGGAAGCGGCGCACCGCGAACGGATAGTCGTACGGCAGGTAGGCCTGGTGGATGCGCTCCGATGCGAACAGGGCCTCGCCGGTCTGCCGCCCGGTGGGCGTCATGTGGGTGATCAGCAGCTCGTGCTCCGGGTAGCGCTCGAGCAGCCGCGCCACCAGCGGCTGCGCGGCGCGCGTCTCGCCGACCGACACGGCGTGGATCCAGATCAGCGGACGCAGATCGGCGCGCGGCCAGTGCCCGCCGAAGCGCTCGGACAGATGCAGCCGATATCCGGGCTGGCGCCGCGACCGCCACAGCAGCGAGGCCAGCACCAGCGGCATCGCCAGATACCAGGCGGCGGTATAGAGCCAGCGGACCATGCAGGACGGGATTACGGCGCTCGGTCTTCTTCGGAACGGGTATTCTAGGGCCTGTTCTCACTCCGATCGCCCCGGCTCGAGCCCGAAGACAGCGCGCAACCATGATCCTGGTCACCGGAGGCTGCGGCTTCATCGGCGCCCGCTTCGTGCTCGACTGGCTGGGCGAATGCGACGAAGCGCTGGTGAACCTCGATGCGCTCACCTACGCCGCACGGCCGCAGGCGCTGACGTCGCTGCGCGACGATCCGCGCTACACCTTCGTGCACGGCGACGTGCGCGACCGCGCGCTGGTCGATGCGCTGCTCGCGCGCCACCGGCCGCGCGCGATCGTCCACCTGGCCGCCGAAACGCACGGCGATCGCGCGATCGCCGGCGCGGCGGCCGCGCACCGTCCATGAGGCTGCGCAGCGCGCACGCGAGCGGCTGGGCGCTGTTCGTCGCCACCGCCCATCGCGACGAACGCGGCTGGCTGGCCGAGACGCTGCATACCGACGTGCTGCGCGCGCACGCCGGACCGGTCGCGATCGCGCAGCAGAACCTGAGCCGCAGCCGGCGCGGCGTGCTGCGCGGCCTGCACTACCAGCTCGGCCCGCCGCAGGGAAAGCTGGTGCAGGTGATCGAAGGCCGCGTGTTCGACGTGATCGTGGACCTGCGCCGCGCTTCGCCCGAGTTCGGCGCGAGCTTCGCGTTCGAGCTGTGCGCTGACGAACCGCAGATGCTGTGGATACCGCCCGGCTTTGCGCACGGCTTTCTCGCACGCGAGGACAGCCTGGTGCTGCATGGCCTGACGCAACCGTGGAGCCCGCTGCACGAACGCGCGATCAGGTGGAATTCGCCCGGACTGACGATCGACTGGCCGCTGGCAGGCATGCAGCCGATCCTGTCGGCGCGCGATCGCGACGCGCCGACGTTCGGCGAGGCCGAGCCGTTCGAGCCCGACGCCGACGCAACGTCGGGGCCGGATGGCGATACCGGCGTATCCGAAGCAGCGGCCGAAGTCGCAACGACCGCACGCGGCGCCAGGCGGGCGGCCGACCGCGGCACCGCGCGCGGCGACGCCGCGGCATCCGTACGCAGCGAGCGCGACACGGCCGAGCGCCGCGTGCACGACGACCGCCGCACGCCCGCCAAGGGACGAACGCCTCGATGAACACCGACCGCGACGGCGCCGACCGCGCGCCGGCGCGGGTGCTGCTGCTCGGCCGCCGCCGTCGAACGCCGGCTCGCGCAGGCGCGCCCCCGCGTTCGTCGTCAACGGCATCGCGATCAGCGACGTCGATCGCTGCGAGCGGGAGCCGGCGCTGGCACGGTCGATCAATGTGGCGCTGCCTGCCGCACTGGCGCTCGCAGCCGGCAATGACGACGGCGGCCGGCCGCCCGGCGGCACTGCCGCATGGCCGGAAAACGAACGGTAGCCGCTACCCGAGCAGGTCCCACCCCAGCGGCGTGCCGCGCGCCGCAGCGCGACTCGCGCGCCGCCCGATCACCTGCTCCAGGTATTTCGGCGCCAGCCCGAAACCGGGCCGGATCGCGCGCACGTTCTCGCGCGTGAACGTCTCGCCCGCCTTCACGTCGCGCACCACGTACAGCGAGCGGCGATAGGCGAGCGAGCGGCGCTCCTGCTCCGATTGCGGCCCGTAGGTGACGCGACCCAGCGCCTGCCAGGCGCGTGCGCTCTCGGCCACCAGGCTCGCCATCTCGGCCGGCTCGAGCGAGAAGCTCGCATCGACGCCGCCGTCGGCGCGCGCCAGCGTGAAGTGCTTCTCGATGACGGTGGCGCCGAGCGCCACCGCGGCCACCGCCACGCCGACGCCCATGGTGTGGTCCGACAGGCCGACCTGGCAGCCGAACAGCTCGCGCAGGTGCGGAATCGTGACCAGGTTGCTGTGCTCGGGCGTGGCCGGGTAGGTGCTGGTGCACTTGAGCAGCACCAGGTCGCGGCAGCCCGCTGCGCGCGCCGCGCGCACCGTCTCGTCGAGTTCGGCGACGCTGGCCATGCCGGTGGACACGATCATCGGCTTGCCGGTGGCGGCCACGCGCCGCACCAGCGGCAGGTCGGTGTTCTCGAACGACGCGATCTTGTAGCAGGGCGCATCGAGCGATTCGAGGAAGTCGACCGCGCTCTCGTCGAACGGCGTCGAGAACGCGACCATGCCGAGCTCGCGCGCACGCGCGAAGATCGGCGCATGCCATTCCCACGGCGTATACGCTTCCCGGTACAGCCGGTGCAGCGACTTGCCCTGCCACGGGCTGTGCGCGTCGTCGATCCGGAACGCGCCGCCGTCGGCATCGATCGTCATCGTGTCGGCGGTGTAGGTCTGGATCTTCAGCGCGTGCGCACCCGCCCTGGCCGCGGCCTGAACGATCGCCAGCGCGCGCTCGAGCGACTGGTTGTGATTGCCCGACATCTCGGCGATCACGAAGGGGGCGGCGTCGGGCCCGATGCGGCGGCCGGCGATCTCGAACGAAGACGGCGCGTTCATGGACGGATCCTCTTGCGGTAGCGGCAGGCGAGCTGCTCGAAGCCGCAGCCGGTGAACAGCCGCTGCGAGACGACATTGTCGGCGAGCACCTCGGCGACCACGGTCGCCACTTCGGGACGGTGCGCCGCCAGCCAGCGCTCGGCCGCGATCAGCAGCGCACCGCCGAGGCCGCGGCCGGCCCGCCCCGGCGCCAGATAGATCGACACTTCGGCGCTGTCGCCGGCGACGTCGTAGCGCACCACGCCGACCGGCTCCCCTGCGCCGTGGCCGATCAGCAGGAGCCGGTCGGGCGCCGCCAGCATTGCCGTCATCCAGCGCCGGTGCTCGTCGCCCTCGATCGGCCGGTCGCTGCGCGAGAAACGCCGCACCTCGGGCGCGTTGCGCCACGCCAGCAGGTCGTCGCTGTCGGCACCGGTCGCGGGACGGATCGTGACTTCGGGCCGCAGCATCAGCCGCGCGACGCGGCCGGCGCCCAGCGCGTCGACGGCTTCGAGCCCCCGTCGCGACAGGTGCGCTCGCAGTGCCGCGTTGCCGAGCAGCGCGCGCAGGTGCAGCGCGAGCGCGTCGGTATCGGTCGGGTCGATGTCCGGGCCCAGCACCAGCCCGGCGCGGGCCGCGTCGCGCAGCAGCGCGCGCTGGTTGTCGGCCACGGCCACCGCCAGCGCGGGCAGGCCGAGCGCGCAGCGCTCCCAGGTGGCGACGCCGGCCGCGCCGATGCCGAGGTCGGCAGCCGCGATCAGCGCCGCCATGTCCGATGCCTGCACGTGGCAGGTGGTGCGGGCGCGCCGCGCGCAGCGGGCGACGAGCGCGTCGCGATCGGGATGCATCGCGCCGATCACCACGTCGACCGCGACGTCCGCGTCGATCGCATCCAGCGCATCGAGCGCGCGCGTCGTGAGGTTCGCCGCGTCGACGCCGCCGTAGAACACCAGGACGCGCCGCACTTCGTCGCCGCGCACCCGCAGGCCGTCGCGGGCCGCCGCGAACCCGGGCCGAAGCAGCGCATGACGCGGGCCGAGCAGGCGGATGCAGCCGTCGGGCACCAGGCCGTCGTAGCGCGAATGCATGTCGGCGTACAGGTTCTGGTCGAGCAGCGCGTCGCAGTCGTGCCGGCGGTCGGCCAGGTCGTCGATCGCCAGGATGCGGGATGCGCAGGCGCGCAGCCGGGTTTCCCAGCGTGCGCCGAGCGCGTAGTGATCGACGACCAGCCAGTCCCACGGCCCGTCGCCCGACAGCGCGGCAAGCGTCGCCGCGGCGTCTTCGTCCTCGGTCGCACCGAGCCAGTGCGCATGCGTGGGGTTCGCCGGCGGCACGCCGTGCGCGTGCCCGCCATGGTGCGCGTGTCCGTCGCCCGGCTGCGGCGCGGCCGGCGCCGCCGCGGCGCCCGCCGCCGGCAGCTCGACCAGTTCATGCCCGCGCGCGAG
Source organism: Burkholderiaceae bacterium (assembly GCA_023383035.1). Classification (GTDB taxonomy): domain Bacteria; phylum Pseudomonadota; class Gammaproteobacteria; order Burkholderiales; family Burkholderiaceae_E; genus Zeimonas. The sequence continues at coordinate 6,801 of JAHDYE010000071.1, read as the reverse complement.
CACCAGCGCCTTCAGCTCCCGGTCGAGCGGGCGGCACACGAAGCGCACCCGCGCTGCGCCGGCGCGCAGCGCATCGGCCAGCGTCAGGCAGCGCGCCAGGTGTCCGGTGCCGATGCGCCCCGACGCATCGGTGCGAAACGCGACCTTCATCCGGCCCGCTGTGCGCGCAGGGCGCCGAACATCAGCTCGGCGCGCGTCCAGTCTTCCTCGGTATCGATGTCCTGTACCAGGTGGCGCGGCAGGATCACCGGCACCGACGCGTCCGAATAGAGCACGACCTGGTCGAGGAACGCGCGCGACGTGCCCCAGTAGAACTGGCCGGCGTCGTGGAAGGCGGGCTCGAGATCCTGCGAACGGCGCGCGGCGTTCTCGGGCCAGATCGGCTGCACGCGGCCGCCGGCATCGATGCGCAGCGCGCGCTGGATCGGAAACTCGAAGCCGGTCACCGAGAACGCGAACGAGCTGCCGCTTGCGACCAGGCGCTCGAATCCCTCGCGCAGGTCGTGCGGCTGCACGAACGGTGCGGTCGCGTAGAGGCAGCAGACGTGTTCCGGCAGCGCGCCGCGCTCGCCGAACCAGCCGATCGCGTGCCTGACCACTGCGTTGGTGCCGGTGTGGTCGTCGGCAAGATCCTTCGGGCGCACGAACGGCGTTTCGGCGCCGCAGCCGCGCGCGACCTCGGCGATCTCGTCGTCGTCGGTCGACACGACGACGTGGTCGAACAACCCGCAGGCGCGCGCCGCGTCGATCGAGTACGCGATGATCGGCCTGCCGGCGAACGGCCGGATGTTCTTGCGCGGGATACGCTTGCTGCCGCCTCGCGCGGGAATGACCGCGAGCCTCACGTCCTGCTCCGCGCCTGCGCTGTCGCCCGCCTCACGCCGTGCTCCGCGCTGCCGGCGTCGTCCGGTTCACGTCAGCGCCTCCCGCAACGCCGTCACCACCTCGTCCTGCTGCGCATCGGTGAGCGCGGCGAACATCGGCAGGCTGATCGCCTGCGCGTAGTAGGCCTCGGCGCGCGGGAAGTCGCCGCTGCGAAAGCCCATGCGCCGGTAGTACGGCTGCGTGTGCACCGGAATGTAGTGCACGTTCACGCCGATGCCCGCCGCGCGCAGCGTATCGAACACTTCGCGGCGGCTGCGCCGGCAGCGCCTGGCATCGACCTGGACCGGATACAGGTGCAGCGCCGAATACGCATCGCCGCCGCGCGCCGGCACGATCACCGGCAGCTCGGCCAGCAGCGCGTCGTAGCGCTGCGCGAGCCGATGCCGGCGCCGCACGTATTCATCGAGCCGGGCGAGCTGGCTCGAGCCTAGCGCGGCCTGGATGTCGGTGATCCGGTAGTTGTAGCCCAGCTCGGTCTGCTGGTAGTACCACGGGCCGTCCGGCTCACCGTCCATCAGCGCGGCATCGCGCGTCATGCCGTGGCTGCGCAGCCGCTGCATGCGCTGCGCAAGCGCTGCATCGTTGGTGAGCGCGACGCCGCCCTCGCCGGTGGTGACGATCTTCACCGGGTGGAAGCTGAACACCGCGATGTCGCTGTACGCGCACGAGCCGACCGGCGCGTCGCGGTAGCGCCCGCCGACCGCGTGCGAGGCGTCCTCCAGCACACGAAAGCCGTAGCGTTTCGCCAGCGCGCCGATCGCCGCCATGTCGCAGCTCTGCCCGGCGAAGTGCACCGGCACCACCACCTTCGGCAGGCAGCCCGCGCGTTCGGCCCGCTCCAGCTTGTCCGCCAGCGCCGCCGCATCCATGTTGTAGCTGCGCGGATCGATGTCGACGAAATCGATGCGCGCGCCGCAGTACACGCCGCAGTTGGCCGACGCGAGGAAGGTATTGGGCGAAGTCCACAACCAGTCGCCGGGCCCCAGGTCGAGCGCCATGCACGCCACGTGCAGCGCGGCCGTCGCATTGGCCACCGCGACACCGTGGGCGGCGCCGCAATATGCCGCCAGCGCCTGCTCGAAGCGCGCCACCGCCGGTCCCTGGGTGAGGAACTCCGAGCGCAGCACCGCCTGCACGGCGTCGATGTCGGCCTGCGTGACCTCCTGGCGCCCGTACGGGATCATGCGCCCGCCGCCGCGTTGATTTCGCGGATCTCCGGCACGCTCAGGAAACGCGCATTGCTGCCGGAGTTGTATTCGAAGCCCTGCGCCACCGCGGTGCCGGTCTCGCCCAGCCCGTTGACGGCATAGTCCATGTCCGAATGGAAGAAGCGGATCGTCGGCCGGATCACGAAGTGGTCGTCGAACTCCAGCGTCAGGTGAGAGTCGTCGGCCGGGCACATGATCTCGTGCAGCTTCTCGCCGGGGCGGATGCCCACGATGCGCGTCGGCAGCCCCGGGGCCATCGCCTCGGCCAGGTCGGTGATGCGGATCGACGGCAGCTTGGGTACGAAGATCTCGCCGCCCTGCATGCGCCCGAAGCACTTCAGCACGAAGTCGACCCCCTGCTGCAGCGTGATCCAGAAGCGGGTCATCTGCGCGTGCGTGATGGGCAGGTGGTCGGCGCCATCGGCGATCAGCCGCCGGAACAGCGGCACCACCGAGCCGCGCGAGCCGACCACGTTGCCGTAGCGCACGACCGCGAAGCGCGTGCGGTGCCCGCCCGCCATGTTGTTGGCGGCCACGAACAGCTTGTCCGACGCGAGCTTGGTCGCCCCGTACAGGTTGATCGGGTTGGCCGCCTTGTCGGTGGACAGCGCGATGACCTGCTCGACCTCGTTCTGCAGCGCCGCCATGATCACGTTCTCGGCGCCGTGCACGTTGGTCTTGATGCACTCCATCGGGTTGTACTCGGCGGCCGGCACCTGCTTGAGCGCCGCCGCGTGAATCACCACGTCGACGCCGTGCATCGCCTGCTGCAACCGCACGGTGTCGCGCACGTCGCCGATCAGCCAGCGCATCTCCGGCGCCGGGTAGTCCTGCTGCATCTCGTACTGCTTGAGCTCGTCGCGCGAGAACACCGCCACCCGCCTGGGCCGGTAGCGCGACAGGATGGTCTTCACGTACTGCCGGCCGAACGAGCCGGTGCCGCCGGTGATCAGGATCGATTTGCCGTCGAGCATGGCATTCCGTGGATCTCGATCGCGAACTCGCGCATCAGCGACAGCGTATTCTCGCGCTTGCCTTCCCCCTTGAAACGCACGCTGTCGAGGCCGAAGGCCGCGATGCGTGCCTGGGGGCCGTAGATCTGGCGCGCCAGGAACAGCGCGGTCGAGCAGCAGCCGGCCACGATCGCGTAGGGCGTGCGCGCAAGGTAGCTCTCGATCGGCTCGTCGATCTCGAGCAGGTGGTAGTGCGGCTCGCGCATCTCGTGGCGTTCGCCCTCGCGCGGATGCGCCTTGTAGTCGACCGGCCCGCCGAACACCTCGGCCAGCCAGGCGGCGATCGCCTCCGACAGCGCCGAGCGCGCCGCCTCGTCCATCATGCCGACGCCTACCAGCGGCTGGCCGATGACGAGCGCCCGCGGCGCCGTGCGCGGGGCCGGCACCGGCACCGGTTCGCCGCCCGAAGCCACTTCCACCAGCGGCCCCAGCGTTACCGTGCGCTGCGGATCGTAGCGATGCGGGAAGCCGGCCAGCACGTAGATGCGATCGACGAACGGCGCATCCGAGCCGATCCGGTCACCCGAGAAGCGCCAGTAGTCGAGCATGGGGCTCGCCAGGCGCCGGAACCCGCGCAGCCACTGCGCGCCGCGCCGGATCAGGCTGAGCGGATAACGCTGCACGTTGAGCAACCCGTCCGGAAGGATGCGCGCCAGCATCGCCGATGCACCGGTCATGCGCGGCAGCGCGCGCAGGAAGTAGTTGATCGCCTCGGTATCGAAGACCGGGCTGTGCAGCACCAGCGTCTGCGCCCTGCCGATCGCGGCGGCGACGCGACGCAGATTCTCCAGCAGGCGCCGGTGCCGCCCGAACGGACCCGGCAGGGGTTCGAAGCGCGGCCACGGGATGTACAGCGTGGCATCCCAGTCGGCCGAGCGCACCACCGGTTCGAGCACCCGGTTGTAGTACACCAGGATGCGGCGGGCATCCGGCTCGTGGTCGAGCGCAACGCGCCGCGCCGCCAGATAGTGCAGCGGCGAAGCGACGAAGAACACCGCCACGCGACTCACGCCGGCGGCTCCGTCGTCGATGCGCGTGCCCGGTGACGCAAGGCGCAGCGACGTGCGGCGGTTTTCGTGGAATCCGGATGACGCGACCTGAGCATCGGCTGGCTGCCCGCGGCGGCCAGTGCCGCGGCTGCGCGCCGATTATGCCAGCGGCCTGCCTGTCCGAAACAGCGGGCAGGGCAAAAATTGTGCCGTACCGTTACGGACTGTACCGCCGGCTCACGCTCTGGCAGTATCGGGGTCCCGGCAGTCCGCCGCGTCAGGATCCATACCTACAATGCCCCGCCGTTCCTACGAATCCCTCCGCAAGCAGATCGAGAAGCTCGAGGCGCAGGCCCGCAAGCTCGAGGAAGCCGCGGAACAGAAGAAGAAACAGGCCGTCACGCAGGTCGTCGCGCTGATGAAGAAGCTCGGCGTCTCGGTCGATGATCTCGGGGCCGCCCGCGCGCGCAAAGGACGCCCCGCCAAGGGCGCCGCGAAGAAGCATTCAGCGGCGACAGGTGCCGCGAAGAAGCCGGTGGCCCCGAAGTACCGCAACGGCAAGACCGGTGAAACCTGGTCGGGCCGCGGGCGCACGCCGCGCTGGCTGGCGGCACTCGAAGCGCAGGGGAAGTCGCGCGAGGATTACCGGGTCTGAAGCGCCACGAACGGATTGGAGATCTTCAGCCCTTCGGCTTCCTGGCCATGCTGCAGATCTTCGGTGTACAGAACCGTCGACCCCGACTGTAGCGCCGCGCGCACGATCAGCGCGTCCCACAGCGAAATCCGCAAGTGCCGACTCGTATCGATCGCCTCGAGAATCAATGCCGCATCGATCTGGACGACCGAGAGCTCGGCAAGGCTGCGCACGGCCCGTTCTGCCTGCTCATGCCCAAGGGGAACGGCGAGTTTTCGAGTGACGGTAACGAAGAACTCCTGGAGCACTTGCGTACTGAGCGTGGCGCGCCCCGCATTGGCCTCGCGTTCCAGCAGCGCGCGTGCGATCCGCTGCTTCTGCGGCGCATCGGCATCGAACAGATAGACCAGGACGTTCGTATCGAAGAACGCCCGCATCAATCGCGCTCGTGGAGCTCGTCGCGGGTCCAGGAACGCGATCCGCGTCGCGATCGAACCGATTTCGACAACGCGATCAGATCGGCGGCGGCAGCCGATTGTCCCCGACCGACTCCAGCGTAAGCCTCGAGCAGTTCACGCAGCACGGCATTGACCGAGGAACCCTGCTCGAGAGCGCGAATACGCGCCTTCTTCAGGACTTCGTCGTCGACGGCGATGGTCAGGTTGCTCACGCCAGAGATTCCGCAAAATCATCGTCCGTGCAACACGGGATCAGTGTAGCACGGGTTGCTTAGAACGGCAGCACTGCCTGGGGCTTCGCCCGCAGGATCGCGCGCCGAAAGTCCGCCTGGATGCGCGCCAGCGCCTCCGGCGTGTCGGCCTCGAAGCGGATCACCACCACCGGCGTGGTGTTCGACGGCCGCGCCAGCCCGAAGCCGTCGGGGTACTCGGCACGCACGCCGTCGATCGTGATCACCTCGGTGGCGCCCTCGAACTTCGCGTCGCGCTTGAGCGCCTCGACCAGCGCGAAGTTCTCGCCCTCGGCGGTCTTCAACTGCAGTTCCGGGGTGGCCAGCGAGTCGGGCAGCGCGTTCAGCACCGCACCCGGATCGGCGTGCCGCGACAGGATCTCGAGCAGCCGCGCGCCGGTGTACAGCCCGTCGTCGAAGCCGTACCAGCGCTCCTTGAAGAACACGTGGCCGCTCATCTCGCCCGCGAGCGGCGCGCCGGTTTCCTTCAGCTTGGCCTTCACCAGCGAATGGCCGGTGCGCCACATGGTCGGCCGTCCGCCGTGCGCGCGCACGTGCGCGGCGACGTTGCGGCTGCATTTCACGTCGAAGATGATCTCGGCGCCCGGGTTGCGCGACAGCACGTCCTCGGCGAACAGCATCAGCTGGCGATCGGGATAGATGATCTGCCCGTTCTTGGTCACCACGCCGAGGCGGTCGCCGTCGCCGTCGAAGGCCAGGCCGATCTCGGCGTCGGTGTCGCGCAGCGCACGGATCAGGTCCTGCAGGTTCTCCGGGTGCGCCGGGTCGGGATGGTGGTTCGGAAACGTGCCGTCCACGTCGCAGAACAGTTCCACCACCTCGCAGCCGAGCGCGCGGTACAGGCGCGGCGCCAGCGCGCCGGCCACGCCGTTGCCGCAGTCGATCGCAATCTTCATCGGCCGCGCGAGCTTCACGTCGCCGGTGATGCGCGCCAGATAGCGCGCCGACACGTCTTCGCTGCGCAGGCCGCCACGCTGCGCGTCGGGCAGCTCGGCGATCGCGCCCGACACGATCGATGCGCGCAGCGCCTGGATCGCGTCGCCGTAGATCGCCTCGCCGGCGATCACCATCTTCAGGCCGTTGTAGTCGGGCGGATTGTGGCTGCCCGTGACCGCCACGCCGGTGCCCGTGCCCAGCTCGAACGTCGCGTAGTAGACCACCGGCGTGGGCACCATGCCGATGTCGACCACCGAGACGCCCGCGGCACGAAAGCCGTCGGCCAGCGCGCCGGCGAGCTTCGGTCCCGACAGCCGGCCGTCGCGGCCGATCGCGGTTTCGCGCGCGCCGGCCTGCCGCGCAAGCGTGCCCAGCGCCAGGCCGATCGCGCGCACCGCATCGACCGTGAGCGTATCGTCGACCACGC
>JAHDYE010000070.1 GCA_023383035.1 Burkholderiaceae bacterium | reverse complement strand
CGCCACCTCGTCGACCAGCTGCCGCAGCCAGTCGCCCACCAGCGGAATGCCGGTGATGAAATCGGGCAGCTCGAACGGACCGCTGGCGAGCAGCTCGCCCACTTCGGCATATGCCGCCGCCAGCTCGCTGCGCAGCATCAGCGCGAGCCACACCACCGGCGCCACGAACGCGACCGCGAGCAGCAGCGTCATCGCCAGTGCCGCCAGCGCCGGGCGGCCGCGCATCAGGCGCCTGATGCGAAGGTGCAGCGGCCAGGTCGTGTAGACGAGGATCACGGCCCAGGCCACCGGTACCAGGAACGGGCGCAGCACCACGAAGGACAGCAGCAGCAGCCCGCCCAGCAGGAGCCCGAGGATGACGCGGCGCGTCAGCCGTTCGGTGACCTGTTCCTGCATCGCCATGGTCTTCGCGCTCCGATCGGTGTCAGGCGAACAGATAGCTGCAGATTGCCACGGCCGCGATCACCGCGACCAGGTCGGCGATCAGCGCAGCCGCCACCGTGTGCCGCACGCGACGCACCTGCACCGCGCCGAAGTACACGGCCAGCACGTAGAACGTGGTTTCCGAGGATCCCTGCAGCGTGCTCACCAGGTAGCCGACGTAGCTGTCCGGTCCGATGGCCGGATCGTTGACGATCGATGCCATCACGCCGTAGGCGCCCGAACCCGACAGCGAACGCAGCAACGCCATCGGCAGCGCTTCGGCGGGCAAGCCGAATTTCGACGTGAAGCCGCCGAGCGCCGCCACCAGCGCGTCGAGCGCGCCGCTGGCGCGCAGCATTCCCACCGCGACGAGAATCGCCACCAGGTACGGGATGATACGCAGCGCGACCTCGAAGCCCTCCTTCGCGCCGTCGACGAACACTTCGTAGATGCGCACGCCGCGCAACGCGCCGAACAGCAGGAAGCCCGCCATCAGGCCGGGCACGATCCACGGCGAAACGGCGCGGCCCCACACGATGGTGGCCGGTATCAGCGCGACGATCGCCGCCAGCGCCAGCACCGAAACCCACACCGGATAGCTGCCGGGGTCGGGCGGCAGCGCTTCGGGCTGCACGTCCGCGCGCAGCCACGGCCGCCCGGTGCCGGCCGCGACGCCGCCGACCGCCATGCCATCGGTCGCGACGACGCCGGGAATACCGGCAGCGGCGTCTCCGGCCGGAAACCAGCGCGCCAGCCACAGCGCCGCCGCCACCGCAGCGATCGTCCCGCAGATCGACGCGAACAGCGTGGTCGGCAGGATGCCGGCCGGATCGGCCGAACCGGCGGCCGCGCGCAGCGCGATCACGCCGGTGGGCAGCAGCGTGATGCTCGAGGTGTTGATCGCGAGAAACAGCGCCATCGGGTCGGTGGCGGTGCCCGGGCGCGGATTGAGCCGGTCGAGCTCCTGCATCGCGCGGATGCCGAACGGCGTCGCCGCATTGCCCAGCCCCAGCGCATTGGCCGACAGGTTCAGGATCATCGCGCCCATCGCCGGATGATCGGCGGGCACCTGGGGAAACAGCCGCGTCATCAGCGGCCGGATCAGCCGCGCGATGATGCGCAGCATGCCGCCTGCCTCGGCCACCTTCATCAGCCCGAGGAACAGCGTCATCACGCCGACCAGGCCGATCGCCAGCTCCACCGCCCCGCCTGCCGACGCGATCATGCCGGCCGACAACGCCTCCATCGGCGAGGATCCGCCTTCGGCCGCCACGAAGCCGATCTGCCGCCAGGCGGCGGTTGCGAAAGCGACGAGAACGATACCGAGGAAGATCCAGTTCATGCGCGCGCATGATGACGGGATTCGCGCGCGTCATCCATGCTGGAACGCCGGCATCGCGCGCGCTTGCGGCAGGCGCGCCACGGCGGAAGATTGTGGTGCAATGGAGGATCGACGGGGCGAGGCAGCACCTGCCCGCACGCCCGACCGCGGCCGCGCCCCAGGGAGAACAGCCATGAGAACCGTCGCAAGCATTCTCCAGACCAAGGCGAATCCGGTCGTCCACCGCATCGCGCCCTCCGCGACGATGCGCGAGGCGCTCGAGCTGATGGCGCGCCACAACATCGGCGCGCTGCTGGTGCTCGACGGCGAACGGATCGTCGGCATCGTCACCGAGCGCGACTACGCCCGCAAATGCGTGCTGATGGATCGTCGCACGCACGAAACCCGGGTCGGCGACCTGATGACCGCGCCGGTCATGTACGTCAGCCCCGAAGAATCGAACGAGAACTGCATGGCGCTGATGACGCAGCACCGGCTGCGCCACCTGCCGGTGCTCGACAACGGGAAACTGGTGGGGCTGGTGTCCATCGGCGACCTGGTCAAGGACATCATCTCCGAGCAGCAGTTCGTGATCGAGCAGCTGCAGCACTACATCGCGGGCGACCGCGCATAGGCGGGCGTCGTCGCCGGACGCGTGCAGACGCGGCGCCGTCCCTGACGCCGCCGGGCGTCATTCGAGCCGCACCAGCAGTACCGGCACCGGGGAGCGACGCGTCACCTGCTCGGCGTCGCTGCCCATCAGCATGCGATCGACGCCGCGGCGGCCGTGCGTGCCCAGCACCATCAGGTCGGCCGGCCATGAGCGGGCCTGCTCGAGGATGGCATCGGACACGCGCTCGCCCTCGCTTTCGACCAGCACCGTCTCCACCTTCACGTGGTGATCGGCGATGCTGTCACGGGCCTTCGCCAGCAGCGCTTCGCCGGCCCTGCGGATCGCCGGCTGGATGTCGCGCACGTACAGGTCGGGGCGCTCGAAGCCGGTGATGTGCGCCACCGGATCGATGACATGGACCAGGCGCAGGCTGGCCGCGCACAGCCGGGCCAGCCCGGCCGCTTCGGCCAGCGCGCGCTCCGAGGTGGGGCTGCCGTCGATGGCGACGAGGATCCTGTCGTACATGGTGGTGCTCCGGGGTGTTTGCGGCAAGCGTATCACCGCTGCGGCGCGTTTCGTCGCATCAGTCCGGCTGCGTGGTGCGCCCCGCCCGGCTCTTCACCACTTCCGCGAAACGCGCCAGCGCAGGCGAGGCGTTGCCGCGCAGGCGGATCAGCTCGATCGGGATCGGCACCCGCAGCCCCGCCACCCTGCGCACCACCACGCTCTCCGGCACGCGCAGGTGCGCGCATTCGGGCACCACCGCGCAGCCCATGCCGGCCGCTGCCAGGCCGAGCGCCGCGGTATGGCTGCTCGCCGGATGCAGGCGCTCCGGCACCAGCCCCGCCGCGTTCAGCTCGGCGATCACCAGGTCGTACAACCGCGGCGACTGATCGCGCGCGGGCACGATGAAGTCGACGTCGCGAAACTGGCGCAGCGCCGGCCGGGCCGCCAGCGGCCAGTCGCGCAGCACGGCAAGCGCGAGCCGGTCGCGCAGCACCGGCGTGCGCAGCAGCCGGGGATCGACCGGCTCGCTGGCGAATACCAGTCCGCAGTCGAGGCGACCCGAAAGCACGCGGGCGGCGATGTCGCCCGACAGCAGCGGCATCAGCCGCAGCGCGATGTCCGGATAGCGCTCGCGGAACGCCCGCACCATCGACACCACGATCGGATGCCAGCAGTAGACGTCCGAAACGCCGACGCCGAGCTCGCCCGAGCGACCCTGCGCAGTGGCGCGGGTGATCGACGCCAGGCGCAGCGAATCGTCGAGGATCTGCCGCGCCCCTTTCAGAAGCACCTCGCCGGCCGCCGTGAGCGTCATGCCGCCGGCGTGGCGCACGAAAAGCCGGGCGCCGAGTTCCGCTTCGAGCAGCCGCAGCTGGCGCGACAGCGCGGGTTGCGCCACGTGCAGCGTGGCCGACGCGCGTCCGACGCCGCCCTGCTCGGCGATCGCGACGAAGTACCTGAGACGGCGCAGCTCCATGGGTCATGCCGATCCGGTATCGGGGATGGCTCCGGATTGTATTGGCGCTCTGGCCTCGCCGTCGACATACTGGAATGTTGCGGGGGCGCCGGACATCCGGACGTTGCCCGATACCGAAGGCAACCTCGATTCGGGAGCGGAGAAGAGATCGATGAGCGGGCGGCATCCCCTGGCCCGAATGCGCGTCGACCATGTCGGCAGCCTGTTGCGCCCCACGCCGCTCAAGGCGGCGTTCCGCGACTTCGGCGCCGGCCAGCTGTCACGCGACGCGCTCGAATCCGCGCAGGACGACGCGGTGCGCGCAGTCATCGCACGCCAGCAGGAGATCGGTCTGCCGATCGTCTCCGACGGCGAATTCCGGCGCCTGAACTGGCAGGTGAGCTTCTCGGAAGTATCCGGCTGGGACCTGTGGACCGGCTCGTGGAAAGGCTTCCTGAAGCACCCGGACCAGATCGCGCCGGGCGAAAAACCGCTGTCGCGTGGCGAGGATGCCGTGGTGAGCTACCGCACGCCGGCCACAGCCCGGCTGGCGCTGACCCGCAACTTCCCGCTGCACGAGTACCGCTTCGCCGCGTCGGTGGCCCGCGCGCCGGTCAAGGCGATGCTGATGGGGCCCGACCGCGTGGCGCAGATGTGCGACATCGACGCCTCGCGCGCCGCCTACCCCGATGCCGACGCATTCCTCGCCGACGTGGTGCGCATCCAGTGCCGGATAGCCAACGAGCTGGCTGACGCCGGCTGCCCGTACGTGCAGCTCGACGAGCCCAGCTACACCGGCTACGTCGACGCCGCGACGATCGCGCGGCTGCGCGCGCGCGGCGAAGATCCGATCGTGAACCTCGAACGCGCAATCGCCGCCGACAATGCGGTGATCCGCGCGCTGGCCGGGCGCGCGGCGTCCGCGGTGCACGTGTGCCGCGGCAACCGCGCCAGCATGTGGCACCGCGAAGGCAGCTACGACGCGATCGCCGAGGCGCTGTTCACCGGCCTGAAGTGCGACCGGCTGCTGCTCGAGTACGACTCCGAGCGGGCAGGCGGCTTCGAACCGCTGCGCTACGTGATGCGCGGTTCGAATGGCCCGACGGTGGTGCTCGGGCTGATCACCACCAAGAGCGGCCGCATGGAAACCGAAGCGGGGCTGCTGGCGCGCATCACCGAAGCGGCACGCTTCGTGCCGCTCGACCAGCTCGCGATCAGCCCGCAATGCGGCTTCGCCTCGGGCATCGGCGGCAACTTTCTCAGCGAGGACGAGCAGTGGCGCAAGCTCGAGCTGATGCTGCGGGTGGCGCGCACCGTCTGGGGTTGAAGCCGCTCCGCGGCCCGCCGCGAGATCCATGGTGCAACGCAGCAACGGCGAAGCAGCACGCCTGGCCGTTCTCCGCCATCCGCCATTGACAGCGCGGACCACCGTATTACAGTGGGACAACGACGCAGCGCACGACATGCGCTGCCGTTCCGATCGAGGGGGAGACATGGGATTCACGATCGACAGACAGGGCGACGAGCTGCTGGTGCGGATCGACGATGCCGCGCCCGAGGTGTATGACGCGGTATGCGCCTGCAAGATGCAGAGCTGGTGGTCGTGCCCGTCGGGCGAATGCGCGAAGATCGCCGCCTGCAACACGCGGCACGACAGCGGCACGACCTTCCTCGCGCTGACGCCGCACCCGGGCGAGACACTGTCGGCCACCGGCATCGAGGAATGCCTGCGCTACGTGCTCGACGAAGCCGCCCGCCTGGGCAGCGGCAACGCCGTGCCGCCGGCCTGATCCTTCCCCCGCCCGGCGCAGCGCGCGCTCGCTCGCCTTGCCGAGGTCGCCCCCGGCGGGCGCGGGCGACGGATCGTCCCCGCCGAATCGCACGCGTGGGAGAACCCCGATGCATCGAGCGCGCGCCCTCCTTGTGGTACCGGTCATCGCGGCCGTCATCGCGTGCGCGTGGCTCGTGCCGCTGGATGCGCCCGCCGGCGAGCGCGTCAATGCGGGCCTGAAGCGCGCGCTGGCGAGCTTCGCCACCGCGCGCGCCCTGAATGCCGTGATCTCGGTGGCGCAGGGAACCGAGCTTTCCGCGCAGCCGCTGGGTGTCGGCGTGAACGTCGCGCCCGGACAGGTGCTGGACCCGGTCAACGACATGGTGGAGATCTTCTCCAACCTCATGCTGGCGGCCAGCGTGTCGTTCGGCATCCAGAAGATGCTGATCGGCATCGGCGGCTGGTGGGCGGTGTCGCTGCTGCTGACTGTCGCGCTGGTGGCGTTCGCATGGCTGCATCTGCGCGGGCGCGCGCCGCCGTCGTGGCTCGCGGGCGCCGTCATCGTGCTGCTGCTGGTGCGCTTCGCGGTCCCGCTGACCACGCTCGGTTCGGACTGGCTGTTCGAGCGGTTCCTGGCCGCCGACTATGCGGCGAGCCAGCGCGTCATCGACACGGCGTCGGGCCAGACCGCGCAGCTCGGTCCGGCGATCGAGCCGAACCCGGCCGACGCGGACCTGCTCGAACGAATGAAGGGTTGGCTGTCGCAGAACGCCGATCCCAGGGAGCGCTTCATCGCGCTGAAGGAAGCGGCCGAGCAGGCGATCGAGCACATGATCAACCTGATCGTGGTGTTCCTGCTGCAGACGCTGGTGCTGCCGATGCTGCTGCTTTGGGGGTTGTACGGGGTGGCGAGGAACATGGTGTCGCGAGGGCGGTGACACGGCACGGCTCCCGGCCGGATGCCCGCGCCCGGGCATCACGGCTCGCGAACGGGGCCATGAGTCGCGGACGATCCTGCCGGTGATAGAGTGAAACGGCCGCCCGGAGAACCCCGCGAAGCCGCGAACTCCATGTCCACCGCCCCCTTCGCTCCCCGCGATGTACGCATGCGCGGCTTCAGCCGCCGGGCCGAAGTCGGCGCCGTCTGGCAATGGATCGCGCAGCACGCCACGCGCCTGGACGCGGAAGCGGTCGCCGTCGAACAGGCTGCGGGCCGGGTGCTCGCGAACGACGTGATCTCGACGCTCGACGTGCCGGCGTTCGACCGAGCCGCGATGGACGGCTACGCGCTGCGCGGCGACGAGACCGTCGGCGCAAGCGAGTACAACCTGCTCGCGTTCGAGGTGACCGGCGGTGCGCTGCCGGGGCGGCCATTCGACGGCAAGGTGCGGCCCGGCCAGGCGGTGCGGATCATGACCGGCGCGCCGATGCCCGACGGCGCCGACGCGGTGGTGCCGGCCGAGTATGCGCACGAAACGCCGCGCGGCATCGAGGTCTCGACGGCATTCGGCCCCGGCAGGCACGTCGGGCGGCTCGGCGAGGACATCCGTCGCGGCGCGCCGGTGCTCGACGCCGGGCGGCTGCTGCGCCCTCAGGATCTCGGCGTGCTGGCGTCGCTTGGAATGCCCGAGGTGCAGGTCGTGCGCCGGCCGCGAGTGCGCATCGTCACCACCGGCGCCGAAGTGGTCGCGCCCGGCATGCCGCGCGCGCCGTACGAGATCTACGATGCCAATTCGGCAATGCTGTTCGGGCTCGTGGCACGCGACGGCGGCGTGCTGCAGGCGCACTGCCGGACCGGCGACGATCCGGCGCTGATCCGCGCTGCGATCACCGCCGACGGCGCGGATGTCGTGCTGGTCTCGGGCGGTTCGAGCGTGGGCAGCGAGGACCATGCGCCGCGGCTGCTGGCGGAAATCGGGGAACTGGCGTTCCATGGCGTGGCGATGCGGCCGTCCAGCCCCGCAGGGGCCGGCCGCGTGGGCGCCGCGCTGGTCTTCCTGCTGCCGGGCAACCCTGTCTCCTGCCTGTGCGCCTACGATTTCTTCGCCGGACGCGCGATCCGGCTGTGCGGCGGACGCCCGGCGCAGTGGCCGTATCGCCTGCAGCGCGCGGTGGCCGCGCGCAAGATCGTTTCGGCGATCGGGCGCGTCGACTATTGCCGCGTCCGCCTGCGTAGCGGCGAAGTCGAGCCGCTTGCGCTGAGCGGCGCGTCGGTGCTGTCGTCGACCACGCGCGCCGACGGCTTCGTCGTCGTGCCGGCCGAAAGCGAGGGCTTCGGCGCCGGCGCCGAAGTCGACGTCTACCTGTACGACCGGGAGTAGCGCATGAGCGCGCCACCTCGCGACGCGAGCACGCAGCCGAAGGACGACGGTCGCCAGACGCAGTTCCTGACCGTGGTCACCCGCGACGAGGCCGCCGAACGGTTCCAGCGCCACCTGCGGCTCGAGCCGCTCGGCATCGAAGCCGTGCCGCTCGGCGCGGCGCTCGACCGGGTGCTCGGCGAGGACGTGATCGCCGACGTGGACGTGCCGGGCTTCGACCGCTCCAACGTCGACGGTTTCGCGGTGCAGGCCGCGGACACCTTCGGCGCCACCGAGGAGGCACCGCGCAGCGTCGCACCGAACGGCGAGGTGCTGACGCCCGGCGTCGTGCCCGCCGCGCAGATCGACCCCGGATGCGCCGCGACGATCGCCACCGGCGCGATGCTGCCGCGCGGCGCCGACGCGGTGATCATGGTGGAGCATACCGAGCTCGTGGAGGCCGACGGCCGGCGCTCGGTCGAGATCACACGCGCGGTGAGCCCGGGCGAGAACGTCAGCTACGCGGGCACCGACATCGCGCGCGGCGAGACCGTCCTGCGCGCCGGGCAGCGCCTCACGTCGCGCGAAATCGGCGTGCTTGCCGCGGTCGGCGCGGCCGAGGCGAAGGTGTACCGCCGGCCGAAAGTGGCGATCCTGTCCACCGGCGACGAGATCGTACCGCCCGGCTCGCCGCTGCCGCCGGGCGCCATCTACGATTCGAACGCCGCGATCATCGGCGCGGCGGTCGCGGAGCTGGGCGGCGAGGCGGTACAGCTCGGCGTCGTGCCGGACAACGAACAGGTCCTCGCCGACGCACTCGTCCAGGCGCTGCGCTACGACGTGGTGCTGCTGTCAGGGGGCACATCGAAAGGAGCGGGCGACCTGTCGTACCGGGTCGCGAGCCGGCTCGGCGAACCCGGCATCGTCGCGCACGGAGTGGCGCTCAAGCCGGGCAAGCCGATCTGCCTGGCGGTGAGCCGGGGCAAGCCGGTCGTCATCCTGCCCGGCTTTCCCACGTCGGCGATCTTCACCTTTCACGAGTTCGTCGCGCCGGTGATCCGCGCCTACGCCGGCGTGCCGCCCGAGCGCAGGCAGACGGTGACGGCCACGCTGCCGATGCGGGTCAACTCGGAACGCGGGCGCACCGAGTACCTGCTGGTCGGGCTGGTGCAGGGCGACGACGGGCTGAGCGCCTATCCGATGGGCAAGGGCTCGGGCTCGGTGACGACGTTCAGCGGCGCCGACGGCTTCATCACGATCGACCAGCATACCGAGATCCTCGACGCCGGCACGGCAGTGCCGGTGCAGCTGCTCGCGCAGCGCCTGGAACCCGCCGACCTGGTGATCATCGGCAGCCACTGCGTCGGGCTGGACGCCCTCGTCGGCCGGCTGATCCGCGACGGCGTGCGCCCCAAGGTGATGTACGTCGGCAGCACCGGCGGGCTGAAGGCGGCCCTGCGCGGCGAATGCGACATCGCCAGCGTGCACCTGATGGACCCCGAAACCGGCGAGTACAACCGCCCGCTGCTCACCGAGGCGCTGGCGCTGCTGCCCGGGTATCGCCGCATGCAGGGCATCGTCCATCGGGAAGGCGACGCGCGCTTCGCCGACCGGGATGCCGAGGCGGCCATCGCCGCGGCACTGCAGGACCCCGGCTGCGCGATGGTCAACCGCAACGCGGGCAGCGGCACCCGCATTCTCGTCGACCGGCTGCTCAGCGCACACCGGCCGCCCGGCTACGGTGTGCAGACGAAGTCCCACAACGCGGTGGCCGCCGCCGTACGCCAGGGTCACGCCGACTGGGGCGTGGCGATCGATACGGTCGCACGGCAGTACGGGCTGGGATTCATTCCGCTGCAGGAAGAGCACTACGACTTCATCGTGCCCAGGGCAAGGCTGGAGCGGCCCGCGGTGCGCGCGTTTCGCGCGCTGCTCGAGGATGCGGCGATGCGCGAACGGCTGGAAGGGATGGGGTTCAGGTTGTAGGAGGCGTCGCGTGAAGGCGCGGCTGCAGCTCGCGCTCGCCTGGCTGCTGTCGCGTCCGGGGGTGATCGCGATCCCGAAGACCGCGGCGCGAGAACGCGGTGGCGTTGTCGCGGCCGCTCACGCGGGCGGAATCGGCCGAGCTGGACCAACTGTTCGCGCCGCCGGGCGGACCGACGCCGCTCGAGATGATCTGAGCGGCGGCCGGGCCACCGCACCGCTTCGGACGGCCGGTTGCGCCCGTCCCCTGCAAGGTCAACCACGAGGCCTTCGCGCGCGCTGCGCTACGCTTTCCGCTCGATCCATGGGGTACCGACATGACCGATCTCTCCGCATTCCCGATCACGAAGAAGTGGCCCGCAGAGCATCCCGACCGCATCCAGCTCTACTCCTGGCCGACACCGAACGGCGTCAAGGCCTCGATCATGCTCGAGGAAACCGGCTTGCCGTACGAAGCGCATGTCGTGAGCTTCCAGACGCACGACCAGCTCTCGCCCGAGTTCCTGTCGCTGAACCCGAACAACAAGATCCCGGCGATCATCGATCCGGACGGTCCCGGCGGCAAGCCGCTGGGGTTGTTCGAATCGGGCGCTATCCTGATCTACCTCTCGGACAAGTGCGCACAGGCCGGACGCGAAGCCTTCGTGCCGCGCGACGCGGCCGGCCGCTACCAGACGATCCAGTGGCTGATGTTCCAGATGGGCGGCATCGGCCCGATGTTCGGCCAGGTCGGCTTCTTCACCAGATTCGCCGGCAAGGATTTCGAGGACAAGCGACCGCGCGACCGCTACGTTGCCGAGGCGAGGCGCCTGTTGAAAGTGCTCGAGCAGCGCCTGACCGGCCGCAAGTGGATCATGGGCGACGACTACACGATCGCCGACATCGCGACCTTTCCGTGGGTGCGCAACCTGGTCGGCTTCTACCAGGCCGGCGACCTGGTGGGCTTCGACGAGTTCAGGGAAGTGGCGCGCGCGCTGGCGGCGTTCGTCGAGCGGCCGGCGGTGGCGCGGGGATTGACGATTCCGGGGTGACGCCCGCGCGAGCGCGCCGTTCATCATAGGAGTGCGGCCGAACGGCGTGATGCGAACGGCAGGCGGTTCACGCTGCTGGTTCGGTCACCAGTTCGCGCCGGACCAGCACCGCCGTATCGCGCGGCACGATCGGGCGGCCGCGTGCCAGCAGGTGCGTCCGGGTGAACGCGGCGCCGAACAGCAGGATCAGCGACGAGTAGTAGACCCACAGCAGGATCAGCACCACCGAGCCCGCTGCGCCATACGTGGAAGCCGTGGCCGTGTGGGCGAGATAGGCGGCGATCCCCCAGCGACCGATCGCGAACAGCACCGCGGTGACCAACGCGCCGACGACCACGTCGCGCCAGCGCAGCACGACGTCGGGCAGCACCTTGAAGATGGCGCCGAACAGCAGCGCCGTCGTCAGCAGGGACACCAGCATTTCGCCGCCGCTCAGCAGCATGGCCATCGCGGGCACGAAACGATCCGTGAACTCCAGCACCGCGCGCAGCACCACGCCGAGCAGCAGCGAGACCAGCAGCACGAAGCCGATCGCCAGTACGACGGCCAGCGACAGCAGGCGTTTCTTCACGATCGCAAGGAGATTGCTGCGGTCCGGCCGCGCGGCCACGCCCCAGACCGCATTCAACGAGGACTGCATCTGCCCGAACACGGTCGTGGCGCCGACGACGAGTGCGGCCACCCCGAGCAGCGTCGGCAGCAGGCCGGACACCTCGATACGCGAACGCGCGACCGCCTGCTCCACCGCGACGGCCGCCCCGCGGCCCATCACGTCCTGCAGCTGCCCGACGATGTGCCCCTGGGCCGCCTGCTCGCCCAGCACCAGTCCGATCACCGACACCGCGATGATGACCACCGGCGCCAGCGAGAACAGGGTGTAGAACGCCAGCGCGCCGGCGTACGCGAAGGGGTTGCTGTCGAGCCAGAGCTTGACGGCATCGCGGACGATCGACCATCCGTGCAGTGCGGCGTGCTTCCACATGGCGAGGACACTGCTGTTCACGGTTCGTTCCGGATGCGGGGGAACCACTCGATTGTCTGCCATTCTGTGGCTGCCGTAGACGGCACGCGCGGACGACATTTATGATGCACCGATTCTGTACAGAATTCGTGACGAGGACTTCCCACCATGGTCCCATGGTGCTGCGTGCCAGCGACGTGATCTCCCTTTCCCAGGCCCGTGCGAGGTTTTCGGAGCTGGCCGAGGAAATGAAGGCAGGCGCCGAGAAGATCGTCACCCGCAACG
Source organism: Burkholderiaceae bacterium (assembly GCA_023383035.1). Classification (GTDB taxonomy): domain Bacteria; phylum Pseudomonadota; class Gammaproteobacteria; order Burkholderiales; family Burkholderiaceae_E; genus Zeimonas. The sequence goes on along the minus strand of JAHDYE010000070.1, from coordinate 4,794 downwards.
GCGAAAGCTATGTCGCCATCATCGATGCCGAGCGCCTCGCAACGAGCCCCGGGTCCGCGATACTCCTCGACCACCGGCATCCGCCCCACTTCAGGAGAAAGCCTGATTCCAGGCGGACAACGAGCGGCTGTGCGCGGAGCTGGGAAGGAAAGAGGCAGACGAAGACGGCGAGTGATCGCTGGTCAGTTCAGGGCACTCAATGCCGCCTTCGGCATGCGGTCGAGCACCTTGAGCAGCGATCTCGCCGCACCCGTGGGATGACGTTTGCCTTGCTCCCAGTTGCGAATCGTGTCGAGCGGCACGTCGATTCGCCGGGCGAACTCCTGCTGCGTCAGTCCGAGGCGCCGCCGTACGCGTCGGACGAAGCGCGCGGCATCCCGCATCGCCTCGGCGTCGTCCTGCGCCTGCTGAACCGCGAGATCGGCTTCAGTCGTCGCATCCAGCTTGCTGCGGTCGACCCTGCCCTTCGGCAGGGATGCCGGACGACTGAGGTCGACCCTGACTCGTGCTGTTTTCATACTTCCCGACCTCGCGACGGTTCGCTCTTCGAGCCGAGATGATTCGAATTCGATCGCCCCGAACGGTGAAAGCCAGGCAGTACACCCGCCCTTCGAACTTTCCGAGCAATCGATACCGGTCTTCGCCGTAGTCCCAGCGTTCATCCCGGGCCACCAGACGATGGGGGTCGAGAAAGACGCTCAGCGCATAGGCGAAGTCGAATCCTCGCCGCTCGAGGCAAGCCTCGCTTTTCGCTCGATCCCACTCGAACTCTATCTGCGATAGTAGTTCAATGAACGACATCCATCAATCGCCTTCTGTAACCCCTCGATGAGGCAGAAGGCTATGGATGATGAGGTGCGGCGTCTGTCGGGCGAACGGCCGAGACTGACGCCCTATGTCGTCCGGCCCTCATCTGCAACAAGGCGCTCCTCCGGCGACAGACGCTACAGACCCCGCCCCGCTCGGGACCATCGCACCGTCGAACTACCCGTTCGCAGGGGAGCTCTTCAGGACGATCGCGCAGTCGTCAGTAGCCAGCCTTGCACCACTGCTGTTCGCACGGAACTCCGTCGCCATTCCCGTCCATCTTCGTGCCGGGGCAGTTCGCAAGGAAGTACCTCGCCTCGGCGCACGAGGACATCTGCGAGCAATGGGTCCGCCCATCGCGTCCTTGCCGTCTCCAGTCATGGTCACGACGCCCGCGACCGCACCGCCAGGCTCTGCGTGGCCCGCCCGATCAGGCCGTGTGCATCGTACAGCGCCGACTCCGCGAGACCACCGCCCTCGCCACCCAGCGCGGTCCGCGCATCGAGGCAGATCCATTCGCCGACCGGCCGGCGCAGCAGGTTGATGGTGAGGTCCGAGTTCACGAAGCCGTAGCGCTGGTAGTCGAGCACGGCGCTCACGCCATTGCCGGAATCGGCAGCCACCGCGACCCGCTGGTAGGGGCTCGGTGCCTCGCCCTCCAGCAGCGGATGGCGCATGCGGAACCACACTGCGCAGGGACCGTTCCAGAGCGTTCCCTGCGCAACGCGTGTCTCCATCAAGTGGGCGTAGCCGAGCTCACGCCCCTTGAAGGGAAACTCTCCTGCCGGCGATGCGTCGGGCGCGCGCGGCGCCGCCGGCAGCGGATGCCCCGGAAGCCCCTCCGGCAGATCGACCGGCGACTCGCGTTGCGCCAGCGCGGTGAAGCGGGCCACGTCCTTGCTGCCGGCCATCAGATGAGCGGAGAAGTGCCCGGCGTTGCGGCCCACGTAGTCGGTCATCACCTCGACGATGAGGTCGCCGATCGGCACCGGGCGCAGCAGGTTCGCCGTCAGGCGGGCGATGTGCGTGAGGCCGTGCTCGTGCGCGGCCTGCTCCACGGCGCGGCACACCAGCGCGATCGGCGGGCCGGCGTGCTGGTGGCCCGGATCCCAGGGGCCGCGGGTGAGCGCGCTGGAGCGGAACGCGCGGGGGTCGAGGGCAGCATAGGCGGCGACGGGAGCGGGATGCGGGTCGGTCATGGCACGGGTTCGGTGGCGTGGTGCGACCCGATTATGAAGCCGCTGCCGTCGGTCGACCAACTCACGCCGGCATCGGCGCCATAATGAAACATGCGATGCAAGAAGACGCGAGGTTTCGGTGGGCCGCCTGGCCAAGACCACCGTTGGTAACACGCCGAAGCATTGGAGGAAACCTGCCGTGATCGCCGTGATCTTCGAAGTGGTACCTGCCCACGGGCAGAAGGATGCTTATCTCGCCATGGCGGCTTCGTTGCGCAGCCGGCTCGAGCAGATGGACGGTTTCGTGTCGGTCGAGCGCTTCCAGAGCCTCACCGATCCGGGCAAGCTGCTGTCGCTCTCGTTCTGGCGCGACGAGGAGGCGATACGTCGCTGGCGCGCGCTCGAGGAGCACCGACAGGCGCAGCATGCGGGCCGCGAGCGGGTGTTCGCGGACTATCGGCTGCGGGTGGCGACGGTGCTGCGCGACTACGGCAAGAACGAGCGGGGCGAGGCGCCGGAGGATTCGCGGGCGGCGCACGGCTGACTCGGCCGGCGGCCCGACCGAGCGCTCGCGGCGCTCGGCCTACGAGCTGTCCCGTCGAGCCAGTTTCGCGACGAACGCGCGCATGTGCAACTGCGCCTGCGCCGGCACATAGCGGTACGCCCGCCCGACCGGGCAGGCGTGTCGCGCCAGGCAGCCGGCGGTGACGCACGGGCCCTGCGGATGCGCGACGAGATGCTCGACGCACTGCGCCACGCGATACTCGCCTTCGACGAAGGCCCCTACCGGACACGCGTGCAGGCAGGAACGCGCGTCGCACATGGCGCAAGGCGAGCGCTCGTCGCCGCGGACTGGCGGATCCCCGAGAGGATCGCCGAGCGATTCGGCGAATGCGAGCGCGAAGCGGAACGCGTGCCACAGCCCGTATTCGGCGTGAACGAGCAAACCCACGGGTGAAGCGAACAGATCGCCGCCGCGCATCGCCCAACGCTGGAACGGATGATGCGGCGGGCCCCCGAACGGGAACAACGCGCGCGCGCCGAGGCGCTGCGCGATCATCGTCCCGATGCGCCGGCTCCAGCGATCGAGCGCATCGCGTTCGCCGTCGCCATGCTCGGGTGAAGCGGCGAACGCGGGCCACAGCGACGACCCCACGTTCCCGATCAGTGCGAGCGTCCTCGCCGGCTGCCCCGAATCGAGCGCAGGAACGCCGTCGAGCTCTTCTGGCGCGAACACTGCGCGCACGCGCAGTCCGTGTCGGGCAGCTTCCTCGTTCAGTTCGGCCAGTCGATCCATCGGTTCGTCGTCAGGCAAAGTGCTCGTGCCGCGTCGCCATGTCGGTCGCTCGCGCTACATCGTCGCGTTCTGCGCCTTCTCCTGCTGCAGGGCGAAGATCGACGAATAGCCCCCGGACCAGTCCGGCGGCATTGGGCAAGGCCGCGGGTCGTGGTGCGCCCACGCGGCGCGTCTGCCGCGCACGATCGTTTCGGCATGCTCGGGTTTGATCGGGTTGACCGTGTAGGGCAAGGCGTCCGCGGAGGCGAAGGTGAACAACAGCAGCGGGCGTCCGGTGTCGGACTGGTTGCGCGGCGAGCCGTGCAGCGTTCTGCAGTTGTGCAGCGTGATCGACCCGGCCGGACCGGTCAGGTAGACAGCCTTGGTGAGATCCTCGCGCGCCAGGTCGGCGTCGTTCAGGCAGCCGATCCAGCGGCCCTGGGCGTCGTACTGCGGCGCCAGCTCGCGCTCGTGGCTCCGCGGAATCACTCCCAGCGGCCCCTGCTCCATGCCGCAGTCGTAGAGCAGCGTGCCGACCGTGAGCGGCGAGTAGTTGGTGTGCGGCCAGAACCCGATGTCGTAGTGCCACTTCACCTCTTCACCGCCCTCTGCCCACTTGTAGTTGAGCTTGCCGTGGTGGAACTTGACGTCCGGTCCCACCAGGTCGGCGACGATGTCCGCGAGCAGCGAGCGCGACGCGTACTCCCAGATCACCGGGTCGTGCTGGTCCGGGTTCGAGACACGTCGCAGGCGCGGCGCGTCGGGTCGGTGATCGGGTTCGAGGTCGAAGACCGTGTCCGACCGTGTCACGCCACGGCTACGCTCGACGAATGCCTGCGAGGCGGCGCGCAGCCGCTCGATCCAGTCGTCGGGGATCACCTTTTCCACCAGCAGGTAACCCTCGCGGAAGTAGAACGAGCGCTGCTCTTCGGTCAGCACTCGCGCAGGATGCCTCAGGATCTGTTCCGGTGTCATCTCGAGTCCTCCGTGGTTGCCCCAAACCTGTCTGTCCAGTATCGCCCGTCTACGCCTCCTTGCGTCCCATCGGCTGGGGTGCGATCTCGCCGCTGCGCAGGAACATCTCCATCGTGATCTCTCCACCCGGAGGCACGACGACGAACTCGTCGCCGCCTTCGTCGACACGCGCCGGCATCTTGACGAGCGCCTCGATCAGGTCTGTGGTGCCGATCGTTTCCTCGTACTCCATGCCGAAGCGCTCGCGGCAGAAGTCGGCCACCTTCATCGCGGCCGGACGGCAGGCATCGAGCTCCTCCTGCGAGAACCCCACCATGCACAGCTTGCGATAGTGCTTGTACTTCATCTCCACCAGGTAGTCGGCGGTTTCCTCGTCATAGTCGCGCACGTAGTCCAGGTAGTCGGTGTAGGGCTCGTCCTTGGCGTCGAGCCAGCCCTTGGTCAGGTAGTAGGTGTTGGCGCTGGCGAAGAAACGCTCGACGTAGCGCTGGTGCGATCCGAGGAAGATCGCGACGCAGTCGTGCGTGCGCGGAATCACCAGCGTGTGGATTCCGGAAC
>JAHDYE010000069.1 GCA_023383035.1 Burkholderiaceae bacterium | reverse complement strand
GCAAGGACGAGCGCTACCTGAAGGACGACCACGAGCTGAACCAGTACATGCTGCGGCACGCGCTCGACGGCGCGGCGCTGCTGCCCGCCGCCGGCGCCGAGCCGATCCGCGGCGACGCGCTGGGCGAGCTGGCGCGCAAGTACCTGCTGGCCGAGGCGGTGATCGAGCGGCTGGCGCGCATCATCGACGCCGACGCGCTGCGCGCGATCCTCGACGGCTGCGAGATCGACCTCGCCAACGAGCAGAGCACGATGGTGTCGGCCGCGCGCCTGGCGCAGGCCATGCTGAAGTACGCGCCGGCCACCAACGGCGAGGCCCCCGCGGTGCGGCCGCGCTTCGACGACAAGCAGGAGAAATGGCTGCTGGTCATCGAGCGCAAGCACCACGGCAACGTGCGCACCAGCGCGATCGACGCCGACTTCCTGGTGTCGGTCGACTACGGCGCCCTCACCGACTGCGCGCAGACCGTGGCCGGCCTGATCGGCGCCGGCGCCGAGATCCGCCGCGGCGAGGGCGACAAGCTCAAGAGCCAGCCGGTGGCCGACTTCCGCGCCGCGATGCGCTGGCTGCTCGCCGAGGCCGAGCGCGGCGTCGCGCGCCAGCGCTACAAGGGCCTGGGCGAGATGAACGCCGAGCAGTTGTGGGAGACCACGATGGACCCGGCCGTGCGGCGCCTGCTGCGCGTGCAGATCGAGGACGCGATCGCGGCCGACCAGATCTTCACCACGCTGATGGGCGACGACGTCGAGCCGCGCCGCGCGTTCATCGAGCAGAACGCGCTGGTGGCGCGGAATATCGACGTGTGAGTCCCGCGTGCCGCCGGCGGCCTGCGCGCCGCCGGCGCGACATGCCTGCTCCGGCCTCCTACCGCTGCGGCAGGTCCGCCGCCCCGTAGCCCAGGCTCACCGCGCATCCTCCGGGACCGGAGGCTCGCCCCGTTCCAGTTCCAGTCCGTCTGTTGACACATCTTAAGTTGTATTATAACGTTCTATAAACTTCCAGGCCTGGTATGCCACCTACCCCCCAACCGAAGAACGCGCGCTCCGGAAGTCCGCTGCCGGCGCTGGCGCGTTCCAGTCCCGAGCCCCTGTATCAGCAGCTCGCGCGTCTCCTCGCGGGTCAGATCGATTCGGGCGAGCTCGCCGCCGGCGCTCAACTCGAGAGCGAGCCGGACCTCATGGCGAAGTACGGCGTAAGCCGCGTGACGGTCCGGCAGGCAACGGCGTTGCTGCGGCGACAAGGCCGTCTGGTGGCCCGACGCGGGAAAGGAACGTTCGTCGCGGGTCGCCTGCTCACGCACGATCTCGATGCGCTGCACGGGTTCTACGACGCGTTGAGAAGCCAGGGCGTCGAGCCGCGGACCCGCCTGCTCGAGTTCGCGCCGGAAGGCGGCGTGCGCGACCCGGAGAACCTCGCGCCCGGCCAACTTCCGGTTCGTCTCAAGCGGCTGTACTACCTCGACGAGCGCCCCTTCGCGCTGGTCGTCGCATACCTTCCCGAAGCAGCCCGTGCGCTGGGCGAGCACAAGGCGCGGCTGATGACCGCGTATCAGATCGTGAGCCACCTGGGCATTCGCGTCACGCACGCCGACGTGACGATTCGCTGCCAAAGAGCCGGACGCTCGGTAGCGCGGCTCCTCGGGCTGAAGCAAGCCGAATCGATGCTGGTCATGGAGCGCAGGTCCTTCTCGAATCACGGCGCCGTGTGCGAAGCGATGCGGATCCACATCGTTCCCGAGCGCTACGAGTTCCGATTGAGCATTCCCGGCGCCCTCGAGATCGCCCGCTCCGTTCATCCCGTACAGCTCCTCGCGGATCCTCGCGCTCTTCCCGAGACGGAGGTCCTGTGAATCTCCGGCTGGTCAGGGACGAGGAGCGCCGCATGCGTCTGACTCCGGACGAGAAGGCCATGCTCGCGGGCGAGCTGGGCCCGATCGCCAGGATCGCTCTCGAGCATCAGGTCAAGGTCGGCGAGTTCTTCGGCGCGCGGGACTTCGTGCCGGTCACCCAGGCGCACGTGATGGCGGATACGGAAAGCCTGGGAGAAGCCGGCGTCGCGTGGCTCGAGTCGCTCGCCGGCATGAGCGAGGGCCGCGCGGCCGTCTGCGTTCCTACGATCACCGACCCCAGAGGCACCGATTTCGCCAAGGTCGGCGTCCTGAAGCAGGCCGCCTGGATGGTGGACCTGGAACACCGGGCAATCGACGCGTTCGTGAAGCTCGGCGTGTCGATGACCAATACCTGCATCAACTATCAGACCGTTCAGGCGCCGACGCGGGGCGAGCACGTGGCCTTCGGCGACACCGGCGTCGTCATCTATTCGAATTCCGTGTGCGGTGCGCGGTCGAACTACGAAGGCGGGCCGTCGGCGCTGTCGGCCGGCCTCACCGGCAGAACCCCGCGTTACGCCTACCACCTGGATGAGTGCCGGCGGGCCACCGTACGGATCCGGGTCGACTGGCAGCCCAGGAGCCTCAACGACTGGGGGTCGCTCGGCGCGGTGATCGGAAAGCTCGCCGGAGACTACTGGGCCGTCCCCGTGCTGGAAGGGATGGAGAATGCGCCGGGCTCCGATGCGCTCAAGCATTTCGGTGCGGCGATGGCGAGCTTCGGTTCCGTCGCGTTGTTCCACATGGTCGGCATCACGCCGGAGGCGCCTCGCCTGCGCGACGTGGGTGGCGAAAACCTTCCGCTGGCGCACCGGATCGGCGAGGCCGAAGTGAAGGCGCTTCAAGCGGCCTATTCGTCGGACGCCGAGATCGACGTCGTCGTGTTCTCCGCGCCGCAACTGAGCCTGTACGAGCTGCAGAACCTGGCGGCGCTTTGCGACGGACGCCGCTTCACGAAACCCCTGCTCGCCGTCACGAGCCCCCAGGTCAAGCCCGACGCCGACCGCTTCGGCATCACGGGCCGGATCGAAGCGGCGGGAGGCCATGTGCTTGCCGGCATGTGCTTCTACCAGTCGTACGCGCGCGAGATCGCGGAAGCGAACGGCTGGAAGCGGCTCGCCACCAACAGCGCGAAGCTCGCCAACATCCTGGGCGGGTACGGCTACTCGTTGCGGCTCGCGTCGATGGAGCGCTGCGTCGAAGCCGCGCAGACGGGGATGCTGCGATGAGCGCGGGCACCCGGCTGGCGTCCGACTCCCGAGCCGACGAGTTCGTCGCGCGCCATGCGATCGGCGATCCCGTCGTGGGCGAGGCGCTGGTGGCCGACGACAACTTCTCCGCTCGTTACGATCTGGACCGGCTGGCCGGCATCTTCTCGCGGCCGACGCACCGCCTCGCCGGTTTCTCGTACGTCGACCGGATTCTCGTCCTGAACACGGCCAAGGGCGGGGTCGCGTCGGCGTGGATGCTTCACGAGATGGCGGCGCGCAAGCGCGCACCCCTCGCGATCGTGTTCAACAGCGTGAATCCGATCCTCGTCCAGGGCGCGGCATTCGCCGGAATGACGATGCTCTCCGGCTTCGACGTGGACATCACCTCGGTCGTTCCACAAGGGGCGAGGGTCCGACTCGATCCGCGTGCACGCGTACTGAGAGTGCTCGGCGAGGGAGGCGGCTGAACGGAAACGCCGGGCCCGCGCCGCGCGAAGACGCGGCAAAGCCCGTCCTGAACGCTATCTAGAGGAGACAGCAATGAATCGTCTACGAATGTTCGCCACCGCGTGCGCGTTCGCCGTCCTCGCCGGCGTCGGCACCACGGCAAGCGCGCAGGGAAAGCCCACGGTCAAGTTCCACTCGTACGGGAAGATCATCCTGCATCTGCCCCATTGGGTGATGATCGAGAAGGGCTTCTGCGACAAACAGGGCATCACGTGCGAACCGGTGACGCTCACCAGCGCGCCGCTCGCGCAGGCGGCGTCCGCCGCCGGCAGCGTCGATATCGCGATCACGACGATCGACACGACGCTGCGGGCGATCTCCATGGGCAACGACCTGCAGCTCGTCGGAGGCATGTGGGAGAACAACCCGTACATCCTCGTCGCCCGTTCCGACCTGGAGCGGCCGAACGGCAATGCCGGCTATCCGAAGAACATGGCCGATCTCAAGGGACGCAAGGTCGGCGTGACGGTCCGCGGCAGCGCGGCCGAGATGTTCGCCAGGGCGCTGCTGACCAGCGCCGGCATGTCCCCCGATGCCGTCACCTACGTGCCGGTAGGTCCGCCAGGGGGCGCCTTTGCCGCGCTTGCGGCCAGGCAGGTGGACGCGGCCGTGACCTGGGATCCGGCACCCGCGTTCTGCGCAGCGAGCGGCGCATGCGTGCCCGTCGTAGACATGCGCAACGGCGAGGGTCCGGAGAGCTTCAAGGCCCTGAACAGCACCGGGGTCTTCTACCAGGCGCAGCGGCGTCTCGTCGCCGAGCATCCGGCACGGATCGACGCCTTCAACCGGGCATCGGCGGAAGCCATCGCGTGGCTGAAGGATCCCGCGAACTTCGAGGAAGCGCTCGCGCTGACCAAGAAGAACATGGTGCTCGGCGACAACATTCCGAACCACGACAAGGTCTACGAGCTGATGGTCAAGGACGGAATCGCGCACTTCAGCTCGAAGATGGATCCTGCTTCGGTTCAGGCCTGGCACGACTTCCTGCTGGAAACCAAGGTGCTCAGCAAGTCCCTGGCCGTCCGGGATCTGATCTACACCAAGTCCCCGTAAGCCGTTCGCGAAGAAGTCCGTCATGAAGGTCGGCGACAAGAGCGTTCGACTCGCGAACGACGCGGTCGGCACGAACCGGCTGCGCGAGGTCGGGCCGGAGGCGTCCGCCACGCTCCGGGAGCCCTCGGTGCAGGTGCAGGGGGTTTCGCACGTCTTCCCGGACGGAACCCGGGCGATCGCCGACATCGACCTGACCCTCCACAAGGGCGAGTTCGTGTCGATCGTCGGGCCCAGCGGCTGCGGCAAGACGACGGTTCTCAACCTCGTCGCGGGCCTTCTTCCGCTGCAGAGCGGAAGCCTGTCCGTGGACGGCACGAGCCCCAGGGCGGGCCGGCACGACGTCGCGTACATGCTCGCGCGCGATTGCCTGTTTCCCTGGCGAACCGCTCTGGAGAACGCGATGCTCGGAAACGAGTTCCGCCGGATCGGGAGCGAGGTCGGACGGACCCGGGCGATGGAGTTCCTGCGGCGCGTCGGGCTCGAGCGATTCTGCGATCAGTATCCCAAGGCGCTGTCGCACGGCATGCGGCAGCGCGTCGCCCTGGCGCGCACCTTCGCTCTGCAGTCCGGGATCCTGCTGATGGACGAGCCTTTCGGCGCGCTCGACGCCCAGACCAAGCTGCAGCTCGAGGATGTGCTGATGGCGCTCTGGAACGGCGAGCGGCGCACCGTCCTGTTCATCACCCACGATCTCGCGGAAGCCGTGACGCTGTCCGATCGGGTGGTGGTGATGTCCGCGCGGCCGGGCCGCATCGTCGACGACCTGCCGATTCCCTTGGCGAGGCCGAGATCCGTGCGCGCGCTGCAGCGTGATCCGGCGTACCACGAGCTCTACGCCAAGATCTGGTCGAGGCTCGAGGCGGCCGTGGGCCAGCCCTGCAACGACGAATCGACGAGGGCGTGATGCGAGAGCCCGAAGCGACAAGGGAACGGTGGTCGGTCCTGGCGATGCAGGTGGTCGCGCTCGCGGTTTTCCTGCTGCTGTGGGAGTGGGTATCCGCGATCCGCTTCATCGATCCGCTCTTCATCGGCCGTCCATCGGGCGTCGCGCGCTATCTCTGGAACGCGTTCGCCGACGGAACGATCCCGATCGAGGCGATGTGGACGCTCGGAGCGACGATTCTCGCCTTCGCGCTCGGCAGCGCGGCCGGCATCGCGTTCGGCCTGCTGTTCGCCGTCTTTCCGCGTCTGGAGAGAATCATCGATCCCGTCTTCTCGGGGCTCAATTCGCTCCCGCGCGTCGCGCTCGCGCCGCTGTTCCTGCTCTGGTTCGGCCTGGGCATCGCCTCGAAGGTCGCGCTCGGGTTCTCGCTCACCTTCTTCATCGTCCTGTCGAACACGCTCGCGGGCGCGCGCAGCGTCGATCGCGATTTCCTCGTGCTGTCGGAGACGCTGGGGGCATCGAAAGCGACGATGTTCTTCAAGGTCACGTTGCCCAGCGCGGTCCCGACGATGTTCGCCGGTCTCAAGCTCGGGCTCATCTATGCGCTCCTGGGGGTTACCGCGGGCGAGATCATCGCGTCGCAACACGGGCTGAGGCAGCAGTTGACGTTCCTCGCGAGCGCCTTCGATACCAACGGCGTGTTCGGCGTCCTCGCGGTGCTGGGCGTGCTGGGCGCGCTGTTGACCAAGGGCATGACGGCCCTGGAGGCGCGGCTGCTGCGGTGGCGCTAGCTCGGCTTCGAACCGTTCCGGTGGTGTCCTGCCGGATCCGCAAGGGGGGAACGATCGATGAGTGAAGTGGTGATCGCGGACGGGCTGAGAACGCCCTTCGGGCGCCTCGGAGGCGCGCTGCGAGGATATTCCGCGGTGGAGCTCGGCGCGTATGCGACGAGCCGGATCCTGGAGCGCAACGGCGTGGCCCCGCAGGAAGTCGACGAGTCCTACTTCGGCAGCGCGGTGCTGGCGGCGAGCACGCTCGTGGCGGCGCGCCAGATCAATATCGGGGCCGGCCTGCCGCCCGAGACGCCCTCCCTGACGGTCGATCGCGCGTGCTGCTCGTCGATGACGGCGATCGGGCTCGCGACGCTGCGCATCCGCGCGGGTGCCTCGCACGTGGTCCTCGCCGGCGGCGTGGAGAGCTGCAGCCGCACGCCTTTCCTTCAGCGCGATGCGCGATGGGGGCGCCGCCTGGGCGACTTCACGATCGAGGATCCGCTGCAGTTTCGCAACCCGATCAACGGCCAGCCCCTGGCGGCGGTCACCGGCGAAGTCGCCGTCGCGCGAGGCGTAGGACGCGACGAGCAGGACGACTGGGCGTGCCGCAGCCACGAGTACTTCTTCCGCGCGCTCGACAGCGGGTTCTTCGAACGGGAGGTCGCGCCCATACCGTCGAGGGACTCGAAGGACGGCGCGGCGATCCGCGTCGACGAATCGCCGCGGCGCGGCCTGTCCCGTGAAAAGCTGTCGCAGCTCTCGACGGTGTACGGCAGTCCTACCGTGACGCCGGGCAACGCGCCGGGGCTCAACGACGGCGCCTCCGTCGCGTTGATCATGTCCGCGCAGGACGCGAAGCGCAGAGGCGCGGAACCGCTTTGCCGGATCGTCGAGCACGTGCAGATCGCCGGCGCGCTCGACTCGTCGCCTTACCTGCCGGGCCAGGCGATCGCCAAGGTGCTGGAGCGCTGCGGCGTACCCCTCGGCGACGTCAAGCGCATCGAGATCAACGAGGCGTTCGCCGTGATGCCGCTGGTCTCGACGCAGTACCTCGCGGACGGGGACGCGAAACTGCTGAAGCGCTTGCGCGAGATCACGAACGTCAACGGCGGAGCGGTCGCGCTCGGCCATCCGACCGGTGCCAGCGGCGCGCGCATCGTGATGACGCTGGCGAACGCCCTGCGCGCCGTCGGCGGCGGCTACGGCGTCGCGGCGATCTGCGGCGGCTTCGGTCAGGCCGATGCGGTGCTCATCGAGGTGGCGTGAGCGTGGTCCAGTTCATCGACGAGACATTGCGCAACGGCCCGCAGTCGCTATGGGCGACCCGGATGAATACCCGGACGATGCTCGAGGCCGCGCCGTTCCTCGACAAGGCGGGTTTCGCGCGCGCGACCGTGCTGTCCGGCGCGTCGTTCGAGACCGCCGTCAAGTTCCTGAAGGACGACCCGTGGGAGCGGCTGCGCCTGATGCGCAGCTGCTTCAGGTCCACGCCCGTCGACGTCCTGATCCGCAGCCGCAATCTCTTCGGATGGAACCGGTATCCGGACGAAGTGGTCGAGTTGCTGTTCCGCTGCCTGCAACGCAACGGAACGGATTCGATCAAGGTGTTCGATGGCCTCAACGACATCAGCACGATCGCCGCGCACTGCCGCATCGGCAAGAGGCTGGGCCTGCGCGTGACCGGAATGCTCACGTTCTCGGTGAGCCCGGTCCACACCGACGAACACTATGCCGGCAAGGCGCGCGAGTACGCCGATCTCGGCGTGGACGCGATTCTCGTCGCGGACGCCAGCGGCCTGTTGACCGGCGATCGCACGCGGTCGCTGATCGCGGCGATCGACGCGGCGACCGGCGGCCGCACGCCCATCGAGTTCTACGCGCACGCGAGCATGGGGCTGGCGCACGAATCGTACCGGGCGGCGCTGCAGGCCGGCGTGGCGGCCGTCACGACGGTGGCCGATCCGCTGGCCAACGGCGAATCCATGCCCGCGACCGCGGACATCGCGCGCATCGCGATGGAGCTCGGCCTCGAAGTGCCGATCGACCTGGACGCCGTGCATCGACTCGACGACTACATGCACTGGGTGGCGTTTCGGGAGGGGAGGAACGTGCCGGCGCCGGTGACGTTCGATGCGCTCGCCTACGACCGCTTCGTCGAGCACCAGATCCCCGGCGGGATGATCTCGAACTTCCGCAATCAACTGCGGGAGGCTGGGCTCATGCACCGGATCGACGAGGTGCTGCACGAGGCGGGCCGGGTGCGGGCCGAGCTGGGCTATCCGATCATGGTGACGCCGTTCTCCCAGTTCGTGGGTGTCCAGGCCGTGTTCAACGTCCTCGAAGGCGAACGCTATCGGACCATGCCCGACGAGCTTCGGCTCTACGCGCTCGGCTACTACGGCAGCTCGGGCGGGAGCATCCAGCCCGATGTCCTCGACCGGATTCTTAAGGGCAGGGCGGCCGAGCGGATGTCTCCGGAGGCCGTGTTCGACGCGCGGATCGTCGACGCGTTTCGCGAGCAGCACGGCCCGTTCGGGTCCGACGAGGACCTGCTGCTGCACCTGTTCTATGGCGCCTCGGCCGTGGATGCCATGAAGGCCGACAAGAGCACCTTCACCCAGGGGATCTCCATCAAGCAACCGCTGCAGGTGCTGCTCGAGGAGCTCGCGCGACAAACGCGTTTCGGGTCGGTGCGGGTCAGCAAGGCGCAAGGCCTGACGCTCGACTTCGAATACGCATGAGGCCTCGGCCCTTGCAGAGAGCGACACCGGAGAACGCATGCAATACACGCTGACTTATCGCGAGGTCGTGGAGATCCTGACCCTGTTGCGGGAGGCGCAGACCTGCCGAAGCGTGGACATCGAAGTGGGCGATCTGAAGATCAGCGTCCGCGGGCGGGAATCCGACGCAGGCGATCGCCCCGGCGGCAAGACGCCGGCGACGGGCGCTCGTGCAGCCGTCGCCGCGCCCGGGCCGGGAGCCGCGGCCGGGGCCGGAGAAACGGAGCGCGAGACGGCCGGTCCGATTGGCGCCGAGGGCGAGGCCGCTGCGGCCGCGTCTCGCCGGCAGGCCGGGGCCGATGGGGCCGTATCCTCCGGCACGTTCGTGAGAGCGCCGATGCTCGGAACCTTCTACCGCGCGTCGGAGCCCGGCGCCAAGCCGTTCGTGGAGGTGGGCGACCTGATCGGCCCGCAGACCGCCATCGGTTTGATCGAAGTGATGAAGCTCTTCTCGTCCGTGACCAGCGGGGTGGCGGGTCGAGTGGTCGAGATCCTGGCGAGCAACGGTGCCCTGGTCGAGTACGACCAGCCGCTGATTCGCGTCGAGGCGGCCGAGTGAGCGCGGCAACCGGCCGCCGGAGGCTCGGCTCGACCCGATGACGAATCGCCTGCTTCGTCGCGTCCTGGTCGCGAATCGCGGCGAGATTGCCGTGCGGATCATCCGTGCCTGCCGAGCTCTGGGCATGGAGAGCGTGGCGGCGGTATCGGCCGCGGATCGGGATTCGCTGCCTGCGAGGTTGGCCGACCGTGCCGTGTGCATCGGACCGGCGCCAGCCGGCCAGAGCTATCTGCGACCGGAAGTCCTGGTGGCGGCGGCAAGGGGGACGGGTTGCGACGCGATCCATCCGGGATACGGATTCCTCTCGGAACGCGCGGCATTTCAACGGCTCTGCACGGACGCGGGCCTGACCTTCGTCGGCCCGGACGCGGATGCGATCGAGCAGATGGGCGACAAGATCCGCGCCATCGCCGTCGCACGGAAGGCGGGCGTTCCCGTGGTGCCCGGGAAGAATCCGATCGGCGCTGTCGATGAATTCCTCACCGCGGCCGACCAGGTCGGCTACCCCTGCCTGATCAAGGCCGCAGCGGGCGGCGGGGGACGGGGGATGCGGGTGGTGCGTCGGGCCGGCGAAGGCGCGGTTGCCTTGCAGTCCGCACAGGCGGAGGCGAAGGCGGCCTTCGGCGACGGCACGCTGTACATGGAGAAGTACATCGAGCGCGCGCGCCATGTCGAGATCCAGATCCTCGCGGACGCTCACGGCAACGTTTGCCATCTCTTCGAGCGCGACTGCAGCGTGCAGCGACGGCATCAGAAGCTGATCGAAGAGGCGCCCTCGCCGTCGCTGTCGCCGCGGCTGCGCTCGGAAATGGCGCAGGCGGCGCTCGCCCTGGCGCGCGCCGCGCGGTACCGGAACGCCGGCACGGTCGAGTTCGTCTACGACGTCGAGGCCGAACGCTTCTACTTCCTGGAGATGAACACGCGCGTGCAGGTCGAGCATCCGGTCACCGAGGCCGTGACGGGCATCGACATCGTTCAGGAGCAGCTGCGGATCGCCGCCGGCGAGCCCCTGTCGTTCGGGCAGCCGGACGTGCGTCTCGACGGCCACGCCATCGAATGCCGGATCAACGCGGAAGACGCATGGAAAGGGTTCCTGCCTTCTCCCGGAACGATCACGCAGTGGGACGTGCCGCGAGCCGAAGGAATTCGCGTCGATACGCATTGCGAACGAGGCTACCGGGTGCCGCCTTTCTACGATTCGATGATCGCCAAGGTGATTTCCCATGGCCGCACCCGCGAGGAGGCGATCGCGCGGATGAGGTCCTGCCTGGCGTCGTTCGGCGTGGGAGGGGTTGCGACGACGGTGCCGTTCCTGCGCAAGGCCATCGCTCATCCCCGATTCGAGCAGGGCGAAGTCACCACCACCTGGGTCGAACGGGAGTTGCTGAGCGACATCGGCGCCCAGGCGAACGGATAGAGGAAACGTTCAATGAACCTTATCGACTACTTCGAGCGCAACATCGATCAGACTCCCGACAGGGACGCGATCGTTTTCCAGGACAGGACATGGACCTACCGGTCGTCCGACCGGCTCGCCTGCCGGATCGCGAACGGACTGCGGCGTCTGGGGGTGGTGCGCGAGACGAAGTGCGCCGTGATCAGCCGGAACTGCGATCTCGCGTTCATCGTGCTTCTGGGGATTCTGAAGGCCCGCGGTACCTGGGTGCCGCTGAACGCCGGCAATGCCGAGGAGGATCAGCGTTACATCGTTCGGTTCTTCGACGTCGAGGTTCTTTTTTATCAGAAGGAGTTCGAGTCGCTCGCGAAGAGCGTGCAGAACGAGAACAAGGCGGTGCGGCATTTCATCTGCCTGGACGGCGACGGGGAGTGCGGCCCCGGCCTGGAGACGTGGGCAGCGGGGCACGACGACGAAAGCGTATCCATTCCGTTCGATCCGGACGGCATGGCGATGCTGCGTGGAACCGGCGGCACCACCGGTCGTCCGAAGGCGGTGATGAACACCAACCGCAACTTCACGACGATGATCGCCAACTACTTGTCGAGAATGGGAGCCGCCGGCGGTTCCGTCTATCTTGCCGCGGCACCGTTGTCGCATGCCGCGTGCATGTTCGCGTTCCTGAACATCGCCATGGGCGGCAAGATGGTCATCCTGCCGAGATTCGACGCGCTCGCGGTGCTCGAGTCGATCCAGGCGCATCGCGTTTCGCTGATCTACCTGCCTCCGACGGCCATCTACGGGCTGCTCTCGCACCCCCGTGCGCAGGAGTTCGACTACTCGTCGCTGCGGTACTTCCTCTATGGGGCCGCGCCGATGTCGGCGGCCAAGCTCGCCGAAGCGATCGCGCTGTTCGGGAAAGTGATGACGCAGGCCTACGGCCAGCACGAGGCGCCGGCGGGCATCACGTTCCTCTCGCCCGAGGAGCATTTCGATGAGGAAGGCCGCATCGACGAGCGGCGCCTTCGCAGCTGCGGCCGGCCCGCGACGTTCACCCGGGTGGCCCTCATGGACGACGAGGGAAGGATCGTCGAACGGGGCGAGGTGGGCGAGATCGTCGTGCAGGGCGACATCGTGATGCGCGGCTACTACAAGAACCCCGAGGCGACCGAGGAGGTGTCCCGCCACGGATGGCATCACACCGGAGACGTCGCTTACGAGGACGAGGACGGATACCTCTACATCTGCGACCGCAAGAAGGAGATGATCATCACCGGCGGGTTCAACGTGTATCCGCTGGAGGTCGAGCAGGTCATCCTGTCGCATCCCGCGATCCAGGACTGCGCGGTGGTCGGCGTCCCGGACGAGAAATGGGGCGAAGCGATCAAGGCGGTCGTCGAACTGAAGACGAACCAGACGGTGGACGGCGAAGCGCTGATCGCCATGTGCCGGGAGCGTCTCGGTGCCGTCAAGGCGCCCAAGTCGGTCGATTTCGTGGAGAACCTGCCCCGCAGTGCCGTAGGCAAGGTGATGCGACGCGCGGTGCGCGACCGCTACTGGCAGGGGCAGACGCGCCTTGTCTAGCATGGCGAACGACGGGTCGAACGGCGACCGCCGCCTGCTGCGGGACGGCGCGGCAGCTCGCCACGCGCTGGAGCAGGCGCTCGCGAATTACTCGCAGGTGCCGGGGCGGTTCTTCCTGGCGAGCTTTCTCGGCCTCGAAGTCTCGTACCCGGACGAGACCTGCGTCATCGAGTTCGAGGCCCGGGAGTACCTGCAGAACCCGGCAGGGGCGCTTCAAGGCGGCGTGCTGGCCACCGTGCTCGACATCGCCATGGCGCATCTCGTCTTCCACCTGGCCGGACCCGCGACCACGGTCGATCTCGGTGTCCAGTATCACCGCGCCGTGCGCGACGGGTCGCTGCGCTGCGTGGCCGGAACCGCGCATCGCGGCAAGACGCTATGGGCGTTGAACGCCGGAGTGTGGACCGAGGACCGAACGCTCGTCGCGTCCGGAGCTTCGACCGTCATGCTCACGTCTCGCCGGCCGGCGGGCTGAACTGCGCCGAGCCTTCGCCGGGATCGGTCACGAAGCCCACGCGCGTCTCGACCAGCCGCGGCGGGGCGGTCTCGCGGACCGTGACCTCGTCGAGCACGGTGTCCGCCGCAGGGGTCTCGGCGGCGTCGGCGAGGGGGCAGGGCACACAAGGCGGCGGCAACGGCGGCGGCGAGCGGGGTGCGCTTCGGTGACGCGGGAGGGCTCGATGTGCGGAGGCGAAGAGTCTGGATCATGGGGCGCAAGGGCATCAGGTTGCGTCGACCTCGGGGAAGTGGAGGGCCGGTACGGTCGAGCCCGGTCGCGGGCGCCGTCACGTGGCTGCTGGTCGCGGCGGGGTGGAGGGCGGGCTCGAAAGCGGGCAGCTTTGCCCGAGCCCGATGACGCAGTGCCTCTCGGAAAACGTAGAGATGAATCAATTGTGAGAAACGAACGCTCTGCTAGCGTCGAAGCCAAAATCGTGGCCACGGCGGCCCACCGATCCAACGAAGGAGTGAGACTCATGCCCAGCGAGACCCGATCGCCGACCCGCCGCACGTTGTTCAGCCTGGCCCGATCGCTGGGCGTTGCGAGCCTGTACCTGGGCTTGTCGATGGGCGCCATCGCCCAGACCACCGCGGCGCCGACCAAGGTGCGCTACGAAGAGGTCGTGCGCTCGGTGCTCTACCTGCCGATGTACGTCGCGCTGAGCCAGGGCTATTTCCGTGACGCCGGCCTCGACGTGTCGATGAAGACCTCGCAGGGCACCGACAAGGGCATGGCGGCGCTGTTGTCCGGCAGCGCCGACATCGTGCTGATCGGCCCCGAGGCCTCGATCTACGTGGCCAACAGCGAGTCGCCGGACAAGCCGAAGATCTTCTCCGGGCTCACCGCCACGGACGGGTTCCTGCTCGTCGCGCGGCAGAAGCCGGCGACGCGGTTCGAGTGGAGCCAGCTCAAGGGCAAGTCGGTGATGGCGTTCCGCCCCGGCTCGAACCCGGACGTCTTCCTCGAGACCGCCATGCGCAAGAATGGCCTCGACCCGAAGAAGGACCTCCGGCTGGTGAACAACATCGGGCCGGCCGCCCGTGCCGGCGCGTGGATGTCGGGCCAGACCGACTACGCCATCTTCCTGGAGCCCGAGGCGACGACGTTCGAGAAGAACGGCCAGGGCCATGTGGTGGCCTCCATCGGTCACGAGGTCGGTGCGGTCGACTACACCGTGTTCACGGCCACGGACGCCTATCTCAAGCGCAACCCCCGCGTCGCGCAGGCCTGGATCGACGCCATCGTGCGCGCGCAGAAGGTCGTCGCGACCGCGCCGGCCGGCGATCTCGCCAGGCAGATCGCCGAGTTCTTCCCCGGTCTCGGCCAGGCCGAACTGGTGGCCGCCGTGGAGCGATACCGCGCCATCGGTTTGTGGAAAACCAACCCGACGGTCGAACGCTCCGCGATCGACGCCCTGCAGAACATGCTCGTCGCCAGCGGCGTGCTCGATGCGGCCAAACGGGTCAAGTACGAGCAGGTCGTGGTCACCGATTTCATGAGCAAGGCCAAGTGACGAGTGCCGTGCTGGAACGCACCGCCGCGGCCGGAGCTGCGACGGGCGCGGATCCTGCGCGCATCATCGAAATCCGCGACGTCTCGCTGCGCTATTTCACGCTCGAAGGCGAGACCCAGGCGCTCGAACGCATCAACCTGGAGGTGGCGGCGGGCGAGTTCGTCAGCCTGATCGGCCAGTCGGGCTGCGGCAAGAGCACGCTGCTGTCGCTCGTCGCCGGCATCCTCGAGCCATCGTCGGGCGAAGTCCGTGTCCACGGCGATCTCGTCAAGGGGCCTTCGCCGCGCGTGGGCTACATGCTGCAGCAGGACTATCTCTTCGAGTGGCGAACCATCCTGGACAACGCCGTGCTGGGCGCGCAGATCCAGGGCCGCGACCTGAAGCAGGCGCGCGAGCGTGCCGCGCACCTGCTGCAGCGGTACGGCATGGGGAACTTCCTGAAGCACTATCCGCGGCAGCTCTCCGGCGGCATGCGCCAGCGCGTGGCGCTGGCGCGCACGCTGGTCACCGACCCGGACGTGGTGCTGCTGGACGAACCGTTCTCGGCGCTCGACTCGCAGACGCGGCTGGCGATCGCCGACGAAGTGGTGGAGGCGCTGCGCCAGGAGGGCAAGTCGGTCGTGCTCGTCACGCACGACATCGGCGAGGCCATCGCGATGACGGACCGCGTGGTCGTCCTGTCGCGGCGCCCCGGGCGCATCAAGTCCGAGCACCTGATGCAATTTCCGAGCTGCGGCGGCCGGCGGCCCAGTCCGTTCGAGGCGCGCTCGCTGCCCGAGTTCAACGGCTACTTCGCCACGCTGTGGGAAGAGCTCGACGTGCACGTGGAAGGGTGACGACGACGCAATCCAGCCTCGAAGCTCCGGCGAACACGCCGGCTGCGACCGCCCCGGCAACGGGCATCGCGCGCACCGCTCCCAGCGCAGCGTATGTCGCGTGGCGCGCGCGCGTGCAGCGCCGGCGCTGGTCGATCCTCGCCACCCGCGTCGCGCTGCTGGGCGCGTTCCTGCTGCTGTGGGAGTTCATGGCCCGCTCGCATGTCGTCAATCCGATGCTGACGAGCTATCCGAGCGCGCTGTGGCCGACGTTCCTCGAGCTGCTGAACCAGGGAGACCTGCTGCGCCATACCTGGGTCACGTTCGAGGCGACGCTGATCGGCTTCGTCCTCAGCATGACGATCGGCACCGCCGTCGCGGCCGGTCTGTGGTGGAGCGATTTCGCCCACAAGGTGCTGGACCCGTTCCTCGTGGTGGCCAACGCGATGCCGAAGATCGCCTTCGTGCCGATCTTCTACATCTGGCTCGGCTCGGAGTACTCGGTGTACGGCATGGCGGTGGCGATCGCGGTGTTCGTCACCATCATGGTCGCGTACGAGGGGTTCCAGGGCATCGATCCCAACAAGATCAAGCTGGCGCGCACACTGGGCGCGAACCGCGCGCAGGTGCTGCGCCTGGTCGTGCTGCCCGGCAGCGGGCCGACGCTGATCGCGGCGCTGAAGATGAACATCGGCCTGGCCCTCGTGGGCGTGATCGTGGGCGAGTTCCAGTCCGCCAGCGCCGGCCTGGGCTACCTCATCATCAACGGCAGCCAGATCTTCAAGCTCAACGTGGTGATGACCGCCATCGTGGTGCTGGGCGTGCTGTCGGGGATCATGTACCTGGCGATCGCGCGCCTCGAGGCTGCGCTGGCGCGCCGCTACGCCTGAGCCCTCGCCGATCCGCAATCACTGTTCGCACGTATCGGGGGGCCGGCATGGAGTTTCCGCAGTGGGTCGTCGACCGGCTCATCGCGCGCCAGGGATGCCTGCATCCCTACGACACGCTCGACGCGGCACGCACGGCCTTCGTCGTGATCGACCTGCAGAACTACTACACGCAGCCGGGCTATCTCGGGGAGTGCGCGCCGGCCCGCGCCACTTTCCCTGCGGTGAACCGGCTGGCCGACGCCTTGCGAGCCGCGGGCGGCCACGTGATCTGGGTGCAGACCACCTCCGACGGCGCCGAAGCGTTCTGGTCGCACCATCACGCCCACATGCTGACGCCGGAGCGCGCCATCGAGATCCAGTGCCTGCTCGGCTCGGACATCCAGATGCAGCTCGACGAGTGCATCGAGCTGCCGGCGGAGCCGCGCGAGATCGAACGCGCGATGGAGCTGTCTCTGCGCTGGGCGGAGCGCTCGCGGCGGGCGTTCGAGGCGCAGCGCGCGGCCGGCGGTGCGACGCGGGGACAAGCGCTGTTCGGCATCGTGCAGGGCGGCACGGAGGCGCCGCTCCGGCGGCGCTCGGCCGAGGCGCTGGTAGCCATGGACCTCGAGGGCTATGCGGTCGGCGGGCTCGCGGTCGGCGAGGGGCACGAGCTGATGCTCGCCACGCTCGA
>JAHDYE010000068.1:11172-17182 GCA_023383035.1 Burkholderiaceae bacterium | reverse complement strand
CATGCCGCGCGGCGTGCTCGGCCTGAACGCGCCGATGTTCAAGGGCTACCTGCGCTTCATCGCCAATCGGCGCGCGCAGCAGATCGGTCTCGATCCGATGTTTCCGCAGGAAGAGAATCCCTTCCCGTGGATGAGCGAGATGACCGACCTGAAGAAGGAACGCAATTTCTTCGAGACGCGCGTCATCGAGTATCAGACCGGCGGCGCGCTGGCCTGGGATTGACGACAGGAACCGAATTGAGGTCGATCGCAGCACACGGGAAGGAGCAGTCGGCGACGACGATGCGGCACGCGGTGCCGGCAGCGGCTTCTTCCCTTCGCCGCGACGACCTCGCAGAAGCACCGGGCCCGGTGGTCCGGCGTTCTTCGTGCACCGAATTCATTAGCGTAGGAACGGCAACAAGCTTGCACGATGTTCTTGCGCCGATGAATAGCCCGTACCACACGGCGCCTCCGGGCACCAGGCACGGGTTTCCATCATCGCATCAATCCGAGTAAGGAGATCCTCATGGCCACTGCCAAGAAAGCCGCCAAGAAAGCGGTGAAGAAAGCCGCTGCGAAGAAGCCCGCCGCCAAGAAAGCGGTGAAGAAGGCCGCTGCCAAGAAGCCTGCTGCCAAGAAAGCGGTGAAGAAAGCCGCTGCGAAGCGGCCGGCCGCCAAGAAAGCGGTGAAGAAGGCTGCCGCGAAGAAGCCGGCTGCGAAGAAAGCGGTGAAGAAAGCGGTGAAGAAAGCCGCTGCGAAGCGGCCGGCCGCCAAGAAAGCGGTGAAGAAAGCCGCGCGCAAGCCTGCCGCGAAGAAAGCGGCCAGGAAGCCGGCTGCCAAGAAAAAAGCGGCCAAGAAGCCGGCTGCTGCCGCCAGCAAGCCTGCGCCTGCTGCCAAGCCGCTGAACCCGGCCGCCGCTTGGCCGTTCCCGACCGGCAATCGCCCGTAGGCATCGGCGCTTGCGCCGGCGGCGACCCCTCCCGTAGCGGGAGCGGCCGCCGCCGATTCGAAGTCCCGCGTGCGTCGACACGGCGCCGCGGGACTCTTTTCTTTGTGCGAGAATCCTCCGCGATTCCGGACCGCACGGCATGAACCAAGCACTCTGGCTCCTGCTCGAAACGCTGGGCAGCCTGCTCGCCACGGCGTGCGTGCTGCGTACGTACATGAACTGGCTCGGGCTCGGTGCGCGCACTCAGATCGGCCAGTTCGTCATCGCCGTCACCGAGTGGATCGTGCGCCCGTTGCGCGGCGTGCTGCCGGCCGCGCGCAAGGGGCCCCGCAGCATCGACTGGGCCAGCCTCGCCGCGGCGCTGCTGCTGGCGATCGTGCTCGCGATCCTGTTCGTGCTGATCTTCGGGCGCGGCCGCACGCCGGCTTTCGGCGCGGTCGTGCTGCTGGCGCTGTTCTGGCTCGTCAAGTGGTCGCTGTGGCTGCTCACCGCGCTGGTGCTGTTGCTGGCGGTGCTTTCATGGGTCAATCCGCATGCACCGATCGCGCCGACGGTCGATGCGCTCACGCAGCCGTTTCTCGCGCCGATCCGCCGCGTCGTGCCCCTGATCGGCGGAGTCGACCTGTCGCCGCTGGTGCTGATCCTGCTGGTTCAGCTGCTGCTGACGCTGCTGCAGTCGGCGATGCCGTCGTTCATGGCGCTGGCCGCCTGAGCGGCGTCACGGCCGCGTGCCGCGCGGCCGCCGGTGCATCGTGGCGCACGACTCCCTTCCCTCGTGGCTCGGCGGTGCGCCGGGCGGCTGGCGCATCCGCGTCGCCGCGCAGCCGGGCGCGGCGCGCACCGAAGTCGTCGGCGAGCACGACGGCTGCCTGAAGCTGCGCGTGGGAGCACCGCCGGTGGACGGCCGCGCCAACGACGAGATCGCGCGGTTCCTGGCGGCGCGGCTCGACCTGCCGAAGCGGTCGGTGCGGCTGCTGGCGGGCGCGGGCGCCCGGCGCAAGCTGTTCGAGGCCGACGCGGCGATCGACGGTGCGACGCTGCGCGCGCGTCTCTACCAGGGAGCGTGACCGTAGGCCTGCGCGAAGCGGCGTGTGACCTCGTCGCGGTCGATGCGATGGTTCTGCGCGCCCTGGTTCTCGATCTTGATCGCCCCCATCACGCTGCCCAGCCGCGCCGCATCGGTCCAGTCCGCGCCATTCGACAGCGCGTAGAGCAGGCCGCCGCGATAGGCGTCGCCGCAACCGGTGGGGTCGACCGCGCGCGCGATCGCCGTCGGCGCGATGCGCGTCATGCGGCCTGCCTGGTAGACGTCCGAGCCCTCGGCGCCGCGCGTGACGATCAGCGCCTGCACGCGCTCGGCGATCTGCGCCTCGCTCCAGCCCGTGCGCTCCACCAGCAGCGACGACTCGTAGTCGTTGACCGTGACGGCGGTGGCCGTTTCGATGAAGCCGCGCAGCGCCGCGCCGTCGAACATCGGCAGCCCCTGACCCGGATCGAAGATGTACGGCACGCCCGCCTCGACGAACTCGCGTGCGTGCTGCAGCATCGCGTCGCGGCCGTTGGGCGCGACGATGCCGAACGCGGCCGCTTCGCCCGCGCGTTGCGCCGCCGCCGCCGAGACCACGTGCGCGTCGGACATCGCGCCCGGATGGAAGGCGATGATCTGGTTGTCCGACAGGTCGGTGGTGATGAACGCCTGCGCGGTGTACTGCTCGTCGAGCCGCCGGACCTGGCTGACGTCGATGCCCAGCGCATCGAGACGCGCGAGATAGTCGCCGCCATCGCGACCGATCGTCGCCAGCACCACCGGGTGGCCGCCGAGGGCGCCGAGGTTGTAGGCGATGTTGGCGGCGCAACCGCCGTACTCGCGCTTGAGCTTCGGCGCGAGGAAGGCGACGTTCAGCATGTGCACCCGGTCGGGCAGGATGTGGTCCTTGAAGTGGCCTTCGAACACCATGATCGTGTCGTAGGCGACCGAGCCGCTGATCAGGACGCGTCGAGACATCGTGACTCCTGGGGTTTGCCCCGCTAGGGATAGAACAGGACGACCGAGTAGCCGGCCGGGTGCAGGTCCTTCGCTTCCAGCGCCATGCGCACCGGCCACTCGGCGCGTGCCGGAATACCGTCGCCGCCGGCTTCGCGCAGATAGTCGGCGGGCAGGAGCACCTTGCGCACCAGCACCCGGTTGGCCGTGTCGGTGAGCGTGAGCTGCATCGACGGCCACTGTACGGCGTAATCGGCACGGTTGCGCAGCAGCGCCGACATCGCCAGCACGCCGGGCGTCGCGGACGCCTGCAGTTCGAACGACTCGATCGTCAGGGATTCGAGATCGCGCGGCGGTCCGACGCTCAGGCCGAACGGGGCGAGCAGCGTCGACATCACGGGTGCGAGAGCAGGAAGGCGTGCAGCGATCATCGAGCGCTGTGCGATCGCCCATTGCAGGCCGAGCAGCACGACCAGCAGCGCAACGCCCAGCAATGCGAGCGGCCCGTGCCGGTCGACGAAACCGATGCCGCGGCGTCCCGACGAGAAGTAGTCGATCACCGCTTCGTCGTCGTGTTCCGGCACGTCGTGCTCACGGCCCGGCGAACGCGCGAGCCGGCTGCCGGCGGCGGGCAGGTGCGACATGGCCGGGAAGGCGGGCGCGGCGAAGGCCGGGCGCCGCGCATCGCCGCCGCGGTCCTCCTCATCTCTCTCGTCGTCGTGGCCGGTGTGGTCGAAGCCGACCGGCGCCGTCGCGGTGAGCGACTCGACTTCGCCGTGCCCTTCGTCGTGGGGTGCCCGCACCTGGTCAAGCGTGGTTGCGTCCGATGCAGGCTCCTCCATCGGTTCACGTCCGGCGACCGGCTCGGGGGCGAACACCGGTTCGTGCCCGATGCCGTCATCCCGCGGTAACGCCGTCGGCCATGGCTCCCCCGGCCCCGGCCATGGCTCCGGCCCGGGTGCCGGCTCGTGCTCCGGGTCTCTCACCGGCGCCTGCTCCCGCTCCGGCACGGCCGCCTGCTCCGCTGGCGCCTGTTCCGACGCCGCCTCCGGTGCGGTGGCCGTCTGCGGCGCGGCCTGCTCCCCAGGTTCGGGCGGCGCGTGCGTCGGCGGCGATGCCGTGGTGTCGGCCTCCTCGCCATTCCCGCTCTCGTCTGCCGGTGTGTCGTCGAGTGGCCGGTGCGTCAGCGGCAGGGTCGGATCCTGCTGCCAGTCGATCTGCGCGCCCGGCC
This sequence comes from Burkholderiaceae bacterium, assembly GCA_023383035.1. Classification (GTDB taxonomy): domain Bacteria; phylum Pseudomonadota; class Gammaproteobacteria; order Burkholderiales; family Burkholderiaceae_E; genus Zeimonas. The sequence continues at coordinate 13,036 of JAHDYE010000068.1, read as the reverse complement.
AGTCGATCGACGGCGGGCCGACCGGTCCCGGGGCGCGTCCCGCCTGCACGTCGGGTGGCACGGGCTCGCGGCCCAGCGCGAGCAGGTCGCTGTCGGTCGTGCCCACGACCGGTGCGTCGGCGCCCGCGTCCGCGTCGGACGGGTCGCGTCCTTGCGGCGAGCCGGGCATGCTGCCCGCCGGCGGCGCGGCCAGGATCGTCTCCGGCAGGAAGAACGCGGTTTCGAGAGCGCCCTCCGGGCCGGCCGGCGTGCGCGGGGCGGCGTCGCGCGCCGTTGCGCGCTTCGATTCGTCGACGTAGCGCAGGTAGTCGACGCCCGAGAACACGTGCTGGCACATGCCGCAACGCACCAGGCCGCGGCGCAGCTTGAGCTGGTCGGGCACGACCTTGAAGCTGGTCTTGCACTGCGGGCAGGTGGTGGCGAGCGCCATGGATCTCGGATCGTTCAGCGAGCGGGTCGCGCGCAGGTCGCGTGCCGGGTCGTTCCGATCATGAGCGCAGCGTTCCCGCCAGACAAGTCCAGCCGTCGAGCGAGCGCCAGGGTTCGAGCGCGACCTGCGGGTAGCAGGCGGCGATCTGCGCCGCCTGCCGGTCGAGCAGGCCGGCGAGCACCAGCCGGCCGCCCGGGGCAAGCAGGCCGCTCAGCAGCGGCGCGAGCACCCGCAGCGGATTGGCGAGGATGTTCGCGACCACCACGTCGGCCCGCTCCGGCAGCGGGTCGGTCGTGGCGCGGATGTCCAGCGTCACCCCGTTGACCGCCGCGTTGCGCCGCGTGCTCTCGAGCGCCTGCGGATCGATGTCGATCGCGTGCACCGCGCCCGCGCCGAGGCGCGCGGCGGCGATCGCGAGGATGCCCGATCCGCAGCCGTAGTCGACCACGCGCTCGCCGCCGCGCAGGTGCAGGTCGAGCCATTCGAGGCACAGCTGCGTGGTCGGGTGGCTGCCGGTGCCGAAAGCGAGGCCGGGATCGAGCACGATCGCGCAGCGGCCGTCGATCACGCGTGCCGCGTCGCGTTGCGCGTCGCCTTCGGGCAGATGCCACGACGGCGTGATCCACAGGCGCGTACCGATCGGGATCGGCGCGAACTGCGCCTGCGTGGCCTGTACCCAGTCGTGTTCCGGCAGCAGCTGGCGTTCGAACCGGGCCGGCGGCGGCAGCCCGCACAGCGCGCCGGCGCGCGCCAGCAGCGCCTGCGCGTCGGTGCGCGCCTCGACCAGCGCGGACAGGCGCGTGCGCGGCCACCCACCGGCCGGGGCGGGTTCGCCGGGTTCGCCGAACATCGGCGTTTCGTCGGCCGAGTGCGCATCGGCGTCCTCGGCGCGCACCGACGCGGCGCCGGCTTCGAGCAGCGCATCGGTCCACGACGCCACCGCATCGCCCTCGACGACGAATTCGATCTCCGACCACATGCTTCGGGTCGTCCGCGGGCTCAGCTGCCGCGCAGGGCGAGCTTCTGCTCCAGGTAGTGGATCGACGTGCCGCCGGTCACGAAATGGGCGTCGGCGAGCAGTTCGCGATGCAGCGCCAGGTTGGTCTGGATGCCCTCGATCGCCATCTCGGACAGCGCGATGCGCATGCGCCGGATCGCCTGGTCGCGCGTGTCGCCGTAGGCGAGCACCTTGGCGATCATCGAGTCGTAATTGGGCGGCACGAAGTAGTTGGCGTAGGCGTGCGAATCGACGCGGATGCCCGGGCCGCCCGGCGGATGCCAGGCGGTGATGCGGCCCGGCGACGGCGTGAACGTATAGGCGTTTTCGGCGTTGATGCGGCATTCGATTGCGTGGCCGCGGACCACGATGTCGCGCTGGCGAAAGCGCAGCTTCTCGCCCGCGGCGATGCGGATCTGCTCCTGCACGATGTCGAT